>JBMYQW010000382.1:0-4988 GCA_049601735.1 Spirulinaceae cyanobacterium
GCTGACGGTAGAATGAGGATTTAAGCCTCTATCTCAAAAAGTGTCCGAAGTATTGACATTGTCAATGATACGGACAATGAGAGACCAAAGTTAGATGTCATTAAACAAGATTCGGGAATCAACCTGGCTAATTCTAAAGATTCTCGCAAGGCGGCTGCGAGTAGCGGCTGAAAATCACTTTCCACAGGGTCATCCGGTAAGACAAAATTATCCGGCAGGTGTTCCCAACAGATGTTCAAGGTGTCAGGGGAATGGAGTAAGGGGGCGATCGCCACAGTAACCTCATTAAAATTCAAGCTAATACAGTTGCTTTTGGTTTGGCCAACCGCTATGCGCTAGAAACGAAACACACTCCAACAATCGGCTCAGTTAATGTGTTGTACACAGCCCAAAATCCCGAATTTTCCCTTGAGCACGGGCCTGACGCCGCGTGAACTGCCCTACTGATGGATTACCAGCCGGATTAATCACCCCCGTCGCTTGCAACCAAAGGGTCTGAGGTGCGCGACGCAATTCATAGTTGCGATCGCCCACTCGCTTGACATGATACCATTCCGTATCCTCGCATTCAGGACACCAAAACTGCTCTAGCCATTCTCCTGTCAGCAGTACAGTTGTGTGAGTCGCAATTAAAGTTAGCGCAGAAAAACGATTCAGACCACGCGATCGCAACACATCAGCCGACTCGGTATAAAGCGAATATTTCTGACTGACGCTATCGAGATAGCAGCCATGCTCAGGACAATAAATTGCTCGCCGCTTTGACCGCTTCCGATTTCGGACACACTTTTTCTGCACTTCGACCTCCGATGGTGTTGAGAAGGCTGCGGGGAAGAGACTGAGATCCAGATGACCGTCAAAGCCCACTTCCATGACGCTCTTGCGTGAGCGTGATTGGCTTAAGCTATTTTTCGCTAATACCGAACAATACAGGATTAACTCTCAGATGAGAAGGGGGCAGAGCATTTTTCCGGGGAATGTCCTAAATTCACGGTATGCTACCCCTGCAACTGAATCTGCCGCAATCCAGCTATGTCTAAAGATCCAAGCACCGTCGAGCAATACGACGAAGATGAAATTTCCCTGGTTGATATCATCCGCTTTTTCAAGCGGCGGTGGCGTTCGGTTGGCAGCGTAACGATTCCGATCGCCGCCATCATTAGTACCGTCTCCTTAACCCAGCCCTCTTCCTATCAGCGATCGGCTACGCTGCAAATCGCCGATCCATTCCTACTCCTTGACCTTTTAGGACAATCAACGGACTCTGCTGCACCGCCGCAGATTGCAGTTGTGGATAATCTCGGTGCTTGGGCATTGACTGCCCTTACTAAACTCGATCTTGATGCTGGTGTCCAAAGCCCGAACTACAATAAGATAGCAACTCAACTGACGTTCGAGTTAACCGCCGCCAACCTCGACCAACTCGAAGCGATACCCACGACCCTCGTGATTGAGGGATTAGCCGAGCAATGGCAAGTTCCCCTAGAGCAAGCGATCGCCACTCGCACCCAACAGCTTGAAGTACAGCAACAGCAAGCCCAGCAAACCCTAAGCCAACTGGAGAGCGCGATCGCCCAACTCCCGGCTGAGAATATCCCCCGCCTTGAAGCCCTCGAAGCCCAGCGAGCGATCGCCCTGCGGGAGCAGGCCGCACTAGAATTTCAAGCCGAGTATCTGGCGGAGTTGAGGAATAATCTTGAACAAGCCAGTCAAGACCTCTTACCAATCGAGATCGCAGCCGAGGGAGACATTCAAGAAAACCGCACATCATTGCTTCAGGTCATGATTTTGGCGGTAGTCTCCGGATTCATGGTGGCAACGTTGCTGGTGATTATTGTCGAACAATGGCCCCATTGGCAGGCGGAATTGGCTGCAGCTAATGCTGGGGAAAAGTCAGCACAACCTCGCAATCAGCCATCTCCGTTAGACTAGATCAATGACCCTGTGGAAGTTTACCCATGCCCGCCGTCACCATTCCCAGTACGCTTCAGTTGACCCACGCGTAGTTCTGTGAACTAGCCCGAGTCAACCGCGATCGCCGCTTGGAACAAGCCGCCACTGGAGAACTCATCGTTATGCCGCCGACTGGAAGTTTTACCGGCAATCGTAACCTGGATATTGAGGGCCAGCTTTGGCTATGGAACCGTCAAACTCGTTTAGGTAAGGCGTTTAACTCCTCTAGTGGGTTTCACTTGCCCAATGGCGCAACCCGCTCACCCGATGCCGCTTGGGTCAGTCAAGCCCGGTGGGAGGCGCTAACGCCAGAAGAGCAGGAGGGATTTGCACCATTGTGTCCTGATTTTGTTTTGGAGTTGCGGTCGCCCTCTGACAACCTCAAGCCCGTCCAGGAAAAAATGCGCGAATATCTTGCCAACGGGGCGCAACTGGGTTGGCTGATCGATCGCCAAAACATGACGGTTGAAGTTTACCAACCGCAACAGGCCGTGGCGATCTTGCCAAAGCCGTCGTCTCTGGCGGGTGATCCCGTCTTACCCGGATTCGTGCTCGATCTCACTGAGGTGTGGCCGTAAACTCAACCCTGCTCATCCTAGCCATCATGCTCCCCACTATCCGAGGGCAGAAATCCCTCCGCCAGAATATCCTGAATGTCAAACGGACAGGCTGCTGGGAAGGTGGCTGGGACAAGACCCGTTTCTCGGCCAGCATCCCGAACGGCTTTGGTGTAAACGCTTGCCAGATTTTCTGTTAAGCGCCCCCTCAAGCTAGGGCTATCGAGCAATAGGGCTTCGATTTCATCCCGTTGATGGTCAATCGTCGCTAACCAGCTTTTGCCTTGCCGCTCGGGCTGATATCGCCATTTGAGCAGGTGCAGAATTAACACTTGTAGACGGCTGCGAAGGTGACGAAGGTCTCGTTTGCCCATGCTCTCCAGTTCCTCGGCAATATGCTCACAGTCAATTTCCGTCAAACGACCGACGCGCAGCAATTCCACGTTCCGAGTAATCCAAGCATAGAAGTCTTGATCATATTCAGCTTGTCGATCCATTGTTCTTTTGGGCAACATTTAGGCTGTTATCTTAGCAACGGAGTCTTGCGATGCACTGAGTCTTATCCATCCCAACTTGAACCTTCCTCCGATCGCCCCGTCTCGGCAGCACGACGAGTAGACGGTTGATCTTGACCATATTGCGGCAAGAGTTCCCACTGCCCAGTTGCGGAGGAAGAACTGCGCCGTCGGGCAGAAGTCCGCTCTTCCGTGGTGTCTTCGGTAATCACTTCGTAGAGAATCGCCTGTTTGCTGGCGCGTTTGCCCTTCCGCAGCACCCGCCCGAGCCGTTGGATATATTCTCGGGTGGAGCCCGTACCGGAGAGAATCACGGCGATTTCTGCGTCGGGGACATCAACCCCTTCATTGAGGACGTGGGAAGCTGCGATCGCTCCATAGTCCCCCGCTTTGAAGCGGCGCAGAATCTCATGACGCTCTTTAACAGGGGTTTGGTGGGTGAGCGCAGGGATGAGGAAGTCTTGGGAAATGCGGTAGACCGTGGCGTTGTCGTTGGTGAAGATTAGGGTGCGGCGGGGGTAATGCTCGCTCAAAATCTCGGTCAGCACTTGGAGTTTACCCGTCGTGCCGAGGGCAATGTCTTTGGCTTGGCGGTGGGCCAACATGGCTCTGCGTCCCTCGGGCGATCGCGCCGAGGCCTGGACAAACTGCTGCCAACCCTGGAGGCTACCCAAGAAGATATTGTTGGTTTGTAAAAAATTGTTACGGGTGGCGATCGCCGCGTCGTATTGCGCCCGTTCTTCGGGGGTTAGCGTAACTTTGATCTGGCGAACTTCGTGGTCGGCAAGGGCCTGACCGGAGAGATCATCGGGCGATTTGCGGTAAAGAATCGGGCCAATCAAGCGATCCAGTTCATTGTGGGCTTCATCGGCACGTTCGGGTGTGGCGGTAAGCCCGAGACGATAGGGGGCGATCGCATATTCGGCAATCACGCGAAAAAAATCCGTCGGCAGGTGATGGCATTCGTCAAAAATTAACAAGCCGTAGCGATTACCGAGGGTTTCGGCGTGGATCGCGGCGCTGTTGTAGGTGGCGATGAGGATGGCGGTGCGATCGCGGCTGCCGCCCCCCAAAAGTCCCAATTCCGTTCCTGGAAACGCCTTTTCTAATCCGGCATACCATTGGTGCATCAAGTCCAGCGTGGGCACGACGATCAACGTGTTGCGCGGTGTGCATTCAATGGCGAGTTGCGCCAAGTAAGTCTTCCCTGCCGCAGTGGGCAGCACGATCACACCTTGGCGATCGCTTTTTTTCCAGGCGGTGAGGGCTTCCCGTTGGTGGGGATAGGGGGTCAGGCTGAGAGTGGGTTGCAGTGCCAACGGATTGAAAGCTTTCGCATCATCCAGGATTTCTACCCCATCGGCTTGTAAACCTTCGAGGAGATTTCGGTAGGCGATCGCGGGAATCCGAAACTTCTCGACGCGATCGTCCCAAGTGGCCCAGTCCAGCCAACTGCGGCTTCGGGGGGGCGGATGGAGGAGCAAGGTGCCGCGATCGTAGGTCAGCTTGGGCTTGCGGGGCATTTTTGAAGGCAGAAGGGCGAGGGATGAAGGCAGAAGGGAACCAGAGAAAAAACAACAGATTCCCACTCTTGAGAATACCGTTCTGCTTTCACCCATTCTCTGCCCTTGTATATAATTTAAATGTTCTATCGTTCTTTGACGCTTTGAGCCATGGTTCAAGCTCCTACCTCTCACCGTTGGCAGCAGCCCCTGCCCACCATGTATGACCTACCGAGTGAAGATCCGGAGGAACCGGGTTTGCCTGACGAATTTCATACCTTTCAACCCACACTGCTAACAGAAACCTGCCGTTCCCCGCAGATTCCGCTTGAAGATTGTTTTACAGCTCAAGATTTAAATTTGTATTACGACCCTCGCCATACCCTCTGGCACAAACGCCCAGACTGGTTCTTGGTTCTTGGCGCAACACGGGTCGAACAGCAGGCGGATCTCCGCTGGAG
>JBMYQW010000383.1:0-4988 GCA_049601735.1 Spirulinaceae cyanobacterium
GCGTTGTTGGCTGCAGCGGTACGTACCGTAATATAATTATAATGTGACAGACACGTCGTACGTACGAGGTCGCGCCCCTGAGTTCATCGCCGTTGGAGTGCCCTTGCGTGCGTACCTCGTGTGTACCGTGTCGGAACCGCGTGTGTCGCCCGCCATCTGCGGACCCTTTTTTTTGGTATACGTGGGGCGGGGGGGCGGAGACGACATGAAAAATTGAGAACGGCTGCGGATTACTCAACAGCTTGAGCAGTGGAGATTCGACGGGAGATTTATAAAGTTAGGAAAATTTTAACGTTTGCTCACCCCTACCGTCCCCCCTACCGGATTCTCCCCGAGAAACCGTTGCTTGGGATCGATTCCCGATCGCCCACCGATTCGTTACATTGGGGTTGGCTTGGGGGACGGGGGAGGAACCCAACCGATCGCAGCTTACGGGATTGCAATTTATGCCAGCCTCGCGTCGTCATTTCTTACAAACCGGCTTGCAAACCGGCGCAGCGGCCCTCTCGGGGGCGGCTCTCTCTGGCTGTGGCTGGACGTTGGCCAGCGTTAACCCGACGCCCAGCCGTACTGCCAGCGATGAACTCTACATCTACACCTGGGCGGGCTATACCGACAGCGATCTGCTCAAGCGGTTTGAAGAAAACACTGGCATTCGAGCGATCGCTGATGTCTTTGACTCCAACGAGGCAATGCTGGCGCGACTCCAGGCCAGTGGCGGTGGCGGCTACAGCATCATTTACCCCTCGGACTACATGGTGCAGAAAATGGTGGAGCTAGACTTGGTGCAAGCCCTTGACCCCAGCAAACTGGTGGGCATGGAGCGCCTGTTTCAACGCTTTGTCAGCCCTAGCTATGACGCCCACAATCAACATAGTGTGCCCCTGAGTTGGGGCACGACGGGACTCATTTACAACACCCGGCTGCTCACAGCGGCGGAATACCCCACGGATTGGGACTCGCTCTGGCAGCTCGAGGAGCGTCTCCACAAGCGATTTACCCTGCTCAATGATGTGCGCGAGGTGATGGGGGCAACGCTGCGATCGCTCGGCCATTCTTACAACGCCACCGATCCAGCGGAAATTCGTCAAGCCTACGAGAAGTTACGGGCGCTCAAACCCGCGATCGCCGCCTTTAGCTCCGATGCCTGGCGCAACCAGATCCTGACGGGCGACCTGCTCGTGGCCATGTGTTATTCCTCCGATGCCCATGAGGTGATGGAAGAAAACGAAGATTTAGCTTATGTGTTGCCCTTGAGTGGCTCGACAGTTTTTGTGGATACATTAGCGATTCCCAAGACGGCTCCGAATCCGGAGGGAGCCTATGCCTGGATGAATTTTATGCTCCAGCCGGAGGTGGCGGCAGAAATCTGCAAACGGCTGAGTTTTGCCGTGCCGAATAAAGTGGCGTTTGATCGTTTGGCACCAGAATTACAGGATGATCCGAGCCTATTTCCACCCGATCCGGCGATCGGACGCTGTGAGGGTTTGATGCCGCTCAATGATGCGGTGAATGAGTTGTATGACCGCTATTGGACACAGTTAACAAGTGGGTAGGCACGAGCATCAAGGGAAAGCAGTGGAGCGTTGCAGTTGCTACGATTGTTTCCTGAGCTTGAAGAGCAAGGGAGACGAGTTGTTGAATGGGTTGTTTACGTCGACGCTAGAATGGACAGACAAACGCACCATTGAGTGAAGGCTTGACGCTTAAATACCGTAATGAATCTTTCCTTGCCCCCACATTTACAGCAGTTTACCGATCAACAACTGGCCAATGGGACGTATTTCTCACTAGAAGAAATGGTTGTGGCAGGTTTACAGGCTTTGGCAGAACGAGAGTTGATTTATCAAGGACGTTTTGAGGCGCTACGTCAGGAGATTTTATTGGGCGCTGTGGAAGCAGAAAGGGGGGAGATACTCGATGCAACCACAGAGGTTGAGGCAATTCGTCAGCGATTACAGCAGCGATATTCGTGAACGAGCACTCTAAACTAAAACTCTAAAATCGTGCTAAATACCCAAATCAAACAGTATATAGAATTCTACAACCAAGGCTATTGGATCGCCGGAACCCGAATTTCGCTCGACTCAATCGTCTATGCATTCTGTAACGGGATGTTGCCCGAAACCATTGAACAATCTTTCCCGCTGTTGAATCTAGAGCAAGTCTACGGTGCGATTACGTTCTATCTCGCTAACCGAGAAGTAATTGATGTCCATCTTGCTGCTGAAGAAGCCGAATTTGCAGCAATGCCCCAGCCCTTGGCGACAGATGCTCCTGAACTTTACCAAAAACTCAAAGCAGCCAAGGCTCAAGAATAGACCATGCCTATTCGCTATCAAGCTGATGCTGATCTCAATCAAATGATTGTGACAGGTGTGCTGCGACGTGAGCCAAACATTGACTTTCAAACCGCAACAGAAGCTCATTTGGAGGGGGTAAAAGATCCAGATGTCTTAGCCCTTGCGGCCCAGCAACAGCGGATTCTAGTCAGCCACGATCGCCGCACTATGCCCACCGAATTTGCGCAATTCATCTGTAACCAGCGATGCGCAGGGCTCTTGATTGTCTCTCGTAGAATTCCCCTAGAAATTGCCATCAACGATTTGATTCTGATTTGGTCAGCCTCCGAACCCCAAGAATGGCTTAATCGCATTGCAATCCTCCCGCTGTGAGACGTCTAGTCAAACCAGTGTGGGGATTTTGGTTAGGGGTAGCGATCTACCCTCTAGCCAAAACCTGTGCTCGTAACTTCGCTTTTTGGTGATATTCCCGCACCTTGCGCTCGGCGATCGCCCCGGCCGGAGTATTCGGCGGAATCTCTTGCAAAATGGCGATCGCTTCATTGAAATAGCGTTGGGCCGCCAAGTTATAGGCAATCTGGAGCTGCCGCATTGCCCGGATGCCTTGCTTTTGGTGATATTCCCGCAGCTTGGGTTCGAGCGTTGCCCCGACCTCGGTTTGGGGCGCGATTTGGTAAAGATAGCCCAGGGCCTCGGTGAACTCCTGTTGGTACGCCTTGCGAAAGGCGATCGCCAAAAGCTGCTGGGCCTGTTTTTCCGCCAAGGGCTGGGCCCGCGCCACCAGGGGCCGTACCTGCTCCTGCCAATAGGGCATCTCCGGGAGGCGGGCTGCCTCCCGGAGGACGGTCTGCCATTGGGCTTGGTCGCTGGCCCGTTGCACGGTTTTAAATTGGCGGGCGGCCTGTTGCCAGTCCTGCTGCCAGGCGGTCATTGCGGTCTGGGAGGCTGCGTAGCGCAGGCTGCTTTTGGGCACGGTCTCGGCTAGGGCGATCGCTTCCTCCAGATCTCCGCTGGCCAAGGCTTCCTGGGCTTCTTGCCAAGCGGGCTCCCCCGGATCACGCGCCAGGCGCTGGCTCATGCTGTACATCCCCAGGACAATCGCCAGGGCATTCAAGCCCCCCACGACCAAGCCCATCCGCGCCAGGATCTGCCAACGGGGTTGATGCCATTGATATTGCAGCAGGGGTACAACCGTTGCTCGTGGCTTAAGAATGGTCTCGGTAGGATGGGACGACGTAGGCGGCGGCGGGGGCACGGCATAGTCCGCCCAGGCAGGGGCTGAGGTGACGACCACCGCTTCGGCAGCATCCCCCGTATCCGCCTCAGCATCGCTTTCACTGGCATAGTCCTCACTATCGAGCTGGATCAACTCTGGATCGGCAATCGGGGGCGGCTCAATCGTGACCGCAGACGGTTCGGACTCATCCTCCTCTGCCGTTAACCAGAGTTGGGGCAAGGGCAGGGGCAAGAGTTCTGCGACCAAGGGCTCCGGCGGCGTCGGCTCACAGAGCAGGCTGGGATAGACCTGATCCCGCACCGCCGCTAGATCGGTCAGCACCTCAGCAGCGGTTTGATAGCGCAGTTGGGGATTGTAGCGCACCATCCGGGTCAGAATCGCCTGGAGTTGCGGGAAATAGTCGGGGGCAGCCGTATGGCCCTGCCAGGGAATGGGCAGGAGTTCACCGCTGGCGCAGTTAATGCCTAACTGGTGCAACTCCAGACCCGTGACGAGTTGTAGCGTTAACACCCCGGCGCTGTAGAGGTCACTGCTGGGAGTCGCCTGACCCCGCAGCTGTTCCGGGGCGAGATAGCCTGTGCTCTGGGTCGGGTCGGTGCTAAAGGGGAGCCAGCGGCGATCGCGGGCCGTGGCTGGATTGGTTGCCGTCTCGATCACTTGCGCTGCGCCAAAGTCCAGCAAGACCAACTTGCCATCTCGATCCCGTTGCAGCAGATTGCTCGCTTTGAGGTCGCAGTGAATCACGCCATGGTCATGGACAAAGGCTAAAATTCCCAAGAGATCCCAGAGCAGGTAGACCGCTCGTGCCGCCCGTTCTTCAGGGCGATTATGGCGGCTGTGGGCTAGCTCCTGAGTGAGGGCACTGCCCTGAATATAGTCCTGCACCAGATAGAAGCCATGGTTTTCTTCAAACTGGTCGAGCAGTTGCGGAATTTGCGGATGAATGCCCAGTTGCGCCAGGTGCGTGGCTTCGGTGTCGCAGAGATGCTGATTGGTCTGGCGCAGATGGGGATAATGGGGACTGGAGAGGTAATGTTTAATCGCACAGTAGGAGCGTGTCGGGTCGAGGGTGTCTTCAGCGAGATAAGTCTGTCCGAAGGCTCCAGAACCGAGCACTTGCAGCAGTTGATACCGATGGTGCAGAAGGTCTCCTACCCTCGGATAATGGACAATTTCAGGATTCAACACAGCAGCTTTGCTCCCCGTCAGCGCATAGGGTGTTGGGGTAATTTTCCAATTCCACGCGGCTGATCCGGATAATTTGGACGAGCGGTCCAGAATGGCGATTGCGCTGGAGCGCAATGCCAAAGGCAATCGCTTGCCCTACCCCTCGATGCTCTGGGACAAGTCCTGACTGTGATAGATTGAGATCAACTCAGTGGGTTAACGAACATCTCCCTTTTAAGGATTTAATTGGTAATTGCGTAGGGTGGGCATTGCCCACCACA
>JBMYQW010000384.1:0-4978 GCA_049601735.1 Spirulinaceae cyanobacterium
CCCGAAGTGTCTGTAGTCGCCACCGCCCCCGCAAGTGAAGCACAGACTGAAACAGCAGCGACTGAAAAGCCGGCTGAAACTGCCGCAGCCACGATCGCGCAAGCGACGTCTACGGCTGAGGTCGTCACGACCGAGTCGGGGTTGCAATATACCGATGAGATGGTGGGCGAGGGGCCGGTAGCCAAGCCAGGACAGATTGTCTATGTCCATTACACGGGCTACCTCGAAGATGGCACGAAGTTTGACAGCTCCCGCGATCGCGGCCCGAGCTTTTCTTTTCCCCTTGGTCGCGGCCGAGTGATCAAGGGCTGGGATGAAGGCGTTGCCAGTATGCACGTGGGTGGTAAACGCAAGCTGATCATTCCCTACAATCTCGCCTACGGTGAGCGGGGCATACGTGGTGTGATCCCGCCCAAAGCCACCTTGATCTTTGAGGTCGAGCTGTTGGATGTGCAGTAATCTTGACCGCGAAATGGGTATGGAGCCCTCCCTGGCCGTATGTTGTGATTTCTCTCTTGCGCTCAATTCCCGTAGCGCAGGCGTCTCGCCTGCCTGGGATGGCGACTCTGTAGGAGCAGTCTGAATGTACGTCATCGGTCTAATTAGCGGCACCTCGGTGGATGGGATTGATGCCGCCTTTGTTGAGATTACGGGTACAGATCTCGATATTGCGGTGCAGCTTCTTGCCAGCCACACTTACCCCTACCCCGAGGGCTTGCGATCACAAATCCTCTCGGTCTGTGCCGGAGAACCCCTGAACCTGGAGCAGATGGCCCAGCTCGATGAGGCGATCGCCGCCGCCTTTGCCCAAGCTGCTCTTGCTATTCAGCAAGAGACGGGGCACAATGCCGAGCTGATTGGTTCCCACGGCCAGACAGTCTACCACCGCCCTCCCGACCAGTCCCCTTACTCCCCCCTCGGCTACACCGTGCAATGGGGGCGGGGGGCGGCGATCGCCACCCAAACGGGCATCCCGACAATCAGCAACTTTCGTCACGCGGACCTAGCCGCGGGCGGCCAGGGTGCGCCCCTGGTCTCTCGCTTAGATGTGGCGCTCTTGGGTCATGACCAGCATTTCCGCTGCGTCCAAAACCTGGGGGGCATTGGCAATGTCACCGCGATTCCACCCCGGCGCCAGTCGAACTGGCTTGAACAGGTGCAGGGCTGGGATACGGGCCCCGGTAATGTGCTCTTGGATCTGGCGATCGCCCAACTCACGGACGGCCAGCAAACCTACGACCCCGGCGGTCAATGGGCCGCCCAGGGAACACCCTGCCCAGACCTTGTCCAAAAATGGCTTCAGCAGCCCTTTTTTCACCAAACCCCGCCCAAGTCCACGGGGCGAGAGCTGTTTAGTCCTGACTACTTGGCCCATTGTGGACGCGATGCCCAGGACTTGAATCTCTCGGCTGCTGATTGGCTGGCGACCCTCACCGAATTCACCGCCTGCTCGGTGGCCCAGAGCTACCAGGCTTTTTTGCCCCAGCTCCCCCAGGAGGTGCTGCTCTGTGGCGGTGGTAGTCGCAATGATTATCTCCAGGCCCGTCTAGCCCATCACCTGGCCCCAGCGACTGTCCTGACCACCGATGCCGTGGGTCTGAGCGCCGATGCCAAGGAAGCGATCGCCTTTGCCCTGCTGGGTTACTGGCGCTGGCACAATGCCCCCGGCAACGTCCCCGCCGTGACGGGGGCGAAAACCGCCCTGCCCCTGGGTGAATTGCACCCCTCTTACCCGTAAGATCTCAGTAAAATTACCCGGAAGATGAGCGGAAATACCCCCGGATCGGGACGCGCCAACGCACGGTCAAGGGGGGGTATACTTTAACTTTGAACACGATAGTGATGAGGTTGTGTCGTGGCGCATACCTTTCTAATTGAGGAAGGTCGCTGGACTTTCGAGGGTAACTGGCTAGAGCGGGACAAGCTGCCCCTCGCCATTAAGGGACGCACCCTAGTCGCTTGGAGCCAAGAAAACTGGTTCACCTGGGTGACGAAGCTGGAGTTCCCTGACGCAGAACGGTCGAGCATTTCCTTGCAGTATCGGGGTCGTCTCGATTTGGGCGCTCGCCAATACAACTTTGTGCTGCAACATAGTGAGCTGGGTCGCATTGAAGGCGAGGGCTGGGTGGGGCCGGCTGCGATCGTGCAGCATTATCATGTGCTCAGTGATGATGATCGCCCCAACCAGCGCCAGCAAGGGTTTGAAAGTCTGTACCGCTTGGATGCGGATACCTACACCCTCTCCAGTGGCATTTTTGTGGGCCCGTCCCTGATCAGTACAATGGAGGCACAACTCAAGCGATCCCCGTAAATTCGACCCCGTAAATTCGACCCCGTAAATCCGAGATCATGCTTGGCGTATGATTGGCTTGTGAAGTCTACCCAGGTCAGGGATTCTTCCTGATTGAGCCCTTTAAGTTCAGCGCAATTCCATCATCAGGGTGATGATGCACAAGCTCCCCGCACAAGGAATGGCAACCCTATGACAATTGACCCCAACCTCGGTCGTGTGCTCTCCAATCGCTATCGACTCGTCGAACTCGCGGGTAAAGGCGCAATGGGCCGGGTGTATCGTGCTGAAGACACGCTGCTGGGCGGTGTCACGGTTGCCGTGAAGTTTTTAGCCCAAACGCTGCTCAACCAAAAGATGCGCGATCGCTTCGAGCGCGAAGCCACGATCTGTGCGCTCCTCGCCGAGAAAACCCTCCACATCGTCCGGGTCAAAGACTACGGCGTCGATAGCCAGGATGTTCCCTACTACGTGATGGAATATCTCGAAGGCGACAACCTGAGTGAAATCATCAAAGTCCAGCAGCTCTCCCTGGCTCGTTTCCTAAAAATTGTGCAACAGGTCTGCCGGGGTTTGGTCTGTGCCCATAAGGGCATTGTCTTTAAGGGTGAGCCCAGCCAAATTATTCACCGCGATATCAAACCCAGTAATATTCTGCTGATCCAAGACTCGACCCTGGGCGAAATGGTCAAGCTGCTGGATTTTGGCATTGCCAAACTCGTCGAGGCCAATCGGGATCAGACCCATTCTTTCATGGGGACTTTGGCCTATTGTTCGCCGGAGCAAATGGAGGGCAAGGAGTTGGATCATCGCTCCGATATTTACAGCCTGGGCATCACCATGTATGAGATCCTCACCACCGAGATGCCGCTGCTACCAGAAAATAATTCCTTCGGCGGTTGGTACAAAGCCCACCATGACTTTAAACCCCTGCCCCTGCGCGGCGATCGCCAAATCCCCAAGGAACTCAATGACCTGATCATGCGTTGCTTGGCCAAAAAGCCCGAGGCCCGGCCCCAGAGTGTGGATGAAATCTTGCAGGTGGTGGAGCCCCTTGAAGCGAAATACGCGGCCCAATCCCTGACGCCTGTGCCCGTGCCCCAGTCCCCGGCAATGGTGCATCTCCCCCAGTCACAAAAGTCTGAGGTAGAACAAGCCTGCTGGCAGATGGCCTGGCCGAAAGACAAACCCCGCCAAAAAATTGTCTTCCCGCTGATTATCCGAGTCAAGAAAGAGGTTTTTCCGACGCTTTGGCTGATGCTCCAGCAACAGGATATTTTGCAGCGTCGCTTTAGCACCCGGTACAACCAGTTTTTGTTCTCCACGATTCCCCACCCCATGTTGCTGTGGATTTCGGTGCTCTACAATCGCCTCCACGGCCCCCGCTGGTTGCCCTGCTACCTGGATCTCAAAACTGCGGTGGGTCAACAAATGGCGCGGTTATTAGGACAGCAGGGCAGCTATCGGATGCTCTTTTTTGCCCTCGAAGACCCTTCCGTCTGCCAATATCTGATGAATTTCACGATCGACCCAGATCAATGCCAACGGTTGATCAGTTGGGCGAAAACCAGCCAGGGTCTACCGGATAATCAGCAGGCGACGATGAGTAAATCTCTGCTGAAGCAAGAGTTTGAAAAACTCAAACCTAAGATTCAGATCAAGCTCGAAGGGGTTCACAATAGCGATGCCGGTCATACCACGGGCGGACGACCGCGCTCCTAGGGTAAAGGGGCTTCATAGAAAAGAGAAACTGGGCTTCAACGTCGCGCAGGGTGGGCAATGCCCACCGGTCGAGGGTTTCGGCTTTCGTACAATGCCCTGACGACCGATATCATAGCTGTATCGTTTCCCAATTTTTAGGTAAAGCGGAATCATGACAATTCTTTGGCAGCGACCATTGTTGAGACAGTTTATCTTTGTCGGAACTATGTTGAGTCTGTGGGGGCAGACTCCGGCGCTGGCAAAACAGACCCAACCGTTGTCTGTTCAGTTACCGCCACCCGTTGATGCAGCGGCGATCGCTTCATATCCCAAAGAAGAAGCCAAGAACACCGCCGCAGACGATGAAGACTCAGATACCGAAGAGCGAATTATCATCCTCTCCGGCGTCATTACCGACGAGACCGCAGGCTTCGTCATTGCGGAACTCTTGCGTCTTGATGCCGCCAACCCCGATGAAGATATCTACCTCTATATCAGCTCTCCCGGCGGTTCGGTGGATGCGGGCCTGGGAATTTATGATGTGATGCAATATGTGCAGGCGGATGTGGTCACGATTAGCGTGGGCTCCTCCGCCTCCATGGCAGCCGTCCTCCTTGCGGCAGGAACCCCCGGCAAACGGTTCGCCTTTCCCCATGCTCGGATCATGATCCATAAACCCTGGGGGGGGGCCTTTGGTGAAGCCGATGATCTAGAAATTTGGACCAGGGAACTCGCTCGCAGCACTGAGCTGTTTTATCGGCTTATGGCTTTCCATACCGGCCAGTCCATTAGTCAAATTCGACGAGACACGCAACGGGACTACTTCATGAGTGCCAGCGAGGCGATGGATTATGGCATCGTTGATCAAGTTTTGGATCACAATCCCGCACCAGAGGATTGAAGCAAATACGGGATCACCTGATGATATCCCTTATAGCAAAGAGAGGGCTAGTTAGGACATAATAGAGTGGTTAGTAGCCGAGAAGA
>JBMYQW010000385.1:0-4965 GCA_049601735.1 Spirulinaceae cyanobacterium
GGCAAGGTCTGGGGCAACCACGGGGGGATTGCCCCTACAGGGTTTGCTAATGCACCAAATAAGGTGTGTCACGGCAGTAGGGTTGTGTTGGGCAGCGATA
Source organism: Spirulinaceae cyanobacterium (assembly GCA_049601735.1). Taxonomy (GTDB): domain Bacteria; phylum Cyanobacteriota; class Cyanobacteriia; order Cyanobacteriales; family Spirulinaceae; genus SIO3F2. Next base: position 101 of record JBMYQW010000385.1, read on the forward strand.
ATTTTCAATCAATCAACCCATTTCAAATCTGCCGTAACGCACCGAATTGGGTTGTGGTGCGTTACGCTCCGCTAACTGCACCCTACGATTACCGCTCCAACCCAATGGGGATTATGCTATCGCCAGCAATCTCGCCAGCCGATCTTTGAGGCTGGCGCGACCGAATTTCGCTAACGCTTGCGATCGCAACCAATCCCCATCACAACGCTGATCTTGCCCTTGGAGCATGGCAATACAGCCCGCTGCCACTGCATCTACGTCTCGGTGAGGGACTTGCCAGCCGACGCGACCGTCTTGGAGCGGATCGGCCGAGCCATCCCCGAGACCCGAGAGCGCCGGAATGCCGCTGGCCATTGCTTCGAGGTAGACAATGCCGAACCCCTCTTGGGAGGGCATCGTGTAGGCATCAGCGACCCGGTAATGGGCGGGCAGCTCGGGCGTCGGCACGAATCCGGCAAACACCACCCGATCGCCCACCCCCATTTCTTGCGCCAATTGCGAGAGCCGAGGTTGATCATCGCCACGACCAATGACCAGATATTTCACTTCGGGGATCGCCTGGGCAATCTGCGGTAGCGCCCGAATCGTGACATCCACGCCCTTGTAGATATCCTCCGCCCAGAGCCGCGAGACCGTCATCAGGACTTTCGCGCCGTGCAAGCCGTAGCGATCGAGTAATTCCGGTGGCTTGGGCCCGGGTTGAAACCGTTCACCATCCACCACACAGGGCAAGAGGTGGACGCGATCGGGGGCAATGCGATGGGCCACACAGATGCGATCGCGGCTGTAGCGGCTAATCGTCCAAATGCTCTGGGCCTGGCGTAGGGCTTGGCGTTCCCAGTCGGTCAGCACCTCCCACACATCCCAAACCTCCTTGCCGTAGGTGAGCACCGTGTAGGGAATGCCGAAGGGGCGACAAAGCAGCCGTGTCAGGGGCGCGAGCTTGATATGGCCACAGAGCACCTGCTGGGGGCGCTGGAAAAGGAGCGATCGCAGCAGTCCCACGACCAATTTCAGACGGCTCCATTGGGCCGAGCGGCTCTGGCAATAGTCAAAGCGACAGCGATCGCTCTCGTAGGGGTTAACGACTGGGGGGCGATCGCGCAGCAGCAAGATTTGTGCTTGATGGTTTTCTTCAGCGGCCAATTCGCCGTAGGCGCACCAAACATCCTTGACATAGGATTGGATGCCGCCCTCGCGGGAGAAAATTTCCAGAAAGGCCCAAGTCTGTTTCATCCGTCCTGGTTCTGCAAGAGATCTGTCAAATAAGCTTGGGCTTCTTCGGGGGGAAAAGTCAGCACCTCGCCCCGCCGCAGGATCTCATACTCACCGCCATGAAAGCCATGACCGATAATCAAACCCGCTGCGATCGCCCGGTTGCCTAAATCATTCAAGGCATTGAGGCTTCGAAAGGCAACTTCATCCTCTCGGCTGTGCTCCAGGTCTTTTTCCGGCTGTTCGCTCATCGTTGGGTCTTCCCGCTGGTGGACTGTCCCCAGTCTAATCTGCAATCATTCACAGGTAGGCTAGAAGCAGCAATGCTCAATCCAGACTCTGCCTTCTGCCTTTCCCGGTAGAACCCGGATTGAATATGCCATGGTGGGAAAAGCAGTCAATGAAAACCATGAACCAGACTTCTACTCCGCCGCCAATCTTTCTTGTGGGCGCAGAATGCTCCGGCACCGTATTGCTGCGCCTGATGCTGCATAATCACCCCCAAGTGACCTGGTGTGATGAATTTGAATATGTCGTCGATCGCCTGGGGGTCAAGGGCGAGTTCCCGCCGCTCCAGGCCTATTACGACTGGCTGGCGACCCACCGCATCTTTCAGTCACGGGGCTTTATTATCGATACCAACCTCAGCTATCCGGAGTTGGCCCAGAGCTTTTTGGAGCAGCAGCGCGAGCGCCACCAGAAACCGATTGTGGGGGCGATCGTCCATCGTCACTTTGATCGGCTGCTCTACATTTGGCCCCAGGCCCGGTTTATTCATATCGTGCGTGACCCTCGCGATGTCGCCCAAGATGCGATCGCCCTCGGTTGGTCGGGCAATGTCTGGACGGGCGTTGAACAATGGTTGCTGGCCGAATATCTTTGGGAGGGCTTTGCTTTGCAACTGCCCAGCGATCGCCAGCTCACCCTGCGCTATGAAGACCTGATGACCGATCACCCCAGCGTTTTGTCGCAGCTCTGTGCCTTTGTGGGTGTTGAATATGACTCCGCCATGCTCGACTACACCACTTATACCGACTACGCGCTGCCTGTCCCCCAGCAGAGCCAGCTCTGGAAAGATGCCCTTGAGGCGACCGAGATTCAGCTCATTGAAGCTCGGGTGGGGGATCTTCTAGAACAACGGGGCTACCAGCCCAGCGGGCTACCGAAGCTGAAACCGAGCTGGCGCGATCGCCTCTACCTCAAGCTCCAAAGCCGTCTTACCCGCACTCAGTTTCGTCTCAACCGCTATGGCTGGCAACTCTTTCTACAAGAAACCCTCACCCGCAAACTGGGGCTCAAGGCGCTGCACCGCCCGATTCAATACCAGCTTAATGAGATCGATCGCCGCTATCTCAAAAAATCTTGGCGGTGATGGGTTGGGAGTAGTGAGTAATGATTGAACCCACCACCGATCGCCTTCGCTTACGGCAATGGCAAGAGCGCGATCGCGCCCCTTTTGCCCAGCTCAACGCTGACCCCCGTGTGATGGAATATTTTCCAAGTCCCCTCGATTGCACGGCGAGTGATGCGATGGTGGATCAGCTAATCGCACTGATTCAGCAGCAGGGTTGGGGACTCTGGGCGGTGGAGCGGCAAGTCGATCAACAATTCATCGGTTTTGTCGGCTTGAAGACGCCTACGATGGCATTACCGATCGCCAGCCTCACGCAGCTGCCTGTGGAAGTGGGTTGGCGGCTCGCCCAGGAATTTTGGGGCAAAGGCTATGCCACCGAAGCAGCGCGGGCAGCTCTGCGGGTGGGCTTTACCCAGCTTGAACTACCGGAAATCATTTCCTTTACGGCGCTGGAGAATCGGCGATCGCAAGCAGTAATGCAACGCTTAGGAATGCAGCGGGATGCCGAGACGTTTTTGCACCCTGCGGTTCCGGCAGGACATCCGTTGCAGGAGCATTGCCTGTATCGGCTGTCGGCGGACGCGTGGCGATCGCAGGTTTTTTAAAATTGTTGCCTTAGCGGCCAACATCCAACCCACCCCGGTCAGAGCTACGCTCAACCGCCCCTCCCAAGAGGGGATGTTCTATTTTCAACTCTCCTTACCAGACGAATGTTATGGTCATTATTCGTACCAGATTCAAGTTGTTTACCCCGCAAGCAACAATTGGGTAGGGGAATCTGGTGTTAACCCTCATCACCCCTGGAGCCTACTGCTGTGTTAACTCTCGGCGTCAATATTGACCACGTTGCCACGATTCGCCAAGCCCGCCGCACCACAGAGCCCGACCCGATCGCGGCGGCGGTGTTGGCAGAGCTAGCAGGTGCAGATGGGATTACGGCTCATCTGCGCGAAGATCGCCGCCACATCCAAGACCGGGATATTCGCCTGCTGCGGGAAACCGTACAGACCCATTTGAACCTGGAGATGGCGGCAACGGAGGAGATGGTGGCGATCGCCCTCACCATCAAACCGGACTACGCCACCCTCGTGCCCGAGCGCCGGGAAGAAGTGACCACCGAAGGCGGCTTGAATTTGCTGGGGGACTGCGATCGCTACGGCAAAGTAGTTGAGCAACTCCAAGGGGCAGGTATTCCGGTGAGTTGGTTTATTGATGCGGATACGGCGCAAATTGAGGCGGCAGCCAAGACAGGGGCAAAGTTCATTGAGCTGCATACTGGAACCTATGCCAATGCCACGACGGAGGCGGAGCGGAACCAGGAGCTAGCGGTCTTGAAGCAGGGGACAGAGAGGGCGATCGCCCTCGGGCTACGGGTGAATGCGGGGCATGGGTTGACTTACCAAAATGTCTACCCGGTGGCGCAGATTCCGGAGATGGAAGAGTTGAATATCGGCCATGCGATCGTCAGTCGCGCGGTGTTGGTGGGGATGGAGCGAGCGGTGCGGGAAATGAAACAGGCTATGTTCGGGCTGGGATAATTCCTGCCAGATACGAAATCTGGATAGCACAGCCTCAAAACGTGATGGCAAGCCCTCTCCCAGATTGGGAGAGGGTTGGGTGAGGGCAAGACGTCACTGCTATTCTCAGTCCATACAATTCGGATCTGAACAGACAGATGGGAGGATCTTTTTCAACTCCCACCAACCGTACCTTTGGTGTTCGGTTAAAAGGGCTTTACAGAATACAGTTTCTCTGAAATGGCTTCGCTAAGATGGCAATAAGCGACATCACGATAATCGGCCCTCTTTAACAACTCCGCTGTTATGACCTATACCTTTGATATTCTTGGCATTGCCCCCGTCTTGACCCTCTTTGAATACCAAGAACGGGCTGCCCAGACGCCCCCCTGCAGTAAAACCTACTTGGGTAGCTCTGACTGCACGCTGGATAGTCTGATCAAGTCCACTGAGCTATTACACCGTAAACCCAACTGGAACTGGGACGAGGTCATCCAGCGAATGGTCAATTTCTGGGTTAAGCATGAAGAACGGGTGCAATATTGGCAAGAACAGCTTGCCACGGTGGGTCAAGACAATGTGCTGGTGACCCGTGTGGCAAATGTGGAATTGCTACGCAACGAGTTTGAACTGTTGTTGGAGTAATCGGCAAAATTAGGTATTAAAAAACTAGGGGCAGGTTTCAAATCATCCGTGTGAACTTAACGCTGCATTCAGCCCCTGATGGGAGTTCGAGTGGGTTGACCCACCTCCCCCTGCGGGTACTCCTCCCAAGAGGA
>JBMYQW010000386.1:0-4937 GCA_049601735.1 Spirulinaceae cyanobacterium
ATTCGGTCAAACATGAACGGCCCCAGCCAGGGGGAACGAACCACTTGGGTAAACGCTCCCATCATCAGCCGCAGAGGGAAATTCAACTCATCGGGACGATGGTTGAGGCCACCCGCACAGTTAATCAAGACGCCACCGATCGCCAGCTCGGGTGTTTGGGCCAAGACCATCAGGCTCAAGAGCCCGCCAATGGAATTCCCCACCAGCACCATGGGCTTTTGAATCTGGGCGGCCCAGAAGTCTTGAATCAGCTCGACCCATAACTCCACCGTGTAGTCCAGCGGAGGCTTGGCTGAACCGCCAAACCCCAGCAAATCCAGCGCATAAACGCGATAACCGGCCGCGGCCAAGACGGAAATATTTTTCTGCCAATGCCCCAGCGATGCGCCAAACCCGTGTAGCAACAGCAGCGGTAAATCCCCTTCACCCTGGATGGTGTAGCGGATCGAATAGTCTCGCCATTGCCAGTCTTGGGTGGAGAGGTGAGGGGTCAGAGAAGTGGAACCTTGAACTGCTACCATGCTTAAGGATGAAAGGTTATTTTAATGATCGTTTCCGTTATTTTAATGGGTATTCGCTGGGCGGCGCTGGTCTGAGGGATGGTGCTTATGGCACTTAAGACAATCGCTCGGGGATACCGCGATTGCCCAAACCAGCTCGTGGTGGGCATGGCCTAGGCTGTTGATTCTGTCACTTTTAAAATGATTCAACTTCATGCGCAAACCGTGGCGGGCAAGATGCCCGCGCTACGGAAATCCGCAAAGATCTGACCGTAGCGCAGGCGTCCCGCCTGCCAGCACAGCGTCTGTATGAACTTTCTCAGTAAAAAATTTCCCAACCCCAATTGAACTTCCTAGGCATTGCCCAACCTACGTCATGGCGTTTAAAATCTCGGCGCATCAGCAAAATCGCGACTCAGCAGTTGGGCAAGCCATGATGCTCGACCTCAATCAAGTCAAACATTTACCATGTGGTTATTTTTTTAGGAGTGGGGTAACGTGACGAGTTTTTCTCATCACCCGGCCGGTGAGCATCAAACAGCGAAATGGAGCGATACGAGAAACTCTCTTTTCATCGCCCAAGCCGAGCCTGGCGTACTCGAAGATGCCCTAGAGCCGCAATTCTCGACGGAAGCGCCCACCTCTGCTGTTTCGGCTTATTTTGGGCTGATTATACTCTCGGTGCTGACCTTTGTTTTTCTACTCTTCTTGCTCACCCAGCGCCGCTTTAAAGAAGCCCGCTTCGGGATTTTTGCCACGCTCTTGTTGGGCGCTGCTCTGCCCATTTGGCTCAGTGTCGAGTTTATTTTGGTGGACTATCTGGGCGTGAAGGAACCCGGAACCGTTACAGCCTCTCCCTCGCCCACCACCCCCGTCGCTGAAACGGACGGTTCCGCTTCAGAAGCACCGGAGGCAGAGCCATCTGAATCTGATCCATCTGAATCTGACTCCTCTGATTCGGGCAGAACAGAATCTGAAGCAGCCAACGCTGAAACCTCTGAATCTACATCGATCGCCGCGATCGGTCTGGCCCAACAGGTCAATGAACTTGACTTGGCGCTAGAATTTCCAGAATTTTGGGATGAACTCGTGACGACAGCCGCACAAGCCGTGGCGGATCAAGATGCGGCGGAGAACAATCTGAATCCGTCTGACAATCCGGACGCCGTACCCGGTCGTTCCAGCCCAGATCTTTTGGACAACGATAACAATCACGACAGTAATAATGGGGCGGCGACAGCCGATGCAGCGGCAGCGGGAGCACCCGCCTCTATTACCCAGGGCGGTAACTTGTCCGCGCCAGCAGCGAACAACGCAGCTCGCTCAGGGAACGCCTCAACTGCGGCGATCGCCGCCCGACCGAGCCAGAATGCCTTACGCCCCAGCCCGCCCCCACCGCCGAGCTTGAGCCGGGTGGACTTTAATGCTCCTATTGCTTTGCGCCCCGTCCTGCGCCAGGGCTTGACCGGCCAGGATGTGATTGTGCTGCAAAAGCTCTTAAAGGATCTGGGCTTTTACGATGCCGAGCCTGATGGTTACTTTGGCCAACAAACCACGCTCGCCGTTCAAGATTTTCAAAAAGAACATAATCTCCTTACCGATGGCATTGTGGGCTTTAGCACCTGCCAAATTTTGACCGCCCAGGTCAGCACGGTGGAGCTTCAATGCCGGGAGTAAGGGAATTGACGGTATAAACGACCATCTGGCTCGTCTTGCCCTTAAGATTCATCCGTCCCAGACTGGTAAACCGCCAATCTTCGGGAATCACCAGGGCTTCTAGGGCATCATGCACTTTTTCAGTGAGCAGAACCTGGTTGGTCTCGGCCTTGCTCATCAGGCGTGCCGCCGTATTCACCGCATCGCCGAGCAGGTTGAACTGGCGGCGTCCCCGGCGCTCGCCAATTTCAGCGGCAAAGACCATCCCTCGCGCCAGACCAATGCGACAGGTGATGGGATAGGATTGACCCCGCACCTGGAGCGGTGGGGTCTCGGCGATCAGGTCACGAATGGCGATCGCTGCTGAGACGGCCCGCAGCACATCATCGCCCCGATGGGTGGCGTTATCAAAATACAGCACGATCACGGGGTCATCGAGGTTGTAGGTGGGGTTGCGCAAGATGCCCCCCGCCTCCAGGACGATCGCATTGATCAAGGCAAACAGTTGGTTGCAGGCCGTAACCAGCGCCGTTGTCTCATCGCCAAAGAGCATCTCAACTGCGGTTGAGAGCCCCACTAAGTTGACAAACACAACCGTAGGAACCACAAACTGGGGCGCAATCTGGCGTTGGGCCACGTTGGCGACCGCGAGCTGGAGTACGGTGGGCGAGAGATAGCTGGCCAGGGGTAAAATTTGCTCAACCAAGTCTTGGATTTCTTGGGCGATCGCTGCCTCGGAACGGTCAAAGAGCAGGGCCCGGCGCGATCGTCGCCGCCCACTGGGTAAATCATATTCCCCCAAGGCCGCATCACTCAGGTCATCGACGACCAACTGATAGCCCGGTGACTGGTGCTCAAAGCGAAATTGATCTTCGAGCAACGGACTGGTTTGGGTGGTCAGGCAGACCCGACCCACTTGTCCTGCCCCCTCAGCCCGTTTAGCCCGCTGGACATCTTCCCCCAGCAAGATCCGCATCATCCGGAGGGGCGTCCCCACATCAATGGAGAGAAATTCGCTGCTGTGAATGCCCACGCGCATCCGCAGGGAAAGCTGCCCTTGGGGCGTGGTGATCTCGGCAAAGTCGGTCATGGCGCGCTGCATACGCAATCCGGCTCGCACCGCGCGGGCCAGGTCTTGGCGCTGTTCGTCCCAGGGAAACTCGATCAAGAGCGCATCCCCGGTAAACTCCAGCAGGTTGCCCCCCGACTTACTGACGATCGCTCCCATCAGCCCAAAGTAGCGGTTTAACACGGCCCAGAGGCGCTGCGTCCCCTGGGGTCCCTGGGTGGAGTAAAACTCCATCAGGGGCGTAAACCCAGCTAAGTCGGTAAACAGTAACGTGCCCCGCCGCTGGGTATGGCAGCATTGCCCCACTGACGGCGGCTCCGAGACAATCGAGGGGGGGAGGTAATCGCCTAAAATCCGACTGAGGGACCGCAGATGCTCAAACGCCTGCATCAAATGGGCTCCGGATGGCTCAACCCAAAGCAAGGTGTAGAGATTGGCAGGCAAGAGGCGGCGCAGCTCGGAGTCGATCTGAGCCAAGAGGGACGACGACATAGGGGCAGAGAGAGGGAATCATCTTCTATATTCAAGGATCAATGACTAAATCCGCTGTCGATAGAATAATTTGACCCGAGGAGCATTGCCCAAAGCAAGTCATCCCAGGAAACAGTACAGACAAACGTTGGCAAGAACAAGCCCGAATTCCGATAATAAAAGAATATTTTTATTTTGACCTAACTCCCATGCAGCGACCTGTTTTGGCGATCGTATCTTGCTCTTTGATCTGGGCGACGCATCTATTCCTGCCCCGTCCCAGCCAGGCAAACAATCAACTCAATGCCCAGCTCAACGCCGCCATCTGTGGTCAAAACTGGTATCAGGCGATCCAAGTCATCCAACGCATGAAGCGCATCGCGCCCCACGCTGCTGGGCGTCTGGCGGCCTATCAAAGTCGCCTGCAAGCCCTGGCCGATCGCGGTCTCTACGTCCCTGATTGGGAATGCGCCACCCAGGAGTTGCCCACGCCGGGGGACGCTGCCATCGGCGAAGTCTATACGATCCCGATCGTTGGCCGCAGTGGCGGCATTCCGATTGTCGAGGTGATGTTTAATGGCCAGCCCTTTCTCATGCTCTTTGATACCGGGGCCTCGACCACGTTCATTCTGGCGGAGATGGCCGCGGCAATTCAACCCCGCCAGGTGGGTGAGGGCTTTGCGGTGGTGGCGGACGGTCGCGTGATTCCCACAATTATTGCTGAGGTGGATACGCTCCAAGTGGGGGATTTGATGCTCAATAATGCGATCGTCACCTACGATGTCAACCCCAGTGGTGAAGGCGCCCTCGATGGCATGGGGCTCCTCGGGCAGAATGTCTACGGGGAGTACGATGTGCTCATTGGCCAGGATGCGATCGAACTGCGCCAGCGAGGGGGGAATTGAGCCCATTATTCAGGAAATCATGGAACTCCTGACCCCACAAGACCAACCTACAAGGAACTCCAAGATTGCTACATGATCTAGTGCAGCGTCAATTGGCGGCATTGCCCAGAGAGCAAGTCACCTAAACCAAGGGTAGATCTAAACTGTGGGTTTTCCCTTCTTGGCAACATATTGTGCCATTCACATCAACACCTGCGCCGCCCCTAAATGCTTTTGCAACGTCTCCACCGGCAACGGCCCGGCCAAGTGCGACCAAGGCAACGGCTGCGACGCTGACCAGGTTTCATGCCTTGATCGGGATCCGGAACTTCCAACGAGGTGCCAGTCGGGGCTCGA
>JBMYQW010000387.1:0-4914 GCA_049601735.1 Spirulinaceae cyanobacterium
GGTTCGGGGTATTTTTGGACTCATCCAGAATTTGTTTCTTAGAAGTGTTTATTTAGGACAGGCATCTTGGCAATTTTGAATCGGTGGCTGATTTTTGCTATTGAGGACTAGGGCGATCGCAATTGCCCTGGAACCTCTAAATGATGGGCTCTCATCAGGTTTTCGTCGCCCAAGATGGTCTCTGGCAGACCATCCGCAATGATTTTCCCTTGATCGAGCAAGAGGACGCGATCGCAGACCTCCAACACCAGGTCGAGATCATGAGCAGCAATCAGACAGGTCTGGGGGCTCTGGGCCAGAAACTGGAGCAGCCGCCGCCGCGCAGCTAGATCGAGGTGGGCGGTGGGTTCATCGTAGAGCATGAGCTGGGGCCCGAGTGCCAGAACAGCGGCGATCGCCGCCATTGTTTTTTCGCCGCCCGAGAGCTGCTGGGGCGGGCGCTGGGCCAGGTGGGTCACTCCCGTCGTAGCTAAGGCCTGCTCGACGGCACGTTGGACTTTGGCGGGCGGCCAGCCCAAGTTCTCAGGGCCAAAAGCGACATCATCCCCAACCGAGGCACAGAAGAGCTGATCATCCGGGTTTTGAAACACCAGACCCACCTCCGGCAAAAATTGACCCGGTTCAAGGCGGCGATCGCCGAGGTGAATCGTACCCGCTTGGGGCGTTTGCAACCCCGTGAGCAGCAAGAAAAGGGAGGTTTTGCCTGCTCCATTGGGGCCGATAAGGCCTACTTTTTCACCGGAATACACCTCCAGGGTCAGGGCAGGGAAGAGGGGACGGGCAGAGTCATAGCCAAACTGAAGCTGCGCGATCGTCAGCAACGCACGGGATTGAATCATAGAGAAAACTGAGGGTGCGTCATCAATTAGACGATTTCTCAAAAAGTTTATACCGCGTCGGGTGCGGTATCGCCTTTTAAGCATGGCTTTGCTAAAGCGATAGCGTAACGCACCATTGTCGGGCTCTTGGGTCGATTCATTGCCAGACATCTCTTAAGCTGAGGACTGGACGAAAAAGATCAAGTGGTGGCTTGTGCGTTCAAACTGTGGCAAGCGGGGCGGGCTGTGGTCTCTTGAGGTGCTGGACTTGGGGGTCTCGACAGGAATCCTCACCCCCCAAAGGAAAACATCTTCTTCTTCACCGCTTCGGTCGCGCGATCGACGATCGCCACATATTCCAGCTCACCACACAAGATCTGACTCAGAAGCCGCACCGCCAAGGGTTGCTTTACCCCCACGGTGTAGGCCAGCCTCGGAACGCTATAAAAAATCGTTGCCAGGCGCTGGGCCCAAGCCATGTTCTCGCCCCAGGTCTGTTGAATGACGGTGCTGTATTGCGCGATCGCCCCAGGCTCACCCCCTAGAGCCGCTGCGATCGCCTCGGCAGCCTTCACGCCACTCCAGAGCGCAGGTCGTGTCCCTTCCGCCAGCAGCGGATCGGCTAAACCGGCCGCGTTTCCCGCGAGGAGGGCGTTTTGCCCATGCAGCCGTTGTTCGCCAGACCAGAGGGCGATCGCCACCACTTCCACCGCTAAATCCGGTTGCGCGGCGTAGTCTCGCAAACAGCGAATGAGTCGGTCTGCTCGCGCCGTTCCGGTCATGATTGCCGCATTGAGACGCATTCCCTCCCGGTGGGGAAACTGCCAGACGAAGCCGTTTTTGAGCGTGCCAAATTCAAACGCCGCAAGATGGGGATTGGCGGGTGGGCCAGGGAGATCAGCCGTTGCGGCCAACGTGGTTTTCAAGGGGCGAAAACCGAGTTGCTTTCGGGCCCTACTGTTGACGCCATCGGCGGCAATCAGATAAGTGGCGGTGAACTCGCCCTGTGACGTTTGTACCTGCCATTGCCCCCCCTGAAATTGCAAAGATTGAACTTCAGTCTCTGGCTGAAACTGTGCCCCAGCAGCGATCGCCTGCTCGATCAAAAAGGCATCAAAAATCTCTCGCTGCACCATCCACATCGGTTCCGTGCGCAACCTGGCATCGACGCGATCGTCCTTTTTCCAGGTAAACATGACCTGATCTACCGTGGTGGAAATGGCGGGGGTAAAGTCCAGGTCAAACCACCCTGCCACAGCGGGCGAAATGCCGCCACCACAGGGACGAGCGCGGGGCCAGGACGATTTTTCGAGAACGGTAACGTGAACCCCTTGTTTGGCCAGGTGGTAGGCCGCTGCGCCGCCAGCGGGGCCTGCGCCAATGATCAGACAGTCGCTGTGGCTCATAGAGCATTTTTTTCCTAAACAACAGGGGTAGGGGAGGGTTTCAAACCCTCCCCTACGGAATTTGATTCATCTACCAGACAAAAACATGGACTAGATCGTCATAATATCCTTCTCTTTTGCCGCGAGAATCTCATCGATTTTCGCGGTATATTTATTCGTTAGCTTTTGAATCTCATCTTGTAAATCCGCTGATTCGTCTTTAGAAATCTCGGAATTTTTCTCTTCTTTGCGCACATCGTCGATCGCATCCCGCCGCACATTGCGAATCGAAACCTTACCATCTTCAGACAGTTGTTTCACCTGTTTGGCCAGTTCTTTGCGGCGATCTTGGGTCAGGGGCGGAATGTTGAGGCGAATTACCTTGCCGTCGTTGTTGGGCGTGAGGCCAATGTCCGAGAGGCTAATTGCCCGTTCGATTGCACCCATGCTGCTGGCATCGTAGGGCTGGATCAGGATCATCGTGGCTTCGGGTGTGGAGATACCGGCGATCGACTTGAGCGGCGTCGGTGAGCCGTAATAGTCCACTTCGATCCGATCCAAAAGCGAGGCATTGGCTCGACCCGTGCGCACTGTGTTGAAGTTGCGTTGGGTGGCCTCAATAGCCTTTTGCATCAATTCTTCTACATCACTTAACTTCACAGGAACCTCCTACGATTGTGCCAATAGATTCACCTTTGACCGAGCGGATGATATTCCCACGCACAGAAAGGTCAAAGACAACGATGGGAATGTTGTTTTCTTTGCAAAGGGCGATCGCTGTGCCATCCATGACGCGGAGGTCTTGGCTGAGGACGTGGCTATAGGTGAGGCTGGTGTAGCGATGGGCGTCAGGGTTGGTCGCGGGGTCGGCGTCGTAGACCCCATCCACTTTCGTTGCTTTAAAAATTACATCGGCGTCAATCTCGGCGGCCCGCAGGGCGGCAGTGGTATCGGTCGTAAAAAACGGATTACCGGAGCCCGCACCAAAAATCACCACCCGGCCTTTTTCCAGGTGGCGGATCGCCCGGCGTCGGATATAGGGTTCGGCCACCTCTTGCATGGCGATCGCCGTTTGCACTCGCGTGGGAATCTCAATTTGTTCGAGGGCATCCTGGAGCGCGATCGCATTCATCACCGTCGCCAGCATCCCCACGTAGTCGGCGGTGGCCCGTTCCATCCCCGCCGCTGAGGCCTTCACGCCCCGGAAAATATTGCCGCCACCCACAACAATTGCAACTTGAGTGCCCAACGCCAGCACCTCGGCAATTTCTTGGGCAATGTCGGCTACTACCTTGGGGTCAATGCCGTAGCCCAGGTTGCCCATCAAGGCTTCACCGCTTAGTTTGAGTAAGACCCGTTGGTACGTCATTGGCGCTGGGGGCGAGGGAGGGTTTACGCTGCATTTGCCTCAATTACCATAGCAGGTTTTCGGCAGTTCCCCCGGTGGGATTGGTGAGGGCAAAACGTAGAAAAACCCTCGTGTCATGGCTCTGCCGCGGCTCGTATCATTCGCGGCTCTGCCGCCTGCTGTCTTACCAGACGAGCGGCAGAGCTTCAATAACGTGAATTCTGGATAAGCGAAGCGAGCGTATTCCTCAAAGCCTTGAAATCTCGTTGTCAAACCCAGTTGTCAGGGGGGCAGCCCCCCGACACCTCCTGCTGAGGTGGAGATTGCCACCTCAGACTCCTGCAATACCGGACAGCAGCTACATCTTGCTAGAACAGACGAAAGTTGGGCAGAATTCCTTAGCCGAAACTCACGTTCAGTAGCCTATTCGGGCAGAGCCCGGTAACGAGCAAAGCGGAGATCAAAAAATCTCCTCGTGGGAGGGGCGGTCTCGCGTAGCGATGACCGGGGTGGGTTCGGATTGTTGTGTACCCATCCGGGAACTGTTAATCATCCGGATCATTCACCTCCATGATTGTCAGGACTGCGCCTTGGGGGTCGGCGATCGTCACAAAGCGCCCCGGCTCAATCGTCATAATGTCGATCATCGCCTTGCCCCCCAAGCGATTGACAATTTCCAACGATGCATCCAGATTCGCCACATTGAAATACACCATCCAAGCCGAGGGAATATGGGGTGGCAGATTGATTTTATCGAGATCAAATATGCCACCGTTGAGATGACCGTTGACGCGACAGGTAGTGTAACTTGGGGGAGCCTCATCCACTTCTATCTCCCAACCCAAGACCGACTGGTAGAACTGCGCAGCTTTTTCTGAGCCTCGCGTCTGCAACTCATTCCAACAGAAGGTATTCACCTCATTGACCAACTCCGCCCCGACATGATCTTGGGCTTGCCAGAGGTTGACCACTCCACCTGTCGGGTCTTGGACAACGGCCATCCGACCATAGTTCATCACGTCAAAGGTCGGACAGAACGATTTACCACCCTGCGCTTGCCAGGCGGCCAAGATCGCCTCAATGTCGGTGACATTGATGTAGCTCTGCCAATGGGGCGGAATCTGCTGCTGTTGCATCTCCTCGGACAGGGTGAAAATGGCGGCAACGGCGCGATCGCCCTTGAGGGCTATCCAATAGGGCGGGTTATCAGCGGAAGAGCGATCGTCAAAGGTCCAACCCAACAGTTCTCCATAAAAGTCTTGGGCGGCTTCGGGGTCACGGGTGGCCAGATCCACCCAATTAAAAACCCCGTGCTCGTACCGTTCGCGAATTCCCATCTTGTCCTCCTAAACTGTTGCTGAGA
>JBMYQW010000388.1:0-4912 GCA_049601735.1 Spirulinaceae cyanobacterium
GCCCACTGGAACTCCCACCAGGAGCTGAATACAGCGTTAAGTTCACACCAGTGAGAGGTCGTGCATCCGAACCAAAAATACAATTTAGGGGCTGTAACTCAGTTCATACTTGAGTTACAGCCCCCAAAGAGTGGCAAAGGCTAGACCCTAGTTAACGGTTTTGCCACCGCCCCACATATACCCTTGCAATCCGGGTTGTACCAAGATATAACCCGCGACATCTTTGAGGTCGTCAGGGGTATAGTTGCGCATCTCTGACCAGATGTCGGCCCGCTTGGTACTGGGGTGGAGGTCACTGATATCAATCTCGCCATCGTAGGTCATGGGCTCCTTGATAAAGTCCACCAGGGCAGCAACACTATCCCGTGGGGGGTAAGCGCCTTCGAGGTCTTCTGAGCGCAGCGTTACGTTGGGGTTGGTTTTTGTGCGACCCGCCATGTGGCATTGAGAGCAAGTATTGTTAAAGACTCGCTTGCCGTTTTCGAGTTGCTTGTTGCTGATGACGACCTGGTCACCCGCTTCATTGAGTTTAATTGTGCGATAACTCTCATCAACATTGACCGCTAGGGCCGGGGCGGTAATCACCTGCCAGCCGAGAATCAGCGTTGCGATCGCCCACAGGATCAGGCGCATTGGACGCATCATTCCTCCTCCAAAATTTCCTAAATATCAGTTTGTGAATCGATGGAATACAGCATTAGCTAACTGCTCAGTCCTTTTGTTGAGAGAGAAGGCAATGCGATCCATACCCTGCAACAAAAGTTAAGCAATTTTCTCATAGTCGATTATAGAACGCGCCCGGACATAGGGATAGTGCGTGGCCCATCGGGTACGATTCATGCTTCAGCCCGGTTCATTGAGTTGATGTGATTCAGCCTATGGGTTTGAGTCAGTGGTCTTGAGTCAGTGGGATGCAGAACAAGGAGGGCAGTATGGTCATTCAGGAAACATGGCTGACGGGTCTTAACTGTTCCTGTAATTCCACGACGCGACCGATCACGGCCACAGCGGGCGCTTCAAACCCAGTTTGGGCAACTTGCTCATGGATAGTGGCTAGGGTTCCCACCCGTTGTTCCTGATCGGGGCGGGTTCCCCAGCGGATCAGGGCGATCGGCGTTTCGGGGTCAAGACCTGCGGCCTGGAGTTGGCTAATAATATTGTCTAGGTTATGGATGCCCATATAGACCACGATTGTTTCTGAGCCTTGGGCCAGGGCCGCCCAGTTCACCTGGGGGCGATATTTACCGGCGGATTCATGGCCCGTGACAAAGGTGACAGAAGAGCTGTAACCCCGATGGGTGACCGGAATTCCGGCGTAGGCGGGGGCGGCAATCCCAGCGGTGATGCCCGGAACCACTTCGACGGGAACGCCTGCCGCGAGGAGATCTTGCATTTCCTCGCCGCCGCGACCAAAGACGAAGGGATCACCGCCCTTGAGCCGCACGACCACGGCGTGCTCCTGAGCTTTGGCGATGAGCAGTTCGGTCGTTTCTGCCTGGGGTTTGGAATGGCGTCCCCGCCGCTTGCCCGCGTTGATCCGCTCGGCGTAGGGGCTAATCATGTTCAAAATGGCAGGGCTGACGAGGGCGTCATAAACGACGACATCGGCACATTCCAGGATGCCCTTGCCCTTGAGCGTCATCAGGCCGGGGTCGCCTGGCCCTGCCCCGAGCAAATAAACTTTACCGATCATGGCTCAAAAATTTGTTCTGCTGCGCTAAGGCTATTAGTGTGGCACAGCAGCGTGAATTTGGGGTGTGCGCGTTGAACATCTGGGCCGGGGTGTTTGCGCCTTGAACAGGGGCGATCGGGTTTTCAGGGGGCGATCGCTGCGATACTCTAGATCGAGTCCCTAATGGTGGTTAAGCCACTTCACCACCCCATTCCACCCCAAGCAATCCCAAAAAGTATGAGCGCCCGTACGATTCGCATCGCCTCACGCAAAAGCCAGCTCGCCATGGTACAAACCCATTGGGTCAAAGGCGAACTAGAAAAAGCCTTTCCGGAGATTGACTTTGTGGTGGAGACCATGAGCACCCAAGGGGACAAGATTCTGGATGTGGCGCTCTCGAAAATTGGCGATAAGGGTCTGTTTACCAAGGAGCTAGAAGTCGGGCTCATTAACAACACCGCCGACTTCGCCGTCCATTCCCTCAAAGACCTCCCCACCAATCTGCCAGAGGGCTTAATGCTCGGCTGTGTGACCGAGCGGGAAGACCCGGCTGATGCCCTAGTGGTGCATGGGAACTTCAAGTCTTACAAATTGGACACCTTGCCCGAAGGAACGGTAATTGGCACCTCATCCCTGCGGCGATTAGCCCAATTGCGCCATCATTTCCCGCACCTACAATTCAAAGATGTTCGGGGCAACCTCAACACGCGGCTCAAAAAGCTGGATGCCGGTGAATACGATGCGCTGATTTTGGCAGTGGCGGGGCTCAAGCGGCTGGAGATGGGCGATCGCATCCATCAAGCCATCCCTGCGAATCTCTCCCTCCACGCCGTCGGTCAGGGGGCATTGGGCATTGAATGTCGGGAGGGCGATGCGGACACTCTGGCAGTGCTGCAAGCGATCGAGCATTCAGACACCAAATACCGGGCTTTGGCCGAGCGGGCGTTTCTGCGCGACCTCGAAGGCGGCTGTCAAGTGCCCATTGGGGTGAATACGACCCTAGCAGGGGAGACCCTCACGCTGGTGGGCATGGTCGCCAGTCTCGATGGTCAGCGCCTGCTTAAGGATACGGTCTCGGGGGCAGCAACAGCGGCGGAAGACTTGGGGCATCAGCTTGCTACCCTGCTGCGAGAACAAGGGGCGCAGACCATTCTGGATGAGATTTTCGCCGAGATCGAGCGTTAGACTCTAGAGATAAATTCTTCAAGGGTTTCCAATTCGTTTTCGTTATCCAAGGCAGGCGAGACGCCTGCGCTACGGGAATTGAGAACGGAAGGCCTGTAGTGCAGGCATCCTGCCTGCCACCAGAGCTAGCCATGCATCAACACGAAACGATCAACTACATCGAACTGCCTGCTCGGGATATCCCCGCCGCCAAAACCTTCTTTGCCACGGTGTTCGGCTGGACGTTTGAAGACTATGGCCCCGAATACACCGCCTTTGCTAACGCCGGGATTGACGGTGGCTTTTTTAAAGCTGATTTAGCGGTTTCAACCGAGCAGGGCAGCGCCCTGATCGTGTTCTATAGCGAAAACCTAGCGCAGACCCAGACCAAGATTGAGCAGGCGGGCGGATCAATACTCAAGCCGATCTTTGCCTTTCCAGGAGGACGTCGCTTCCACTTTGCTGACCCGAATGGTAATGAATACGCGGTCTGGTCAGACCGTACCTGAGCCATGCTGAACTATTGGTTGATTGGCACGGTCGGCTTTTTGGGGAGTTTTGGCCATTGTCTGGGGATGTGTGGGCCGATCGCCCTCGCATTTTCTTTAAGTCAGGCGGCGGGGGAAGAACAAACGAGTGAATCCAAAACGGCTGGGCAGTCGTTCTGGTTTCATCTCTGGTTAAACCTGGGACGGATTGTCAGCTATGCGCTTGTGGGCGGCGCGATCGGCGCGATCGGCTCAGTGTTGGTGGCCAGTGGTCAGGTGGCGGGCGTGGGCAGTGGGTTGCGGCGAGGCCTGACGATCGCCACTGGGCTGCTCCTGATCTGGTTTGGCTTAGTGCAGATTAATCCCCGACTGTTGCCGCCGATTCCCCTGTTGAACCCGATCGCCAGCGGCCCTCTCCACGATCGCCTCAACCAAGTGATGCAGCGATTGGGAGCGCAGCGATCGCCCACCACACCTTTTCTGTTGGGTTTGGTGTGGGGCTTAATTCCCTGCGGCTTTCTCTATGCGGCGCAGTTGACTGCCGCCGAAACCGCTAACCTTGGGCAGGGCGGCTTGACGATGCTGGCCTTCGGCCTGGGCACAATGCCGACAATGCTGGGTCTGGGTTGGTTGACAGCCCGTCTCAGCGGCGATCGCCGTGGCCAGCTCTTTCGCCTAGCCGGTTGGCTGACGTTGGCGATCGGGTTGCTCCTGTTGCTACGCACAGGTGACGCCATGCAAGACTACAGCGGCCATGGGGCGCTATTGTGCCTGATGCTGGCGCTCATCGCCCGTCCCCTGAGTCGGATTTGGCCCGCACCCCTGCGCTACCGACGGCTCTGGGGCGTGGGCGCGTTTGTCTTGGCGATCGCTCATCTATTCCAAATGGTTGAACATACCTGGGGCTGGCGTTGGGCCGCCGTACAGTTTATGGTTCCGAGCCAACAGCTTGGTGTGGTCGGCGGTGTCATCGCCCTCACGCTCATGACCCCAGCCGCCCTAACCAGCTTTGATGCGGCCCAGCGATCGCTCGGGATGCATTGGCGTAAACTGCATCTCCTGGCGGTTCCGGCGCTGGTCTTTGCCGTTGGGCATACTGTCTTGGTGGGGTCGAGTTATTGGGGGAATCTGGCGCGGACGGGGATGCACCATACTCGGAGTATCGTGCTCATTGGTTTAGTATTGATGGTTTTAATGGTGCGATCGCGCTGGATTTGGTCTTGGTTTTCTCTGGAGCAACATTATGTCGATCCCGCAACCCGCTCTAAATCTGAGCCGCATCAGTCTTGCTGTAATGCTGCTGACGACCTGGCCCGTTCTAGCCCACCAAATTGAACTGGCGGATGGGGTCGGCGCAACGCTGCATATTGAGCCCAACGATACGCCCAAGGCGGGAGAGCCCAGCGAGGTGTGGTTTGCCCTGACTCGCAGGGGCGGCGAAATTATCCCACTGGCAGATTGTGACTGCACCTTAACCGTCTACAGCGGGTCTCAGACCGCTGCTGAAACTGATTCTGAAACCGATACAGACCCCCTTCTAGAACCCACACTCCAACCCGTTGCGGCCGAAGGGTACGAGGCTATTCCG
>JBMYQW010000389.1:0-4871 GCA_049601735.1 Spirulinaceae cyanobacterium
CAACTCCTTTAGGGCTCAGGGCGTGAAATTTTTCGGGCTCCTCATGCCGGATTTGTTTCCTCAGAATCAGGCAGCCTTAGGACTGGCACGGAATTTACATTTTTGGCTTTCCTATGTGTTCTTGGGCTTTGTGCTCCTCCACATGATCGACCAATGGAAAGTGGTGAAGGCTCTCTGGCGACGCTTAAGTAAGTGGATTCAGAAACGTCGCCAGCCTGCGGGTTAAGACCGCGTGAACTTAAGCGCGAAATTCTTTATTTCCCGGGCTGCCGAGGCGGCCCACACCCAACCCACCCCGGTCGTCGCTGCGCGAGACCGCCCCTCCCGAGAGGGGATTTTTCCATACACCTCCTCTGGAAAGAAGTATCCGTAGGGGGAGGTGGGTCGGCCCACTCACAACACTCCCACAATGACCACAGTTCACGACCTGGGCGAACACCAAATCCTGCAACGCCTGCAGCGGTTTTGTCACCCTACGATCGTGGGGGATGATGGGGCGATACTCCCGATTCAACCCGGTTACGAACTGGTCGTCACGACCGATGTGTTGGTGGACGGCGTGCATTTTAGTGAGCAGACGACCAGTGGCTTTGACGTGGGCTGGCGGGCGGCGGCGGCAAATCTTTCGGATCTCGCGGCGATGGGAGCAGAGCCGATCGCCCTCACAGTGGGTTTGAGCCTGCCGCCCCTAACCCCTTGGGCCTGGGTCGAGGCCCTGTATGAGGGTCTGACCGCCTGTGGCCAGCAGTACCGGGCGGCGATCGCGGGCGGCGATCTCTGCCGCAGCCCGGTGGCAACTGTGGCGATTACCGCCTTGGGCCAAGTGCAGCCGTCCCAGAGCCTCAAACGATCAGCGGCCCGGGTGGGCGATCGCCTCTTGATCACCGGAGCCCATGGTTTGTCTCGTGCGGGTTTAGAGCTCTTGCTGCATCCGGAGGCAGGTGAGGGGGTTGCACCGAGCGATCGCACCGCTTGGATGGCCGCTCATCAATGCCCCCAGCCCCGCCTGGATGTCCTGCCCAAGTTGCGGCCTTGGCAGGCTCAACGCCCTCTGGCCGCGATGGACAGCAGTGATGGTTTGGCTGACGCGGTGGTGCAGATCTGTCGGGCGAGTGGCGTGGGGGCAGTGGTTTGGGGCGATCGCTTGCCGCTCCCTCAGGGCTTAGTCAAATGGCAGGGGCAAGCCCAGGCAATCAATTGGGCGCTCTACGGCGGCGAAGACTTTGAACTGGTGCTGGCGCTACCTCCGGAGGCGGCATCGGCGCTCCAGCAAGAAATCGGGGGGACGGCAGCGATCGTCGGGGAAATCACTTCAGCTTTGACGGTGCAATTGGAGCAGATCAGCGACAATGGAGAGCAGCAGATCATTTCGCTGGATCAAGCTGCTGGCTTTCAGCATTTTGCCTGACGGCAAATCGCTCAAGCCAGACAGGATCATGCTTTGAGCCTCAAATCCGGGCTTGGTGGGCATTGCCCACCCTACATTGCTTGAAATTCCTCTTAAACGCGAAACCCTTTATTCACAAGGCTTCCGTGGCGGCCAACACCCGACCCACCCCGGTCGGCGCTACGCTTGACCGCCCCTCCCAGGAGGGGATTTAAGTCTCCTCCTGGGAGGAGTACCCCGGAGGGGGGAGGTGGGTCGGCCCACTCAAATTTCCACCAGGAGCTACATACAGCCTTAAGTTCACACGGATGGTTTGAAACCTGCCCTTACAACCGTTTCCCAATAAATTGGGATTCAACTCAAATAAATCAGTAAATTCAACCCCGGAATTGTACGGGCCAGCGTCCAGAGCAGCAGTGCCACATAGCCAACGCCGAGCCCCCATTCATACCAGACCAAAACCGTCACCCAGCCGGGGACATCTTTATCCCGCAGCCGCAGATCATTGAAGCCAAATTTAAACAAATTGTTCAAGCTGAAATCGTAGTAGTTGAGCCAGCCCCAGCGGCGATCGCTCAAGATCGGGGTGTAGCGATCGCGGAAAAACGGGAACTTCGGCATAATCGGCAGGCGGACGATCAGTAGTTGCAACTGGCGCTGGGAACCGTCTTCCCAGAAATAGCTCTCGGGCTCGGTTGCAGCGATTGTTTCTTGATCTGTCTCAGTCGGACGTGCGTGCCGCAGGAGAATCCAACCCGGTAAGGGAACCAGCCAGAGCCCTAGGCCCAGCAAGGTACGCAGGGGATGGGGGGCAACTTGGGCAATGCCGAGGAGCGCGATCGCCATCCCGCCCACGCTACTGCCGAGCATCAGCCGTTGTTCACCTAGCTCTGTTTCCGATTGAGAGTGATGCAGACCGCGATCGATCGCCCAAAACAGCCCCGCAAACCCGGTCATCCCCACCAGCCCCACGAGCAAGACTAACCGAATCGAAGTACCATCTTCACTCAGCCAGAGCAGTAGCCCCACGCCGCCACTGGCGAGCATTGCCCCCACCGCTTGCCACCGATGAGACCAGGGCGTCTGGCGCAATTGCTGCTGGCGCTGCTCAATCCAGAGCCGGGAGCGCAGCACGTCGAGGCGGTTGGCATCGGTAATTTGTTCCAGACGCCGGAAGTTGCGAATCAGGTTCGCCAAGGTCGTTTCATTGCCCTCCAGTTGCGAGAGCTGAATCAACCCGCCAATCTGACCACGATCGCCGAGAACCTGTGTTTCTAGAGCGCCGAAGATCAAGCCATCGGCCTGGAGTCGGGCGTCAGCGGCAAACTGGCTATTGCTCAGGTCAAGCTGGGCAAGAACAGTGGCTTGGCTGATGTCGAGGCGACTACCGGGGGCGAATTGAGTATTGCGCCATGCCGCGTTTTGGTGAAAAACGGCTTCGCTGAGATCCAACCGCCCCTGAACTTGCGCCTCGTTCCAGCGGACGCGATCGCGCCATTGGCTCTGGCTCCAGTTTGCCCCCGCCAGCCAGCGACTGCCCCGCCAGTTGGCTTCGCCCGCAAAGCGGGCTTGATTAAAATTCGGCGTCTGCTCAAATTGGCTATAGGCAAACTGAGCGCCTTGGGCAAAGTGGCTCTGCTGCCAATTGCTGTCACCCCAAAAGCGAGCCTGCTCAAAGTGCGGCGTTTGGCGAAATTCGGCGCTCGACAGATCCAGAGGCGCCAGCCAAATGCTGTTGATGGCACTAAAGTCGCTCTGAAATTTGGCCCCCTCGGCCTGCCAGGGGTGGAGGATGAGCTTTTGCGAGAGGTCGATCGCCCCCTGAAATTGGGTCTGCTCACAGCGGAGGTTGAGGCGGAGCAAATGCCAGGTGGGAGAGCGGGTAAACTCATAATTCTGCCAACGGTAAAAACGTCGGGGAAGACCCTCGCTCAACACATCGGGGTGGGCTTGGAGTTGTTGCCATTCGCTGGGGGTGAGCTGAGTTTGCAGCAGTTCAGGAACAAGGCGAACTGTGGTACTGAGTGCGGCGCTCGGCCAGTCGCCTTGAATAATGGCATGGGAGAGATCGAGCACCCGTTCAGGGTGGGCACGGGTGAAATGGCTGCGGACTTCGCTAATGAAACTCTGGCGCAGGTCAGGGTCTTGGAGGTCGATGATGAAACTTTGGAGATCAATGACTTCCTGCTGATCTTGAGTTTGAGGATGCTCAAGGCGATCGCGCAATTCATCTACGGTCAAGCGGGGCAAGTCGGCGGCTTGGGCGGGGAGAACCATCCAGAAACTGCCGAGAATCAAGACAATACAACAAATGCAGCAGCGAACAGGATGAGCCATCAGGCGCGAGAGCATGGCGTCTACAAACCCAGTCGCACGGCCAGCGCCTGGGGCAGCGGCAGTAGAATCAGCACTAGGACTGCCAACGCCACCAAGCCCAGCAGATCGCGGCGGTTATCCAGTTCGGTGACGTCATTGAGAGCCGGTTCATCAATGTTGGGCATGAAGAGCAAAATCAGGGCCCAAATCAAAAACTCGCGCTGCACGATGCCGTAGAGCACCATCAAGAGTTGCGCCACCTTGCCGACGATCATGGCTTTGCGCTGACCCAGCATGGCATGGACAATATGCCCGCCATCCAGTTGCCCCACGGGCATCAGGTTCAGCGCCGTGACAATAAGCCCCAAATAGCCCGCGATCGCCAGCGGATGGAGTTGAATCGCGGTTTCTGGAGCAAGCTGGACTCCCAGGGCGATTTTGCCCAGTAGGCCCAAGAGCAGCGAGAAGCGCGGATCGAGAGAACTGAAGTTGAGTAGATTCGACTCCTCCGTCAACTCGGTCACGCCAGAAAGACTCAGACCCCACCAAAGCAAAGGCAGCGAGAGTACAAAACTGCCCAAGGGCCCGGCGATCGCCACATCGAAAAGGGCCCGCCGATGGGGCATTGGTGAGCGGACTTGAATAAACGCACCAAACGTCCCCAGAAAAAACGGCATCGGCACAAAGTAGGGTAGCGTGGCCCGGACGTTGTAATAGATAGCAGTGAGGTAATGACTCAGCTCATGGACGCCCAAAATGAGCAGTAAGGGCAGGCTGTAGCTCAAGCCCTGCTGGAGCAGCGCCGGATTGGTGCGAAAGGCTTCGGGGGAAACCCCCGCCAGGGTGGTTCCCACAACCGTGGTGGTGAAGAGCGTGACCAGCAGTAAACCCAGCGCCAACCAAGGACGGTTCAGGGCTTCATCGCTGTTGTTCGTCCGTTTCTCCTGGGCCCAGGGGTTGGGAACCAGGGCAAAGAAAGGCTTGTTGGGTTGGCCTTCTTGAAAGATCAGCAAAAAGCGATCGCCGAACTGGGACTCAATGTTTTTACGAACCGTCGTGTAGGCCGTCTCCGGACTCGTCGCCAAACGACCCCGACAGAGAATCGCCTGGGGACGATAGTCCAGATTCTGCAAATAATAGACCCCCCAGGGAAAACAGTTGCGTAGGG
>JBMYQW010000390.1:0-4871 GCA_049601735.1 Spirulinaceae cyanobacterium
ACGCTCCAGAAATGAGCTTTTTGGGTGGCGGGCAAGATGCCCGCGCTACGGGATTTCCGAGGATTAACCATAGCGCAGGCGTCCCGCCTGCCTTGGGATAATTATTTTCAAGGAGTACTCAAAAAGGTTAGACCGTCATGATGGCAGCTGGAATATCATTAAGCTGCTGGCGCCTGAGCACCAACGACGCGAAATTCTAGATTGGTATAATCATTCTAGTCACTACCCCTGCGAGGTCTTTATGGTCGGGTCATAAAACTCGGCTCGGGGATGACATATTTCAGCACACCGTAGAGGCAGACCATGCCCAAGATGGTTCCGGCCATCCAGAGAGGGGCGATCGCTTGCATCCACAGGCTCAACAGCACTACGCCGATGCCATTCGCCAGCAGTAGCAACCCACGCTGGGCGATGCCCCAGGGGATGATTTCTAGGCCACCCGCTGGGCTCTCCTGCTCTCGATTCGCGCTCTCCAGGCCGTCATGTGCTGCTAGGCGAATGCCCGCCGTGCAATGGAAGCCCACTTGCGCAAAAAATATCAACAAGGCTCCCCCACCCAGGGAAATCCACGCACCATAGAAGCCAATTAGTTCTAGGGCGATCGCACAGAGGGTCACGCGATAAAAGCGATCGAGGCGCAGGTCGGTGGTTTGTTCCTGGGTGGTTAGAATACGCTCCAAATCCAGCACGGCAGCGCGAGACTGATCAATACAGAGCAGCAGCAAGGCGAGCGCGAGAACCTGGGCGGCAATCGCCGGACTCCAGATCACCTGCCCCAGCAAGATCAAGCAAGCGGGAAAAAACAGACCAAAAATCAACCAGCGTAATGCCGACATTTTTTATTTTTCTGAGGGGCAACGGCTCTAGTGCAGTGTCAAGACTTAATTTTAGGATCGTCTTGAATATCCAAAGGCCAACGTGACGGTGCGTTACGCTCTGCTAACAGCACCTTACGGATACCCTAATTCTTTTTGTTGACGTTGCACTAGACTATCAACCTCTAGACTACCAGCCCCAAAGTCACCAACCAAATGTGCCCGCCGCTCCTTTAAAGGGCCCCACAATGTCTGACGTGATCCAGCCACCATAGAAATCCCCCGCCTGGGCCTGCACCTGCTCGTCATCCACCCAGCAGGCGTCCATCTGGCTGGGGTAAACGGCGATCGACTCACTAATCGCGGCAAAGCTGGGCGTTGGCTCGGGGTATTGCCAAGCGCCATTGGGCACGGTTTTTTCGCCCACGGTTAGGGTGTAATAGCGGGCAACGCCCTTCCATTCACAAAAACTCTGGCGCTGGGTGGGTGTGAAATATTGCATCTGCACATCGGCGATCGGAATGTAGTAGACCGGCGGATGGCTGGTTTCCAGAACGCGATGGGTGTTGCGGCTCTCGGCGATCGTCACGTCATTCAACACGACTTTGATCCGTTTGGTGCTGGGCGCGGCGATCGCCGGTCGGGGATAGTCCCAGACCGATTCTTGACCCGGCTGGGGTTCGATGCGTTGGGGGCGGGAGAACATCAGATTTTTTCGGTGTCGAAGTTAAGAGTATGCCAAGAAAAAAATCATCCAGTGAATGATGATGGATCGCTGGCAGGCAGGATGTCTGCGCTACGGTTGTTCCGGTAGCGCGGGCGTCTCGCCCACCTTGGATAATTATTTTTTGGGAGGACTCTAAGACTGCGCTCCGTAGACTTGAAAATATTGATCCAAGACCGAGGCGACTGCCCGCGCCCGCCGCAACTGGTCACCGTAGACGCATTCCCATTCCGTGACGGCCCGCCCCTCTCGCGCACAGATTCCAAGGAGCCCGGAGGCGACATTGCGCCCGTTCTGGATATCCAGTTGGTTATTGCCATTGACGTAGAACGAAGCGGTGCGCGCCCAGGCCATGGCTTCCACGCCCTGGAGTCCACCGTCATACGCCATCTTGAGTGCCTGGGGAAAGAGGCGCGAATGCACCGGACTGGCTTGGTTATAGAGGTCGGCCGTGTTTATAACTGCTTCCAGGTCGGTGTCAGGGTTGATGCCCGCATTGGCCAAATCCTGGAGGTTGGTGGGAAGGCGATCACATCTGTTCTGCCACGCTGATATCGCCCCCACTGCGGCCCTGGTCACTACAGGGGCCATAGTTGGTCACACGCTGGCCCCAAGATAAATTGCCAGGGTCAGTATGACCAAAATAGAGGCTGGTCTGCTCCACGAAGAGCGTGCTGTTCTCCACAAAAACGCGATAATTCCCTTCAGCGACTCCGATCGCCAACATCCCTAGCGAAATGGGATTCTCAAACAGCGAGAAGTAGCGGGGCAAACTGGCGTTGAGGTTGAAGGGGGGGGGAGCGGTGGGTCGTGAAGGCGGCGTTGCCGCAGTGGTGGATGACGCCGTGCTGCGAGACGGATTGCCAGAGGATGCGGTGCTGCGGGAGAGACGATTCGTTGCGGAGGGCGTCGGGGCATTCGCGCTGTCCGACGTCCGGTTCGGTAAACCCGCTGAATAGGCCTCGTAGGTTTGGAGGGGAGCGAGCCGACTCTTGGGAATCGGCGGCAGTTGACCCTTAGCCGGCCGATAGTTCGGGTTCGCCTCGGGTAAGGGGTAGGCGGCATCAAAGGGGACGACCTGTGCCTGGGGCATCGCAAAGGGGTCATCCTGACTCTGAGTTTCAGAGGACGGCGTGGTGCGGAACCAGAATAGCAGCGATGCACCACTCAAGAGGCCAAAGAACGCCATGCGTGTTAACCAAGCCCAGTAGGACATGAGGATTGAATTCAGGTCTCCTTAACCGTTACAGATTGAACCGTGACACATTAGCTGCCCATTCTAGCCCAAGCGATCGGTGCTAGGCTATAACGCGGACGATGAACCCCTCAATTCATCCAGAATTGCTTTTACTCTAATCAACGGCTTTTACAAAACTGATGGCTTCCCTTCCGGACGTTGCTCAACCCGCTCCTCCCTTTCACGCGCCCCAAACTGACGGCCCAGCGGTCAGTCTCACCGACTTTGCTGGCCAATGGCTGGTGCTGTATTTTTATCCCAAAGACAACACGCCGGGTTGCACCACAGAGGCTAAGGATTTCACCGACCAACGGGCAGCATTTCAGGACTTGGGCGCCCAGGTTGTGGGCGTCAGCCCCGACTCCATCCAGTCTCACGCTAAGTTCACCACCAAGCATGACCTCAAGTTGACGCTCCTGAGTGACCCTGAGCATGAAATTGCCGAAGCCTACGGGGTTTGGGGCTTGAAGAAATTCATGGGCAAAGAATACATGGGTATCATTCGCTCCACCTTTTTGATCAACCCCGAGCAAAACATTGCTCAGGTCTGGACAAAAGTGCGTACCAAGGGCCACGCCATCGCCGTACTGGATGCGCTTAAAACTCACCAAAATGGAGCCCAAGTGGAGGGATGAAGATCCATCTGTGGTTCCCGAATATTTTTGAGTTTAAAGGGGGCATTCAGGTCTATTCGGCGTTTTTACTCCAGGCGTTGCAACAGTTGGGCGATCGCCACCAATACCAGGTGTTTCTCAAGCACGATACCCGAGTCGCAGGGGCGAGTCTGGAGCAGCTCAATACCCGCTTTTGTTTTGCAGGGCGATCGCCCCTGCGCTGGCGCACAGCAGTCTATGCGCTGCAACTAACCTGGGGCAGCATCTACAATCGTCCTGAGCTAATCATTGCCTCCCACGCCAACTTTGGGATTTTGGCAGCTCAGGTGAAGCGATTCCTCGGGATTCCCTACTGGATCATTGCCCATGGCACCGAGGTCTGGGAGATTCAAAACCGGGTGTTGGCTCAAGGCTTGCAGCGGGCTGATCGCATCCTTTGTGTCAGCCAATACACCCGCGATCGCCTTTTGGCGCAACTTCCGCTGGAGCCCGAACGGGTCGGGCTGTTGCCCAATACCTTTGATGCGGACAGCTTTTACCCTACGCCTAAGCCGCCGGAACTGCTAGCACGGTATGGCTTGCAGGCGAATCAACCCACTCTCCTCACCGTGGCTCGGCTCGACGCGAGCCAAGCCTACAAAGGCTATGACCAGGTGCTGCGGGCCTTGCCCCAGATTCGAGCCGCGATCCCCGCTGTGCATTACCTGATTGTGGGCAAGGGCAGCGATCGCCCCCGGATCGAGTCCCTGATCGCCCAACTGAAGCTCCAAGACTGCGTGACGCTTACGGGTTTTGTCCCTGATACCCAGTTGCGCGATCACTACAACCTCTGCGATGTCTTTGCTATGCCGTCCCAGGGCGAGGGGTTTGGCATTGTCTACCTCGAAGCCCTGGCCTGTGGCAAGCCCACCCTGGGTGGCAATCAGGACGGGGCGATCGATGCCCTCAAACAGGGTGAATTGGGCGTATTGGTTGACCCCAATGATGTGAAGGCGATCGCCCAGGCATTGATCCAACTGCTCAATCGCACCTATCCCCAACAAGACCTCTTTGACCCGGACTATCTGCGCCGCCAAGTCATTGCCACCTATGGCTTTGCTGCCTTTGCCGCGCAGGTGCGATCGCAGCTCAACAATATGAGCTGATATCCTCGCCACATTCATCTGCTAGGTAGCAGAGGGCGCGGAAGCGCAAGTAAACCACTTGGTCATAGAAGGGGTTGAGTTTGCACAGGGGCGGGATGTGGAAGAGCACTTTGCCAAACATCTGGATATCGCGCTCGAAGGGGCATTGGGCAGGAATCGTAGCGCAGAGCCAATGGGCAAAGGCTGCGTCGTGAATCTCAATCTGGTCGAGCCAAGTTTGGGTCGGCTGGAGTAGGGCAGCCCACAACTGGCCCACCCCGCGACGGAGCGATCGCCCCAGCCGCTGCCCCAGCGGCAGTCGTGCGGGTTGCGGTGCTGGGGGGGTAATTAAATGTG
>JBMYQW010000391.1:0-4828 GCA_049601735.1 Spirulinaceae cyanobacterium
TTGAGATCCACATTGCCAAAGCCCAAACGCCCCTGCTCGGCGCTTTGCACCAAGAGGGTAATGTAGCTCTGGCGCAGCAGCAGCGCACTGACCGCCCAAATGATCGAAAAGGCGACGATCGCCAAGACAAAGACCGCCCCTTGGGCCTGGCGCGCTGATTCAGCGGGCAGCTCCTTAAGGACTTGGCCTAAAATCCAGACGATCGTCAAAATGCCAACCCCGGTCAAGCCCGTGGAAAGGGGCTCGGCAATGCCCTGAACCTGGGTTTGGATCGAGCTGCGAATCTCAGCGGGCAGCGGTTGAAACAAAAACGGCTCAATACCCGCGATCAGGGTATAGCGCAGCAGTTCATCAAAAAACTTCAGCACAATCACGCCAAAGAAGAGAATCTTGGCGCTATCGAGGTTCACCCCACCGAGGTTGCTGACATCAAAGACAATTGTTGCCAGACCCAACACCGAGAGCGAAACGGGCAAAAACATGGCGGCGACAAACACCCCCAAGCGTTCGACCGCACGACTGGAGACAAACCATTGGGTCGCTAGCTCAAAAATCCCCAAGACGCCAGAAAATAGCCCCAAAAACCCCGCAATTTCTTCCGTATTGGGATAAGCCCGTTCCAGTTCACCGAGGTACTGGAACTCCACAAGCAAAAAGAGCAATTCACCCAGAATAAAGAAGGCAAACAGCGGCACAATATAACGCTTGAGCGTGTTGTTGGTGCGTTTGGAGGCATAGGTCATCTGATCATCTTCGATTTCCCGTACCGGGGTATCGGGGAAGGCCTGCTTGTAGCGATTACTGAGGTAGAGCAGCACCAATCCCCCGACTAAAATCATGACGGAGGCGGCAATGATCACATTTTCAAGGCCAATCAGTAGGAGCAGAATCGGCAGCGAAAATCCTGAGAGCACATCCCCCACAAGCAAGCCACTGGAAATAATCGGGTAGGTACGCTTGATTTCCCGAATATTAAAGAGCTGATTCGCGGCAACCTGAGAGTTGAGATCATTGAGAATTTCTTCCGCATCCATCCAGAGACGCAGGACAAACACCGTGCCGATAATCAAGAAAGTATGGAGATGTCCCAACGCGAGCCCCGTCCGGAAGATCAAGAGGGGTAGGGACATCAGCACAGCAATGACCACAAACACCTGCTTAAGCGGAAAGTTGTTTTGCAGCCACGAGTAGAGAATGCCGAGCCCAGAGCCCATTAGGGCACTGGCGATATAGATGAGCGGCAGCCCCTCTGCTCCGAAATGCTCCAGAAAAAGGGCGATCGTACATTGCTCCAGCCACAACAGCCCCACCGACGTGGTGGTGTAGAACGCAAACATCAAGAACGTGCGCTCCCCTTCTTCGGGACGCAAGTTAACAACTTTGAGCAGTTGTTGTTGCCAGTTGGCTAGGGGACGAGCACTGGGGGTGGCTTTCATACCGTCATTGCAAGGAAACACACAAGAGCCAATCGACAAAACGGAGTTGAGCGCAACTCCATTTTGCCGAAGGGACTGTGCAATAGCGAATTTATTTCTTGGGTGAGAGCAGCATGATCATGTTGCGACCCTCCCGCTTGGGGCGCTGTTGCAACTCAGCCACCTCTTGGAGATCGGCGGCCATCCGGTTGAGGAGCTGTTCAGCGAGGCTGGTATGTTGAATTTCGCGCCCTCGAAAGGTAACGGTTGCCTTAACCTTATCCCCCTCTTTGAGGAAGCGGAGGGCATTTCTGACCCGCACCTGATAGTCGTGCTCGTCAATCTTATAGCGCATCTTGACTTCCTTGACGGTGGCATTATGTTGTTTCTTTCGGGCCTCGCGGGCTTTTTTGTCCTGCTCAAACTTGTACTTACCGTAGTCCATAATGCGACAGACGGGCGGATCAGACTTGTCGCTGACAAGCACCAGGTCTAGGTCTTTTTCGTCGGCGAGGCGTCGCCCCTCCTCAGCGGTGATAATGCCGAGCTGGTTGCCATCCGTATCAATGACCCGGATTTTGGGGTAGCGAATACGTTCGTTGATTTGAGGTAAATCGCGGCGAGGTCTGCGTTTATCTTTCACAAGCGTAGGTATACTGGACGATTGTTGGCGAGATCAAATTGGCGGTTAAGGTGTCTATTCGGAAAAATATCGGGCTGAAATGAGTAATGCTGAAACAAGCGGTGCAGTTTAGACCCGATGGTAGAACCAAAGAATTCATTGTGGCCGTCGCGCAGAAGTGTTGATGCTTGAGCCAACAACCTCGTGAAGCATTACTCTCGGTTTGGTTGAGCGGTATTCTCTATAAGGATTCACTCTAGGGTTTCTAACTTGACATTGTACTGATTGGTTAGAGCTTTCGGAACGTTTATTTATTTAAAATCATCAACTTTAAATTCTCATTCAATTGACGATGATGCAATGGTTCGAGCGGGTTGGTCAGCAGCGGGATTGGCTCTGGCACGGTTGGCAGATCCGCTACAGCGTGAAGCGGGCTGTCGCTGTGGCTGAGGCTTCCCTGCCACCGCTTGTGCTGTTGCATGGGTTTGGTGCGGCGCTGGAGCATTGGCGGCACAATGTGCCCGTGCTAGCCGATCGCCATACCGTCTACGCTGTTGATTTATTGGGGTTTGGCGGTTCGCGTAAAGCAAAGACGACCTATTCAACGGCGCTTTGGACCGAGCAGTTGTATGAATGGTGGCGATCGCTCATTGGTGTCCCGGTGATTCTCGTCGGCAATTCTCTGGGTTCGTTGGTTTGTGCGGTGCTGGCCCAAACCTATCCGGAGATGGTGGCTGGCGTTGTGCTGATTAATTTGCCGGATGTGTCCCTGCGCCAAGCGGCTATGCCGGGATGGTTGGCACCTTGGGTTTACCGGCTCGAAAATGCCCTGAGTGGGCCGTGGCTGATTAAGCCGTTGCTCAGGGTTTTGCGGCGTCCGGCGGTGCTGCGCCCCTGGATTAAAATTGCCTATCCGCGTACCGAGGCGATCACGCCTGAACTCGTGGAACTGATTAGCCGTCCGGCCTACGACTCCGGTGCAGGCGATACGCTCTTTTTTCTATCACGATCGCTGCGACAACCGGAGTTTTCACCGATGATGGCAGAGGTGATTGCTGAGTTGGATGTGCCAATTTTATTGGTTTGGGGGGAGTGCGATCGCATGGTTCCCTTCGGACTGGCCGAGCGATTTGCCGAGCTTAATGCCCAACTTACCTTTGTGCCGATGCCCGAAGCGGGGCATTGTCCCCACGATGAATGGCCGGAGGAGTTTCATGAAATTCTGTTGCCCTGGTTAGCGCAGACAACAACGGGTAGGGTGCATTAGGCGATCAAGATTTTATGATGCTTGATCTTGCTTCAATCTGACGTAACGCACCATCCGGACGCTAGATATATAGTCTGCGATCGGTGACGCTTCACTCTAGCGAAGCCATGCCTGAAAGGCTATACACACCCTACTGCCAGGGCACTGAGACTATCGCAATACTCTCAGCGCAGTGCTTCAATTTCTGCTGTGGTCAGACCCGTCTTTTGGCCAATCGTCTCCACGTCCAACACATCGAGCAGTTGCCGAGCAATCTCGATCGCTTTATCTTGCTTACCCTGCTCAATGCCCTGCTCAATGCCCTGCTCAATGCCCTGCTCAATGCCCTGCTCAATGCCCCGCTCAATGCCCTGCTCAATGCCCCGCTCCATACCCATTTTTTCTGCCTTGCTGAGGGCATTGCGATGATCCCAAACAAACATCTCTCGCTTCTCTTGATCTTCGAGTTCTGCGGGGGAGAAGTTGATGCGATTGACCACATCGAAGGCTTGGCTGAGGGCTTCGACCTCACTGAGTGTCTCGGGTACGGCTTCGAGGCTCCGGGCATATTTCATGAAGTAGAGCCATTTATCCGTTAAGGTCTTGAGCTCTTCGAGGGGAGTTTCAAACTTGGGTAACTCTGCAAAGATCAGCTCAAATTCATCGGCACAGAATTCAGTCAGGGCTTTCCGTTCTTTGAGGACAAAGCGGGATACGACTTGATCGGATTCGGGAAACATCTTGAAGTCGGTGAGGGTCAGGGCGACCACGGGGAAAAGCTGATGGTATTTTTCGCCTTTGCCAAGCTGTGAGGAGTAGGCTCTGGCGGTATTAAGCAAAACTCGCTTCTCGAAGCTCTCAATATTCAGAACCTGCATCTCAATAATCACAATTGTGCCGTCATCGAGGCGGGCTTTGACATCGAGGTAAGTGTCTTTGAAACCTTTCAAGCGGGGGGCTTGGTAGGGGTCAATGATGTCGAGGTCGGTAATGGTTTGGGCTTCGTTGTAAACCAAGGCTTCGAGAAAGCTCTTGAGAATCGGTTTACTTTGCGGTGAGCCAAAGACTTTCTTGAAGGCAAAGTCGATTTTGGGGTTGAGAAATTGCATGGGGGCGATCGGCAAAATGGTGGGTGATAACCACGTTTATTCTAGCGAGGCGATCGCCCGCACAAGCGGCTCATCATCCCCAAGAGTGCCATATCGTCGTGACAAGTCTTAAAATTTGTGGTAGCCAAGATCGACGAAAACCAGGCTCAATTCCATCACAGCAACAGTTATACCGACGCAACGCATCATCTAGATATTGTGCATCATCTGCGATCGGTGCATTACGGACATACCCTGCTGCTTTGCAATAGAGCTTGTGTGGGCGCAAGCGTTGCGCCCCTACGGGATAACCCTCGAAACGCGACAAACTGTTGGGGCGGCTTGCATCCCATCCGTGTGAACTTAAGCGTGAAACCCTTTATTCACAAGGCTTCGATAGCAGCCCACACCCGACCCACCCCGGTCATCGCTACGCGAGACCGCCCCTCCCAAGAGG
>JBMYQW010000392.1:0-4816 GCA_049601735.1 Spirulinaceae cyanobacterium
CCAGGAGCGAGAGGGGCGGGATCGCCAGCTCTAGAGCGAGCGTCCAGAGGTCGAAGCGCAATTGCTGGAGGCTGGCGCCCACCAAGGGGGGCACGTAACGCCGCAGCATCTGCAAATGGCCATGCTCCCAACGCGTCCGCTGACTCGTCGCGGCGGCTTCGCCCGTGGGGAGTCGCCCCAACACGAGCCCCGCGCCACAGAATTGCGGGGGATGGCCGGCGATCGCCAGATCCAGACCCAGTTTCATGTCTTCCACAATCTCGCCACTGGCCAGATCCACCCCCTGCAACACCGACCAGGGAAAGGCCATGCCAGTGCCCGTGAGCAGGCAGGGCTGGCCCCATTGGCGTAACCCCAGCGGTCGCACCAAATTCTTGACCGTAAAGGCAAAGGCGGAAACGGCGTCCTTGGCTTGGGGCTCAGGGGGTGTTTCCATGAGGTAGAGCGACTGCACCGGACAGCCCGTTCGCGCCGCCTGGTGGGCAATCTGGTCGATCGTGCCGGGGGTGAGGTCGCAGTCGGCATCCACCATCACGACAATCTCGGGCGGTTGGGCGGCTAAATGCTTGAGGCCATAATCCAGCGCGAAGCCCTTGCCGCGATCGCGCTCGTTAAACCGCTCTAGCACCGTCACGCCCAGGTCGCGGGCGATCGCGGCCGTCTCATCACTGCAATTGTCCGCAATCACAACCACCTGCGCCGCTCGCTCCACCTGTAAGATCAACTGCTCTAGGGTGCGGCGAATGCCCAACGCCTCGTTATGGGCGGGAACCAAGACGGCTACAGTGGGTCGTGCTGTCGGGGGCGCGGGCGGGCGATCGCTGGCCACGAGCGCCGCCATACATTCGAGCCACAGCGTTTTGCACAGGAGCAGCACGACTGCCACGGGGAGCGCCAAAACCAGCGTCAAAATTAGCATTGTTGGTGATGGGGGTGTTGAGAAGGGTGGACGCGTTATGTAGCCCCATTATCGGTCGGCAACAGCACATCTTCATAATGGTCTTCAGTTCCATCAGGGTGCAGGGTTGTACATTTGAAGTGTATGTAGTATATTTTGTAGCATGGTAATTTCAGGTGAGCGATCATGGCTTACGACACCCTCCCCATCACCAGCCCTAAACCCGTCCTGACCTGGGCGGGCCACCCCTTGGCCGCCCAAGAAACCCAAATGGCGAAAAACGTCGCCTCGCTGCCCTTTGTCTTCAAGCACGTTGCCCTGATGCCCGATGTCCATTTAGGGAAAGGGGCGCTGGTCGGTTCCGTGATCGCTACTCAAGATGCCGTAATTCCGGCGGCGGTGGGCGTGGATATTGGCTGTGGCATGGCGGCAGTCAAGCTGCCCTTTAAAGCGCCCCAACTCGAGGGCAAGCTCAAGCGGATTCGCTCTGCGATTGAAGCGACGATTCCGGTTGGCCCGATGAGCAATGGCGACATTGAGAAGCCCGTGACTAACTGGCAAGGTTGGCAGGACTTCAAGCATCTCCACAAGGGTGTGCAGCGTCTGAGCGATCGCGCCCTCAAACAACTCGGCTCCCTCGGCGGCGGCAATCATTTCATTGAACTGTGCCTCGATACCGACGAGACGGTCTGGCTGATGCTCCATTCCGGCTCCCGGCATATCGGCAACCAGCTCGCCCAATGCCATATCGGTACAGCCAAAGAGCTGCACAAGCTCTCGGAGCAGAAGCTGCCGGATTTGGATCTGGCCTACTTCGTTACCGGAACCGCCGAGTTTGACGCCTATTGGCATGACTTGCAATGGGCGCAGCATTACGCCCGTTTCAACCGGGAGGTGATGATGGCGCGGTTTAAGCGCATTGTTGAGCAGCACGTGGCGGGCGGCAAGCCCACCAAGCCCCTGCTCTCGGTCAATTGTCACCATAACTACGCGGAGCAGGAAGTCCATTTTGACGAGGCGGTCTATGTCACGCGCAAGGGGGCAGTCCGCGCCCGTACCGAGGACTACGGCATTATCCCCGGCTCGATGGGGGCGAAGTCCTACATCGTCAAGGGCAAGGGCAATCTCCACAGCTACTGTAGCTGTAGCCATGGCGCGGGTCGCCAGATGTCGCGCACCAAGGCGAAAAAGCAGTTCACGGTGGAGGATTTGATCCAACAGACCGAGGGGATCGAATGCCGTAAGGATGCCCAGGTTCTCGATGAAATTCCGGGCGCTTATAAACCCATTGAAACGGTGATGGCCCAACAGCAAGATCTGGTGGAGGTGGTGGCAACCTTGAAGCAGGTGGTTTGTGTGAAGGGTTAAAAGTCACAAATGCCGTTTAGGTTGCGATCGCTATCCACATTAAACTCCACTCCAGAAAACAAACTAATTTGGTTCTGAAAATGCTTGCGCAACGCCACTAAAATCGGCATCACGATCAGCTCAGATCGGGCTTTTTCGGTGCCGATGGCGATCGCCAACGGCACATTGTCCGTTAAAACCAGGTTCAGAAGTTCTGGGGGTTCTACTTGCGGTGCAGTCGCAAAGAGCCCCACCGTTTCGGTCAAGATTAGACCAAACTCGCTCTGTAAATCAGCTAGGGTTAGTTTGCTGTAGAGCATAGCGTTCCACTTGTGAATTAAACCTGTCCAAAGATCGCTTCCGGTTTTAAATCTAGCTTAGGGAACGTGGGCGAGACAATGCGCTCTGTTGCTCGATATCGCACCATTTTATACGTGCCATCGGTTTGCAAGGTATAGACAAAAATTGCGGGTTCTTTAGGGTTGCCTAAGTAGCTACGACTGGCGATCGCCAAATAATCCACTAACCAATATTCTGGAATTCCCAACCGCTGATATTCAGCTAGTTTATCGATGTAGTCATCTTCCCAGTTAGTTGAAACCACTTCAACGGTAATTTGAGGCGGTTCGAGCAATGCGGAATAGGCGGTAGGTTGGCTCTCCCAGATATCTTTATCCACCACAGTTACATCCGGATGGCGACCCTGCTCAACACCATCTTCCGTCTCTGTGCGGATCACAATGCGTCCTGATGTCCAATAGTTGAGCTTTTGTCGCTTCACCTCAGCTTTGAACAGATCGGTAATTGCTTCGGCGATCGTCTCATGCCGCCGGGTGGGAAGTTTGCGCATCATTTGACCATTCACCAGTTCGTAATATCCGGCTTCGTTCGGGATCTGCTCTAGGAATTGCCAAAAGGTGAGCTGGGGTTGGGTTAAGGTTGCGGTCATGGGGGGGGTGAAGAAGATACTTATATTTTAGCAACTTCATGCTGAACAAGACATGGGCTTGCTCAGGGTAGATGTGTGATTACAGTACAATCCACCCTTTGCTTGTATCTACAAAATCTTAATAAAATATGCATAAAATGTTTGAGTGGCAAAGGTTTCTCTATACTAGGAGTCGTATTATTAGAGTCCAGTCTCAATTGAACAAATGTAGTCAGTGCTTCTTGAGGGAGGTTAGTAATGGATTCAGAATTCCTTTGCCTTAAATGTGGTTTTCATGATACGGGCAACTATTGTAGTAGTTGTGGTGCTGAACTCAGAGTTCAGCCAGACTCGTTACACATTCTGATCTCAAAGAGATTTGAAGAAATCGGCTTTTTGGAATTTGAGAGTGTACCAAGCTTAGACAAAGCAATCTTTTTGTCTTCGAGTACGGTAGAGGAGATAGTAGACAGATCAAAAAATACACTTTTCTCCGAAGAGTTCGTAGCTGGCAGCAGCATTATTCAGTTTGTCTTTTTAGTCGAGGTGGACGATCAATCATCTCAGAATTACTTAAAAATAAGCAACGATCTATTCTCGCAGCTCTCTCAGCGAGAAGCAGAATTGAAAGAATCTGGGATAAGAAACATATCTTTGATCGTCGTATTTATTTACAAAACATCTCCAATGATGTATTTGGTTGAGACAGTGCAAAGAAACACAAAGAGGGAGATTGGCCCATTTTTTAACATCAGCCTACAGTCAGTTGCTATTGTCATTCCTGAGTGTAATTTGTTTACTAGCCGATTCTCTCTTCATTCCAGCCTGTTCAAATCAGCCTTAAAGCAAATTGATGTACCTTCGAATATCAATCTGGAACAGTCGAATACGCCAGCAAAGTCTCTCAATGAATATTTGAGTCTTTTGATTGAACCTTTTCAAGATTACTGGATTGGTTGTTCAAGATTAAGCCGACCAGGCTTCTTGGTTAAGTTGATAGAGTCAGAATCTATAAGTTTACTCAAATCACTTGATCTCATTAAGTACATACTTGGCTCAGTATTTACTGCTAGTATAATTGCGATTTTTTTAGATGTTGATGTTATAGGATTTGGAATCCCTGTCATTGATGAAACATTCAATGTTTTTGCGTTTATCTTTGGAGGATTTATTACTGCTGTAATGTTTCATCTTCCTTTGCGACTTGCTGGAGGCACTGGAAAATTCAAGCATTCTGTAACTGCTTCTGCATATATCAATATAACTTTTTATCCACTTATCATTTTGCTTGAAGGGATTTACTCTTTGTTTTCTAGTGGAGAAAGTATGCCCAGCAGCTATGGACATGGAGCAACAGTTATGTACTACTGTACATTGCTGAGTGAAATCCACAAAATCTCATATGGAAAGACATATTTAGTCTTTGCTTTGACAACTTTAATGTTTGTGATTTTTGGGGCTTTTTTTGTGGCTATGATTTTACAAATCATAGGGTTTTGAACAGCATTATAATGATTGAATATCAATAAATTTATACCTTTTCTAAGATCACCAACTGCAAGGTAGACAAAACCAGCAGTCTAAAAATAAAGGCAGCGCCTTGTAAATATTTGCCCACCTTACAAGCTACACAATCAAAGACA
>JBMYQW010000393.1:0-4807 GCA_049601735.1 Spirulinaceae cyanobacterium
CCACCGCCGAAGAGGTTGAAATGATTAAGAATGTGGTAGAGGTTGTAGAGCGCCTTGCGCTGTTTGTAGCCCGCATCGAGGGGCCAAGCGGCTGCGTAGCCCTGATAAAACGCCGCCGGAAAGCCACCAAACAACTCCGTCATGGCGATATCTGCCTCTCGATCGCCCCAATAGGCCGCCGGGTCAAAGATAATCGGCTCGCCTGCGGTCGTGCAGGCGGCATTGCCAGACCAGAGGTCGCCATGAATCAGGGAGGGTTGGGGCTGGCGATCGCTCAACATCTCCCTCACCCGTTCGATCACCCGCCCGGTTTCCGGGAAGCTGCCCCCGCGACGCTTGGCCAGCCGTAACTGGTAGCCAATCCGCTGCTCGGCAAAAAAGTCAGCCCATTGCTCCATCCAGGTATTCATTTGGG
This sequence comes from Spirulinaceae cyanobacterium, assembly GCA_049601735.1. GTDB lineage: Bacteria > Cyanobacteriota > Cyanobacteriia > Cyanobacteriales > Spirulinaceae > SIO3F2. The sequence goes on from JBMYQW010000393.1 coordinate 416, forward strand.
GCGTCGAGCCGATCGTATTGTTGAGGTCCCAGCCAAACTGCTCAGAACCTGGGTAGCGATGCAGCGCCGCTAAGTTGCGCCCCATCTGTTGCCAACTGGCATCCTTGCCCCGCCCCAGCTCTAGCCATTCCAAGACAATAAAACTGCATTCCTCGGTCGCGCCTTCGAGCACGGGCTGCGGCACACGGATGGTTTGGGTTCGGGCCATCTGCTCCAAGCCGAGGCGCTCGGCCATGAACATCTCTCGCTGGCCGGGGCTGTTGGTTTTGACGAAATAGGTGCGATCGCCATCGCTAATGGCATAGCCTTGGTTAATGCAGCCGCCGTTGACCGAGCGCCGGGTTTGAATCGTAAAGGGCTGGCCGGTTTGGGCTTGGATTTGTTGGGCGATCGCGTTCCACATAGAGTGCTCCTCCAAAATAATCATCCAAGGCAGGCGGGATGCCTGCGCTACGGTAAAACCGCTTCAATAATCCGTAGCGCGGGCATCTTGCCCGCCACCAATCAATAACATTCCTGGTGTATTTTTTGCCCTGGCGTACTCATAATGCGTCTATGACGTTATTCCTTCAAGAACGCGACCAACTCCTCCACCTTGGCCCAGGCCGCGCCACTGGCTAGGATCTCTTTGGCCTTGGCGATCCCCGCCGTATGATCGAGGAACGGCACAACCTCGCCCACTTGCAGCGCCAGCGAGGCATTCAACGCCACCGCCTCGGTTTGGGCAGTGGTTCCCTGCCCTTGCAGCACGTTTTTGAGAATCGCGGTGTTCTCCTCCAGCTCGCCCCCGCGCAAGGCGGCGATCGGGGCCGCAGTCAGCCCCAAGGCGATGGGATCAAGCTCGATGGTCTTCACCTGACCCCCATCCACCACCGCAACATCGGTGATTGCCCCCAAGCTGGCCTCATCCACCGTCTCGCGACTATGGATCACAAAGGCTTTGGGAATGCCCAATGTGTTTAAGGCCTCCGCCATGCGGGGCAAAAACTGGGGGTCATAGACGCCAATGACTTGGCCCGTGGGGCGCAGGGGGTTCACGAGCGGCCCGAGCAGGTTAAACACGGTGCGCACCTTGAGGGTTTTACGCAGGGGCACGACGGCCTTCATCGCCGGATGCCAACCGGGCGCGAACAGGAAGGTAATGCCCACGGCAGCCAGCGCCCCTTGGACTTTTTCCGGCGGGGCTTGGAGGTTAACACCCAGGGCTTCAAGCACATCGGCGGAGCCCACTTTACTGGAGGCCGACCGATTGCCATGCTTGGCAACGGCGATGCCAGCGGCGGCGCAGACAAAGGCCACACAGGTAGAAATATTGAAGGTATTAGCGCCATCGCCCCCCGTACCGCAAGTATCAATCACGGGGCGATCGTGGCTCAGGGGCGCTTGCTGGCGGGATTGGGACTGGAGCACCTGAGCCATGCCCGCGAGTTCTGTGGCGGAAACTCCTTTGGCCTGAATCGCAGCCAGAATCGCGCCCGAGAGCACCTCGGGAATCGCTTCAGCCAGCCAGCCTTGCATCAGGTTAGCGGCTTGATCTTGGGAGAGCGATCGCCCGTCAAGGAGTTGCTGGAGCAGGCTCGGCCATTGGGTTTCGTTGGACATGGAAGCAGTTGGAGGGGCAGGGCAAATGGTCGCTTCTTACCCTAGCAGGGATAGAGAGTCGCCATCGACATCTTTAACGGTTGGTTACATAGTTGCGATCGGGGATCGAGAGGCGCGATGGGTTGGTGATTAGGGCGTGTCATCACATTGACCTGATACCCAATCCGACTCACAAGATTAGTCCTTATGTTCTTGGATCTGTAACCTAAATTTATGAATTCGGTATTAAACCTCTTTTTTCGATGACAGGGAAAATTTGACCGAATCAATACCGGACTTTCCCCTCTGAGGCAACACAGGCGAATTTAGCGGCCCCGCTCCAGATCATACAGCGCCTTATCTGCACACCAAGCCCGCGACTTGCCGGGGTTTTTCCGTTGCAAATTGCTAATGAGACGATTGGCCGCTCCGGGGCCAACGCGCCGGATTAGTTTGGTCTCGCTGGCCGATTGCCCCCCCAAAAAAAACTGCCCAGACCTTTTCCCCGAAAAAGGTAGGGTGAACCGCCCCAAGCCGCCGCGCTGGTATTGCCACAGGATGTAAATGACGCAAAGGAGTAAAAGTAACCAGATCATTGATAGGGAAGGGATTTAAGGCAGACCGTTTCCAGTTTACGCAATCGTGCTTTCGGATTGCTCCCCAACATCACCGTCCCAACAACTCCCGCACATCCGTAACGTAACCCTGCACCGCCGCCGCTGCCACCATCGCCGGACTCATCAGCAATGTGCGGCCCTGGGGCGAGCCCTGACGGCCCTTAAAGTTGCGATTAGAAGAAGACGCACTGATCTGATCACCCTGGAGTTTGTCGGGGTTCATCGCCAAACACATGGAACAGCCCGCCTCGCGCCATTCAAACCCGGCCGCTTGGAAAATGTGATCCAGCCCCTCGGCTTCGGCTGCTTTTTTGACCCGCTCTGACCCCGGCACGACAAAGGCCTTCACTCCATTCGCCACCTGGCGTCCCTCGGCTACCTTCGCCGCTTCGCGGAGATCACTCAAGCGCCCGTTGGTGCAACTGCCAATAAAGCAAACATCCACCTTGGTATTTTTAATCGCCTGGCCCGGCTGCCATTGCATATAGCTGTAGGCTTCTTGGAGGAGGGCGCGATCGCCCTCCGGCATCATTGCTGCATCCGGGATACGCTCATCCACGCCAATCCCCTGGCCGGGCGTAATGCCCCAGGTGATCGTCGGGGAAATCTCCGCCGCATTAAACTTCACCACATCGTCGTAGGTGGCATCGGCATCGGAGCGCAGGCTCTCCCACCAGTTCACGGCCTTGTCCCAATCTGCGCCCTGGGGTGCAAAGTCTCGACCCTGGAGATAGTCGTAGGTGATCTGATCCGGATTCACGTAGCCACATCGCGCTCCGCCCTCGATCGACATATTGCAGATCGTCATCCGCTCTTCCATGGACATCTGCTCGATCGTGCTGCCGGCATATTCGTAGGCATAGCCCACGCCACCTTTAACGCCCAGCTTACGAATGATATGCAAAATCACATCTTTGGCATAGACGCCTGGACGCAGTTCACCGTTAACTTCAATGCGGCGCACCTTGAGCTTGGCCAGCGCCAATGTCTGCGAAGCCAGCACATCTCGCACTTGAGACGTGCCAATGCCAAAGGCGATCGCCCCGAATGCCCCATGGGTCGAAGTGTGCGAATCACCGCAGGCCACCGTCATGCCCGGTTGGGTCAGTCCCTGTTCTGGCGCGATTACATGAACGATGCCCTGGTTGCCGGAACCCACGTTGTAGAAGCGAATCCCGAAATCCTGGCAGTTTTGCTCTAGGGCTTGCATCATCTCCTCGGCCAGTACATCAGCGAAGGGGCGGGCTTGGCTCTTGGTGGGGACGATGTGATCTACCGTGGCAACTGTGCGCTCGGGAAACAGCACCTTGAGGTTACGATCGCGCAGCATCCCGAAGGCTTGGGGGCTGGTGACTTCATGGATCAGGTGTAGACCAATGAAGAGCTGGGTCTGACCCGAGGGCAGCGTGGCGACGGTATGCAAGTTCCAGACTTTATCAAAGAGGGTGCCAATGCTCATGGGGATGCCGATAGGTAGGATGACGACTCAAGCCTTTGATTATATCTTTCGCTGGAGCACCTATGTTATTATCTATCCCTGTGCGCGGACGTGGCGGAATTGGTAGACGCGCTAGATTTAGGTTCTAGTGTCTTTGGCGTGGGAGTTCGAGTCTCCCCGTCCGCATTGGGAAAGTTTTGTTTGGCGAGCTACCACGGACTGCCAATCATCGTGAAGGCGCTCCAAAAATAGGGATGGGAAAAATCCGCATCCTCGGTGGCAATGAAGCTGGCATCTAGGGCAAAGGCATCGCCACGGGTCTGTAGCTCCCCATCCAAAATCCGTGCCTCGCGCCGGAGCAGGCTCAATTGCGCTTGCCGGAGCGCCTCGGCCCGTGTCGGGGCTTGGCCCAACTGCTCATAGAAGCTGGTCATTAGCGCCAATGTGCCCTGGTCACTGACGTACCAGAGGCTGCCGAGCGCAGTTTTGGCCCCCGAAGCCACCGCGAGTCCGGCAAAGCCCAGCTCCGCATCCTGATCGCCTAGAGCAGTGCGGCAGGCACTCAAGACCAGGAGTTCCACTTGGGGGTTCGCCAACTCCAACTCCCGAATCTCACTCAAGGGGAGCCGATCGCCCCAGAGTTCGATATAAGAGTTATCCGGTCGTCCGGAGCGAAACTCACCATGGGTGGCCAGGTGAACGATCGGGAAGGCGGCTTGGCGACGCGCCCGCTGGAGGTTGCTGACGGTGAAGTCT
>JBMYQW010000394.1:0-4796 GCA_049601735.1 Spirulinaceae cyanobacterium
ATCTCAATGATGATAGCCCCTAATTGAGTCTGGGCGCAGCATTCTGCCGTAAGGTAGTCCGTGGTCTGATAGTCTGTGGTCTGAACTTGCTTGCGATCGCCCATGCGCCACACGCTCCTCAAAAACCGCTTCTTCTGGATGACGGCCTTAACCGCTCTGGTTCTCGACCAGATCACCAAATATTGGGTCAAGACCTCGTTTGCGGCCCTAGGCGTAGGGTGCGTTAGGCGTTTATTTTCCGAGATCTGAATTGAGCAGTTTCACTTCGCCGTAACGACCGACCCAGGGTTAATTAATATTGTGTTGGTGCGTTACGCAGAAAATCACAAAGTCCCGTTCTCAATGAAATTTGGCACCTGCTAACCCGCACTACAGCGATTTGCTCTTTTGTCCCGTACTTAGAACACGATGTCCTCCCAATGGGAAAACCTCTTTAAAAATGCAGGTATCTGGAACGGTATCTTCATGCGGCTGCAACCCGACGCAACTGTGGTCAGCCAGACGCCCTCGCGCTTGAGCTTGGAGCGTACTGCTGAGAATCGCTGCCGCTTTGAGCTGATTCGCTACCCCGAAGGTCAAGCGCCCCAAGCCCACCAAACCGAGTTTGCCAGCCTAGCGCGGAGTGGGCTGTTTTTTGCCGATGGCTCCTTCAGTAAGGGATCGATGCAATGGAGCCCCGTTTCTGAGTTTGGTACGGAGTTTGGCTTGACGTTGCCCGAGGCACGGCTGCGGTTGGTGCAGATGTTCAAGCCGGGTGGGGACTTGGACTATTTGGTGTTAATCCCAGAGACGCGGGTAGGGGCGGCCGAGGTGATACGCCCTCCGCTCTCGATCGCGCAGCTTGCGGGCACATGGCGGGGGGAGGCGATCGCGTATTTCCAGGACTGGACCACCTCAGCGCCCGTTGCCACAGAAGTCACGGTGACGCAGCGATCGCCGCAACAGATCGACTACAGTTGGCAATCTGGAGCAGACAAGCAGCAGGCCCAGGCCGAACTACAAGGCTCCCGGTTGCACTTTGAAACGGAGAACCTTACCTATCAACTGCTGCTATTGCCCAACGGTGGCTCGGCGCTTTGTCCCCAAACCATTCCGCCTCGTACCGCATTCGTCTGTGAGTTGGGTTGGCTGATCGAGCCAACCGTGCGCCTGCGAATCATTCGGCATTACCAAGCGGATGGAGCTTGGAGCCATAGCACCTGGCTCAGGGAGGAGAAGGTGGCGTGATGGCTCGCTGCTGGGGAGGAAATTTGGACTGAGAAAGGCTGCAACCTGGGTCGAGTAGAAATGGCCCACCCGACGCAAGGTTCTCAAGTGATAGCCCTATTATTTAGCGGCTTGAATGCATTGCTCCAGAAGAGTCATGACCGCATCAAGATTTTTCCAGCCTAAAATCTCCGTGACTTTATTTTCCAGGTTCTTATAACTCCGGAAAAATTCAGCAATCTCTTCGAGGCGATGGGAAGAGATGTTCTCAAGAGATTTGACTTGTGCGTAGCGGGGATCTTTATCTGGGACACAAATTAGTTTTTCATCGCGATCGCCCCCGTCAATCATCTCCAGCATCCCGATCGGACGAGCCGCAATCACGCAACCGGGGAAAGTGGGCTGGTCAATCAACACCATGCCATCAAGGGGATCGCCATCATCCGCCAGGGTGTTGGGAATGAACCCATAGTCGTAGGGATAATGTACAGAGGAATACAAGACGCGATCGAGGGCCAAGGCGTTGAGATCTTTGTCAAACTCGTACTTGTTTTTACTCCCAGCAGGGATTTCAACAAGCACGTTAACGATACCGGGCTTCGGCTGGGCAGGAATCTTGGTTAAATCCATATCAATAAACTGAAGTAACTCCGCAGGCACAAGGGAACAGGAAGGGGATAGTGGGTAAGGCAAAACTTACCGAGCATGAAAATCATACCAGCAATTGTTAACGTCCCTGTCGGCTGGACGTCAACCCCTAGCGGCACGAGACCAAGTCCGCCCAACCCAAACAACCCTAGACAATGACAGACATTGCGCTAGGGCGATGAGGATGGATGAAAGCGAGACGATCGCTAACAAGATAATGCGCTCACAGAATTAACGGCTGAACTGGACGGGAGCGGGCGGCGATTGACGGGCCGACGCGGTGGAGTAGTAAGCAATGGTTAAGGTGGGCAAAACCAGGGTCAGCAGGGCGATCGCTGTGCCGATGTACATTGCCCACCTGTGACCCGGAATATCTGTTGCTTGAGCTGATGAACCACTCGATTCCATGTTGAAACTGGTGTAATACTAGGGAGATTTAAAAACTTGATATAGCCTATTCTAGCGACAGACGGTTAAAAATCTGTGATCGCGGCCACATTCACCCGTTAAGGGTCAATCACCCGACCTGCAAATGAACACCAAAAACCCCTTAATGCATCCCCCGACGCGACGGGCTGCCCCGCCAAATGCGCTCCCAACAGCATCGTGAGACAGCCAATTCAAGTGGTTGGTATGGGGCTCGGGAACGTTGCCGACCTATTGCCCGCGCACCGTCAGCACCTTGCTGGAGCAACGTTCGTGGCGGGTGCGCCGCGACTACTGGCGCAATTGCCCGCTACCCATCTAGCCCAGCGACTCCCCTTGCAGAATCTCCAGGCGGGCTTAGACCAGATTGAGCAAGCCTGGCAGCGGGGCGAGACCGTGGTCGTCTTGGCTTCGGGAGACCCGCTCTTCTTTGGCTTGGGCCGTCTTTTGCTCCGCCAGTTTCCGGCTGACGCGCTGGTCTTTCATCCCCATCTCAGTTCCGTACAATTGGTCTTCAGTCGCTTGCGGTTGCCCTGGCAAGATGCCCGGTTGATTAGTGTCCATGGGCGGGATCTAGAGCCTGTGCGTCAATGCTGCCAGCAGGGGGCGGCTAAGATTGCGATCCTCACAGACACTATCAATAGTCCCGGAGCGATCGCCGCCCTCCTTGCCCAATTGCACCTCCCTCATCACTACGACATCTGGGTCGGCGAAAACCTTGGCGGTGAGACCGAACGGGTCGAGCAATATCCAGAGATTACGGAACTGACCCACCAAACTTTTGCCCCCTTGAGCGTAGTCGTGCTGCTGCGCCAAGCCCCAGATGAGTCACCCATCCGGCAACAGGATTTACCCCTGCTGGGTTTGCCCGATGACTTGTTCTTGAGCTTTGCCGATCGCCCTGGCCTGATGACCAAGCGCGAAATTCGGATCGCTATTCTGGGCGAACTGGCCCTGACGGCCCAATGCCAAGTGATTTGGGATCTGGGCGCGGGCACAGGGTCAGTGGCGATTGAAATGGCGCGTTTGGCTTCCCAAGCCCAGGTTTATGCTGTGGAAAAAACAGCGATGGGCGTGAGCTTGATTGCGCAAAATTGCGATCGCTTCGGGGTCGAGACTGTTGAGGCGATCGCCGGGTCTGCCCCCAATGCCCTGGCCGAGCTGCCCGCGCCCGATCGCATTTTTATCGGCGGGAGCGGGGGGCAATTACGCGAAATTTTGGACGCCGCTTGGTCGCGTTTAAAACTGCAAGGCAAGCTGGTGGCGGCGTTTGCCACGCTGGAGCATTTCTGCACTGCTTGGCAATGGTGCAAGGCGCAGCAGATTACGGCGCAGGTGCTCCAACTCCAGGTGGCGCGATCGCTCCCCTTTGCCCAGTTGCACCGCTTGACGCCATTAAACCCGGTGACGCTGCTGACGATAACGAAGGATAAAGGCAGAAGGATGAAGGATGAAGGGTGAAGCTGAAGATCGTCCCTTACCAATCTTCGCCATCATCCTCTCCTAAGCCAGGGCGAGGCATAGGCTGGCGCTGGAGTTGATGCCAGATGGTTAGTCCTTGTAACGACTTTGAAGGCGGATCTGAACCCAAGAGTGAAATCCCGAATCCGAGGAGGACGGCAACAGGGGCGGTAACGGCCGATCGCCAGATCCCCGGTACCTTCAACCAACCAGCTTCGGTACTGATAACGAGCAAAACGACGGCGGCGATCGTGCCATAGAATGCACCCGTGGCATTGATGCGAGGGACTAATGTACCCATCAAAAAAATGCCCAGCAGCGGCCCCAAAAAGAGCGTGGTGTAGGTCACCAGAAACGGCAACAGATCTTCCCCAGTGGAGGCAACATAAAAGGCCGAGAGAATGCCTAAAATCCCCCAAAAGACAATCAGCCCCTGGGCCACTCGCAGCGACTGGGACTCACTCGGGTTGGTGGGGGCATACCGTTGGTAAAAATCCACGGTCATGCAGGTGGCCAGGGAATGGAGCGCCGAGTCAATGGAAGACATCGCCGCCGCAAAAATTGCCGCCACCAACAAGCCAGCGGCTCCCGGTGGCACTTGGTTGACAATGAAATGCGCCAAAATCCCATCGGCCGCCGTGTCCTCCGGGAGCCCGCCCTGAATGGTGTAGAAGCTAAACAGCAACACGCCCAAAAACAGCGTTGCCGCTACGCCGACGAACCCGGAAAACCAGCCCACAAAAATCGCCTTGCGTCCCGAGGGTAGATCGGCACAGGAGACATAGCGTTGCACCGACTGCTGGTTGGTTCCGGCGACGGCAAAGGCGAGGATGCCGTAGGCAATCAAGGCGGTGGGGAGGGAGCGGATTTCCGTAGGTTCCCAGGTTAGCTGCACCATCGCCAGTTTGTCGTTAGCGGCAGCCACCTGCCAGAGTTCGCCGAAGCCACCGGGAACCGCTGAGACTGCTGCCCAAATGCCCGCCGCTAACCCCACGAAGATCAGGGCAAATTGCAAGACATCGGTCCAAACAACCGCAGTGATGCCCCCCGTGGCG
>JBMYQW010000395.1:0-4792 GCA_049601735.1 Spirulinaceae cyanobacterium
GCCCAAAGGGTTGCCACACAGGCAATTAAACTCAACACAACCCATTGTTTTAATTTGGAAAAGGAAAAAGATTTCATGTGCAAATCACACCATAACCAACCCATCTGCTCTCCAGAATACCGGAAAACTTTTAGGGCGTCGCCTTGATTCAGCCCAGACGCCTGGGAAAAATGCGATCGCCTTGGGTTGAGAGGGGCGCAACGGGGCAAGGCGGCTCAATGGTGCAAAATTAAAGATAGGGCAAGGTGTTTCACCTGCCCTATCGTTTCTAGAATTGCAACGACCTACTCGCTGCAGAAAATAGGCTTTAAACCAAAGCTAGCTTGATACTGTAGGTTGGGTTGTACGGAGTAAAACCCAACACAAACCTCTTCGCTACTGAGTTTTGTGTTTTAGCTCAACTCATGAAAAGCTCCAGGTTTCAAGCTAGACGAGGTTTAGAATCGATAGCCCACGCCACCCTGGAGGCTCAAGGCATCAGCAGGGCTATTTTGATAGGCATCAATCCCCCATTTACCATCGCCGTAAACGATGATCTTTTCACCGATTTGGGTTTCTGCGCCGACGGTGAACATGACGGCATTGTCATTACCGAGAGGGCTCGGTTGACCTTCGGTCTCGACAAAGGAGTAACCTGTCCCTACATAGATATTCGTATTCTGAGCTACCGGAATATCATAGGAAACCATCGGGATAATCGCACTGGTTTCTTCACCAAAAAGGATCGCACCCCGCACAGAAACAGGAGTGTTTTCGATTTGGTGTCGCCCCTGAATATTGCCACCTAAATTGGCCGCATCACCCTCTTGTCCCCCATTCGTGACACCGGCCGAAATCCCAGCACCGATGTAGGTTGCATCTGTACCTCGTTCAGGCTGGGCCTGGGCTGATGCGGCATAGCCAATCAGCGTTGCTACCACAGAAAATGACCAACCGAGTTGCATTAGTAGTGTTTTTGTCATGATTGAATCTCCTGCATTAACTGCATCCATGAACCGTGATGTTCGCGTATCTTGCGCTCACCCCTTTATTGACCAAGGGGCTCTTTTTCAGTTCCAAGAACTCGCTGAAAACGGGACAGTTTTTCAAGTGGAACGGGGGAGTAAAGTTTTCAGGCAGAAGGCAGAAGATTCCGAAAATAGCAGGCTGCTGCTGGTTTAAACTGGGGAGTACGATCAGCCGCTGTGATGAGAGGGGGGCACAAGACAAATGAATGTGCCTGTGCGCCCTGATATTGGCTACATCCCGACGCCCGAGGCAATGGTCTTGACCGCATTGGCGTTTGCTCAGGTGCAGCCTCAAGATGTTGTCTATGATCTCGGTTGTGGCGACGGCCGGGTGCTGGTTTTGGCGGCGCAGCAGTTTGGCGTGAAGGGTGTAGGCGTTGAGTTACAGCCGGAGTTGGTGGCGCGAGCGCAGGCGGGGGCGATCGCCGCTGGGGTGAGCGATCGCCTCCGCTTTATCCAGGGCAATCTCTTTGCGCAGAATCTGTCTGCCGCCTCGGTTGTGTTTCTCTACCTCCTGCCCCATCTGAATCTGCGTCTGCGATCGCGCCTCCTCCAGCAGTTACAACCCGGTAGCCGCATTGTCAGTCGAGATTTTGACATGGGAGCCGATTGGCCCCCCGAGCGCACCTGTCGAGTGCTAGCAGATGAAGAAGCGGCAACGCTCTATTATTGGCGAGTGCCGTCACCCGAGGAGCGTGAGAGCGATTGATTGATCAAAGCCCCGGAAGTGATGTTTGCTCCGCCTTTGCCTACAACTCCTGAGCATAGTCCAACAACTGATGGGCTAGCTCAACCTTACTCATCAGGGGCAGATTGTGTTGCTCACCGCTGGCGGTAATCCAAACGCCACTATTCTGAATGCTGCCAAAACCCCGATCGCCCTTGTCAATCGCATTCGCCACGATCGCATCTAGACCCTTGCGCTTGAGCTTGGCGATCGCCGGCCCCACAAGCTCTCCCGTTTGGGCCGCAAAACCAATAAACCGTTGGTGCAAAAACTTCTGCTGCCCGAGCTGGGCCACGATATCGGGGACGGGCTCTAAGGGGAGGCGATCGGGAAGTTCTGCCTTGGGGAGTTTGTGGGTTGCTTGCCGAGCCGGTCGCACATCCGCAACTGCTGCAACCATCCAAAGCAGATCTACCTCTGAGAGGGCCAGTTCTAGCTCCCGCTGCATCTGGATCGCCGTGGTGACGGGGACAACTTTGAACTGGGGCGACTCGGGCCAAACGGGCTCAAAACCCAGCGGGCCATGCACCAGCGTCACCGTCGCACCGCGATAGAAGGCGGCTTGGGCGATCGCTACCCCCATCCGTCCCGTCGACGGGTTGCCAATAAACCGTACCGGGTCTAGGTGCTCTCTTGTGCCCCCCGCGCTGATAAGTAAATGCTTGTTGTGCCAGTCCCGCTGTCCTTGGGTATGCAACACCGCCTGTAATGCCAGGTGGAGCAATTCCGGTTCCAGAAGCCGACCCGCTCCGGTGCGATCGCAGGCCAGCAAACCCGTGGCTGTGCCCAGACAATGGTAGCGGGGATCTTGGCTCAAGGTCTGCCAATTATGTTGTACGGTTGTCTGCTGCCACATCTCGGTGTTCATGGCAGGCGCAAGTATGACCGGACATTGGGAGGCTAGCACGATGTTCGTGAGCAAGTTATCCGCCAGACCATGCACCAGCTTGCCAAGGGTATTGGCCGTTGCAGGCGCAATCAACAGACAATCTGCCCATTCCCCAAGCTGAATGTGCAGAGGGCGGGGCTGCGCCGCCGACCAAAAGTCGGCATCGGTATAGGCCGCATGGCGACTGAGTGTCGCAACCGTCAGGGGCGTGATGAACCGCTGGGCCGTTTCAGTCAAAACGACCCGCACCTCAGCACCTGACTTGCTCAAGGCTGAAATCAGCTCACAGACCTTATAGGCCGCAATCCCCCCCCCAACGCCAACCAGAACCCGGCAGGGGGCAACCATCTAGGCTTCGTCGTAGGGTTCGATATCGAGCAAGTAGAGATACGGCTCCACCAATGCCTCATTATGAAAAGCGATCGAACGCAGCAGATGCCAGTCTTCGAGCGCCGCAAATGGGCTGCTATAGTCGTCCTGCTCCAAACGGTTCGCCAGTCGAGCGACCTCTTCAGTCGTCATCGCGTTGAAATCTCGGGTCGGGGAAGTCACGGTTGAAGTCATACGCACCTGCCTCAAGCCTTGGTTTGGCCTTGTTGTATACCTTCATCTTAGGAGTGATAAAACCGAAAAGTCAAAGACCCATACGAATTGATACATTAAGCGGATTTGCTTCAGGGTTGAGAGCGGTTCACGCTCCTTAACACCCGATCGCAACCCTGCCGAATCTGCGCTGTAATGCCCGCCCAGTCCTGTCGGGCGACGGCTTCAGCCAGAAACAATTGACTGCCAAGCCCGACCGCGATCGCCCCCGCCCGGAGATAGTCTGGCGTCTGTGCTAAGGTCACACCCCCGGTGGGAATCAGGGGAATTTGCCCGAGGGGGGCGGCGATCGCCCGCAGGTAGGCCGCGCCGCCCACCGCTTGGATCGGAAACACCTTTACTGCCGTCGCACCCGCCTGCCAGGCGGTGACAATTTCTGTGGGGGTCAGCGCACCAGGAATGATGGGCAACTGGAGCGATCGCGCCGTTTGGATGAGTTCCGGGTCGGTGTGGGGTGCGAAGGCAAAGGCTGCCCCAGCGATCGCCGCTTGGTTTAACTGCTGTTGGGTCAGAATTGTTCCCACGCCGATCGCCGCTGCCGGGAACGCCTGGCACAACCGCTGCACCAGCTCGGCGGCTTGGGGCGTAGTCCAGGCAATTTCCACGGACGTAACGCCGCCTGCCAAGGCACAGGTGGCGAGCTGATAGCCCTGGGCCAACGTCGGAGCGCGAACCACCGCAATCAGGGGCATTTTCTCAAGTTGGTTTAACCAAGTCACCGTAGGTTAAAGAGGCTGCTGTTCTTTAAGACGTTCTTCAGGGGGCGATCATCCCCCTCCCAAGCTGCTATGCCCCAAGCTGCCCTACCCCGAATCTCAATTATCCTGCCTGTTTACAATGAGGCGGCCACGTTGCCCCAAACCCTGCCATCGCTCTGTCACAACCCAACCCTAGAGGTAATTGTCGTGGATGGGGGCTCTACCGATGACTCGGTGGCGATCGCCCGCGCCCACGGTGCAAAAGCTTTCGTGAGCCCGGAACCGGGGCGGGCGCACCAGATGAATGCGGGGGCAGCGATCGCCACCGGAGAGATCTTGCTGTTTCTCCATGCCGATACCCAGCTTCCGGCGGGGTTTGAGGCTGGGGTGATGGCAGCCTTGGCGGATGATCATGTGATGGCGGGCGCTTTTGACCTAGCGATCGCTGGCCCCGAGCCGGGACTCCGCTGGATTGAGCGGGGCGTGCGCTGGCGATCGCGTTATTTTGGCTTGCCCTACGGGGATCAAGCCCTGTTCTTGCGTTCAGCGACCTTTATGAGAATAGGGGGATTTCCCACCTTACCGATCATGGAAGACTTTGTGCTGGTGCAACAACTCCAGCGACGGGGTAAAATCGCCATTCTGCCGCAACCCGTCCTCACCTCAGCGCGACGCTGGCAACGGTTGGGCTTAGTCAAGACCACCCTGCTCAATCAAGTCATGATCATCGGGTACTTTGCTGGCGTCGCTCCCCACCGTTTGGCCCGCTGGTATCGCCGTTGGCGCTAGAAATGCACCCAGCAAGGTTTGGGAAACCGTTTGCGCCTTGTAGCGAAAAGGGGCTATGGCAGACTTTAGACCGCTCCAT
>JBMYQW010000396.1:0-4781 GCA_049601735.1 Spirulinaceae cyanobacterium
CACTCAAACTCTCACCAGGAGCTGAATGCGGCGTTAAGTTCACACCAGTGGGCAGCAGCCAATCCCCCCTATTTTTCGAGAAGCCGCAAAGCGTCTAGGAAAAAGGGGGGTGACGCCGTGAGCGGCTGGGATAGTTCTGAATAAGTTGGATGATTTTTGTCTTGGACTGCTCGAATTCCCCCCATGAATTGATGGCGGGGTCAGGCTGTCTGACCCCACCATGGTTATAATTCGCTCACTTCGGCACACCTGCCGTCAGCACCTCATTTCCCGTCTCCGTCACTAAGACATCATCTTCAATTCGGATGCCAATGCCCCGCCATTCTTCGGGCACATCGGGCTGGTCTTCGGCCGTTTCGATCGTTGGGCTGATGTAAAGTCCCGGCTCCACCGTCACCAGATTGCCAGGTTGGAAGGTTGACCAGTCTTCTGCGGTCAGTTTGTAGGCTCCGGAATCATGGACATCCAAGCCCAGCCAATGGCCGGTACGATGCATATAGAAAGGCTTGTATTTTTTCTCTTTAATCAGCTCTTCCAAATCGCCCTGTAAAAGTCCTAAATCCAAGAGCCCCTGCACAAGCACACAAACCGCCATATCGTGGTATTCGTTGTAGGCTTTGCCCGCTTTAACCTCTTCGATCGCCTTCAGTTGTGCTTCTAGAACCAATTCATAAAGGGCCTGCTGCTGCTTAGTGAATTTGCCATTGACGGGGAATGTGCGGGTAATATCGGCGTTGTAATATTGATAGGCTCCTCCGGCATCAATGAGGAGTAAATCGCCATCCTGGAGCTGGCTTTGATTGTCGATGTAGTGCAAAACACAGGCGTTCGCGCCCGTGGCGACGATCGATGGGTAGGCGGGCGTTGCCCCCTGCATGGCAAAGGTATGCTCGATCGCCGCTTGCACTTGATATTCATAACAGCCGGGTTTGGCCAGCTCCTGAGCCCGGAGATGAGCCTCTACAGACAGATCCGCAGCTTTGCGCAGTAACGCCAACTCGGCAGGGCTTTTCACCTGGCGCAGGGGCTGGAGGAGAAAGCGGGCATCTTCGAGGGCGCGGGGGCCGTAGCCGTTTTTGGCGATCGCCCGGACACAGCGTTGCCAATGGCGTAACATTCGGGCATCTAAGCGTTCGTTGCGGCCGAAGCTGTAATAGAGGCGATCGCACTTTTTGAGATATTGCGGCAGATGCTCATCCAGTTCGGTGATCGGGTAAACTTCATCTGCACCGTAGCGTTCTTTAGCCGCTTCCACGCCCGTGAGAATCCCTGTCCAGGTTTCCTGTTTCGGGTCTTTGGGCTGCACAAACAGAATGAATTGATGCTCTTCGTGGTGGGGCGCAAAGACGGCGATCGCATTCGTCTCGTTAAACCCGGTCAGATAATAAAAATCACTCTCCTGACGAAAGCGATATTCCACATCGTTGTGCATGGTCGCCAGGGGGGCGCTGGCAAAAATGGCTGTGCCCTGCCCCAACTTTTCCAGAAGTCGTTGCCGTCGTTGTTGATATTCTGCCGCTGCGATCGCCATGCTGCCCAATTAAAACCCCGTCAAAAATTGCATCGGTTAACTATTCTAAACGGTGGGACTCCTTCCTCACCAACCTCCCGGCAATGCTAACCCCTGAACCCCGACCCCCGACCCCCGACCCCTCCAGTGGGCGCAAGCTCACCACGCGCTGGGGATTCCTCGCATTCTTTGTCTTGTTCCTCTTTGGTTGCAGTAGCCTCCGCCACGGGCTGCTCAAGTCCAATGCCCTGGATCTCGGCTGGTTTGACCAGGCAGTGTATTTGATTAGCCAAAATCAACCGCCGATCGTGTCCTTTTCCGGGATTCACATCCTTGGCGATCATGCCGCTTGGTTGTTTTACCCGATCGCCCTCCTCTACCGGATTTACCCGACAGTGCATTGGCTGTTTTTGGTGCAGGCGATCGCCCTCGCCTCGGGAGGGTTTTGGGTCTGGTGTTTAGCGCGTCAAGCAGGCATCCCGGAGCGGCGGGCGGAGATGCTGGTGCTCGTTTACGGGCTGTATCCGCTGGTCTTTAATATCAATTTGTTTGATGTTCATTTGGATGTGTTGGTGATTCCAGGCGTCTTGGCGGCGGTTTGGGCAGTGCGGGCCCATGCGCCCTTGGTGTTTATGACGGCGATCGCCGTGATCCTCGGTAGCAAGGCCGTGTTGGCACTGACGGTGATGGGCTTAGGCTTCTGGCTGTTGGTGGGCGAACGCCGCCCCCGCTATGGCGTAACGGCATTGCTCGTGGGCGCAATCTGGTTTGTGCTGGCAACGCAAATCATTGCGCCCCATTTTGCTGGGGCAGCGGCCACGGCGGAGATGACCGACGGACGCTACGACCACCTGGGGGAATCTTTTGGCGAGATCGCCCGTAATCTGATTCTCAAGCCGCGCGTCGTGTCACAGGCCCTGTTCACCTCCGCCAACACCGAATACCTGCTCTTGATGTTTGCACCCCTGTTTTGGCTGCTCGTCCCCCGGTATTTGAGTCCGCTGTTGGGGGCAGCGCCCGCCCTGCTGCTGAATTTAATTACGCCCTATCCAGCCCAAAAAGACCTCGTGCATCAATACGCTGCGCCGATCTTGCCGTTTTTAATGCTGGTCGCGATCGCGGTCGTCGCTGCTGGCAAGGGCTGGCTCAGACGCCCGCGCTGGATTTTGACCTGGTCGGCGATCGGCTTTATTGCCCTCTCCAAATATGGCGATTTTGCCGGGCTCTACCTGGAAACCTGGAACACCTTGGCCGCCACCCACCGGGCGATCGCCCTCGTCCCCGCTGATGTCACCGTTTTGACCCAGAGCCACATTGCCCCCCACCTGACCCATCGTCCCACGATCGAGCTCGTCACGGCAGGGCCCGAACAACTCGACCCTAAGCAATTTGTCATCGTGCTGCTCGATACCCAGCATCCCGGCTGGGGCAGTTCGCCCCAAATCTTAGAGGCTTGGCAAGAGCGTCTACGGCGATCGCCCCAGTTTAGAGTGCGCTACCGGCGGGATGGAGTGGTGTTGTGGCGGCGCATTCTGCAAGACTGAGGGGTCGGGGCGTTAGCTAGAGACCGATTGCACCAGTCCGATTGATTGGGCCGAGTGATTCTACCGATCACTAAACAAGCTAAACAATATTACGTTCAATAAACGCGATCACTTGATCTAAACCGTCTTGCGTCTTGAGGTTGGTGAACACGAAGGGGCGATCGCCCCGCATTTTCTGGGCATCGCGCTCCATCACGGCGAGATCGGCCCCCACGTAGGGCGCGAGGTCAATTTTGTTGATCACCAGTAAATCTGACTTGGTGATCCCCGGGCCACCCTTACGCGGGATCTTATCGCCCGCCGCCACATCAATCACATAGAGCGTCAGATCCACCAATTCCGGGCTAAACGTGGCCGCCAAGTTATCGCCGCCACTTTCGAGCAAGACCAATCGCAGGGGTGCAAAGGTTTTTTCAAGCTCCTGCACGGCGGCGATATTCATCGAAGCATCTTCGCGGATCGCCGTATGGGGACAGCCGCCGGTCTCGACGCCGCGAATCCGTTCGGCGGGTAGGGCTTGGGAGCGCACCAGAAATTGCGCGTCTTCCTGGGTGTAGATGTCGTTGGTGACGACGGCGATGGGATAGCGATCGCGCAGGGCTTTGCAGAGGGCATCGAGGAGGGCGGTTTTACCGGAGCCGACGGGGCCAGCGATGCCAACACGGTAGGCGGTCATAGGCATACTTTGAATGAAGGTCAGATAAATTAATTCTCGAAGTATCGAGAGAAAAGATCAATCATCTCATCTTGTCCTTCCGATTGAAGCTGCTCGAATTGCTCACGGCATAAAATAGTATTTCTGGATTTTTCGACAACTTTCTTAAATACAGACTCATCCGTTGGTGTTGCAATGATGATATTAGCAACATGGCGTGGTTCAAGGTGCTGTTGCACTGAGCCATACTCATTTAAAATCATCTGGTCTAAAGCCATTTGCGATTGTAAAAAAGCATAGGCGTAAAATCGAAACTTCTCATTGGGTATTCTAACTCTGATGATATCGTCTGAGACGATCGCTCCATGCAATCTATGGGTTATAAAAGATACACGCCCTGTAGTCCCAGATCTTGAAACCAGTATATCTCCACGATAAACTCGAACCTTCTCAAAAGCCAGACGTTGCTTCTCAGACGCTCTCGATAAGTCTAGTAACTTTACGCTATCCCCTTTTTCTTGCAATACAGCAGACGATGTAAAATAAGGCTCTATATCTTCTCCTTTTTGATCAACAATTAAATTTTCGGTTTTCAGTCGTGGCCCTTTAAATATTTTAACACCTGCACAGATCTGTCCTAGGGTGCTGATTGACCAGTCATCGTAACCATTAAGAGACTCCAATATACGAATGGTTCTATTTAAATTTGGCAAATAGGCTTGGGGATTAATCCTTAGATCACTATTTACATCCGATAAGTTTATTGAGAAGCGATACTCAGAGGGTTTAAGTCTATCCTGACAAAATCTGTTGTAATCTCCTAAGATTTCATCTAGATCATGATCAAGTATATCTGAATCAGAACTACTTCCTCCTTCTTTGAAAATCGGTATCCCTTCGCTGTCTTGTCCAATTTTTTTGGAAATTGCCAGAAAAATTGGATAATCTGCTTGAGAACTATGATGAGCAGGATTTTTTTGAATGAATACTAAGCAGGTTCTGACACCAGTATGGGGTTGAAAAGTATTTTTATGACAGTTGATTACAGCTAACAGTCTTGCCTGGCGAAAAA
>JBMYQW010000397.1:0-4774 GCA_049601735.1 Spirulinaceae cyanobacterium
TCCAGGATGTGGGTCTAAACACCCGACTCTTTCTGCTCACCTTACTGGTCGTGGGCTTTGCCATCAAGACGCCCTTGGTTCCGCTCCATACCTGGATGCCGGATACCTATGTTGAAGCCTCGCCCGCCACAACCATTCTGCTCGGCGGCGTTTTTGCCAAGTTGGGAACCTACGGTCTGATTCGTCTCGGTGTGGATATTTTCCCCGATGCCTGGCAACTGTTGGGGCCGGGGTTGGCGGTCATCGGTACGGTCAGTGTCATTTATGGTGCGCTCAGTGCGATCGCCCAGCGAGACATCAAGCGCATGGTGGCCTACAGCTCGATCGGCCATATGGGCTATATCCTGGTGGCGGCAGCAGCGGATACCCCTCTGAGCCTGCTCGGAGCCGTAACGCTGATGGTCAGCCATGGGCTGATTGTGGCCTTGCTCTTCTTCTTGGTGGGCGTCGTCGAAGCCAAAACCGGAACCCGCGATCTAGATGTACTCAATGGTCTTCTTAATCCGGTGCGAGGCTTACCCTTAACCAGTGCCTTGCTCATTTTGGCTGGGATGGCCAGTGCTGGCATTCCGGGTATGATCGGCTTTGCAGGAGAATTCATTGTCTTCCAGGGCAGCTTTCCCACCTTTCCCATTCCCACCCTGATCTGCATTCTGGCCTCGGGCTTGACGGCGGTTTATTTCGTGATTTTGATCAACCGTACCTGCTTTGGCAAACTCGATTACCAAAATGCCTACTATTCATCCGTGGCTTGGCAAGAGCAGTTCACCGCGATCGCCCTCACCCTGGCGATCGTCACCTTCGGCATCCAGCCCAACTGGCTCTTCCATTGGATCGAACCCACCACCAATCTGATCGCCCAGCTCCAAGAACCCCTTACTCAGGTTGCCCAGCGGTTGTGAGGGAGTTTGACCGTATTTCCGGCAATAGTGGGCTAGGAGGTTCTTTCTGTCACTTTTTAGCTCGATCAAGCTCATGCAAAAACCGTGGCGGGCAAGATGCCCGCGCTACGGGAAACTCAACCAAACGACCGTAGCGCAGGCGTCCCGCCTGCCAGCACGGAAAACTGCATGAACTTTGCTAATCGCAAATCAAAGTAAACAGCAATGTCCACCCTACGCCTTCATAGCCCCATGCACCCCTTTTATAAATCCCTATAGCAGAGGTCTGGAGAGGCTATTTCCTCTCCAGCGAGAAGTGTCGGAGGGCTGGCCCTCTGACCAACCCACTCCCGGAGAATGGATCGCCTTCCCGTTAACATCCCAGTCCTAGTTCATCCCCAGACGCCCAATGCCTACCACCCTCACTCAACTCCCCCCCTCCACCCATCCCTACGCCGAGATTGTCCATCGCCTCGAAGCAGGCGGCTCGATGCTGCCCGATACCGCAGAAAACCTGATGCAAATCATCGGCATCTACAAGGCCTATGCCGTGCCGATGGACTTTTACTGGCGAGATTTGCTCTACATCGCCGAGCGGGTGTTTCTCAATCCGGTACCGTTCTTTAAATATTTCTTGCCCCAAGACTACTTAGATTTACCCAACCATTACGCAGGCGAAACCGCTGACTATCGGGTTTGGCAAAAAGGCGAGGCCTCGGCCCATCCTGAACTGTTGGAATTCATGGCCAAGGGAGAAGTGAATCGGAAACTCCCCAAGCTCTTGCACCACCTCTGGCACGATCGCATCAACATGGAATTTGCCGAAGCCTGCAAAGAAGCGATGCTCTGGCACCAGGGCATGGGCGGGCAATTTAATGACTACCTAGAGAGTGACGAATATATCGCCAATGCCGATCGCGCCATTAAGGCCTATTTCAAGGGCAACCCCCTGATGCTGGGCCTGTACAAGCTCTTCCCGACCATGTTCTACGAGAAGGTGCGCGAGATGTCTTACTACTCAAACTTGGGCCTATTCTGGGAAGTGATGGCCCCGGTGTTTTTTGAGATGAGCGATCTCTACGATGCGGGGGAATTTAAAACCGTCCCCGATGCCATGGATTTCCTGGTCAATGGCATCTTTATTGCCGCCGGTCGCCCGATTTACCACCATGTCTACATTGGCGATGAATGCTACGAGATTATCCCTAAATCCAAAGGCTTTACCTGGCTCTACGAAGCCGCATTGCCTTATGTCGAAGCCGTCTTCTACCGCACCGCCCCCTTCCGAGGCACGAAGTCTTACAATGCCCAGGCCGGCCAAGTCCCCGCCGAGCAAAAAGACTTCCATTACGGCATTCTCTACGCCGATGTTTCCCCCGTCGGCTCGGCTGGTATTCCCCCCACTCTACTCATGCAAGATATGTACCATTTCTTGCCCGACTATCTCGAAGACTATTATCAACAGCATTGCCGGGGCGAGGCGGACAAACTAATTCAACTGGGCGTCACCTTCCAGCGATCGATGTATAACGTCACCTCGGCCGTGATTCAAGCCCTGCGCACGGCGCTGCTCTATCCCCTTGATGATCCAAATCCTGAGCACCGGCTCAAGAATCGTCAGTTTTTCGAGGCCCAGCTCGATCGCTTCCTCCGCCCCGAGGCCCGCCTGGCCGATATTCAAAGCCAATCCTATCGCTAGCCGAGTCCCCTTCCTTGCTGTTGAACATCGCTTGACTCTGTTGGGTTAAGAGATGTTACGCCTTTTGAGTATAAACACCGAGAGAAATTGAGATTGTTGTTTTTGTTGCGTAAAAACACGCAAAAAACCGATTAGTCTCACATTGGCTTTACATTGAGGATATCTGGTTTACACAGTACATATCCCCCAGTTCATCTCCCCTTTGCCCCTGTCCCAGCCCAAGTTACGCTAAGGTTTCAGGGCAATATCCCAAGCCCCGCATAAACTGATGGCGAAACGCTTCAATGTCGGCTTTGTCGGGGATGCCATGAGAAACGACGGCCACTTGATAGCGTCGCATCACGCCAACGGGCGACTGGCCGGTCTCAAGACTCCAGAGCGCCATCTGAACGTGAATATCGGGGGTGTAGGCGATGCCCAGCTCATTGAGGTAGGCAACCAGATCACCATGTTGTTGGGGCGTGATCGTGTTGTTGAGCTTAATCCGGACTATCCAGCCATCGATTTGGTGAATCACGGAGACAAAGGTCACATCTAGATGGGGCATTTGCAGCAGGTATTCTGCAAGGCGGAGCGTTAAGCTGGCGTTAGCGAAGAAGTAGAGATAGTACATAGTGGTGGGGGGCGGATTGGGTGGCTGTTTCTGTCTATCTCCACTATGGGGGAGCGGCCGATAGACTCGGCAGGGTTAAACTCCCCAACTTTTTATGGGGGAGATTACCCAAATCGGCTCAACACCCCTTACAATATCAATCTACGAGTTTTTACGGAGACGCGATCACGGTTTTGTGAAGTTTTGATGCAAAGCCCGCCCCAGATTTCCGCAATGCAGAGCGACGATCGCTATGATGGTGGAATAGTACTTAGCTCTCCGTACTCTAGATGTATCGACAACGGACAAACGAATGACAATCCAAGATCACCTACTTGCAAACTATAAGTACGATTTGCCGCCTGAATGTATTGCCCAGAATCCTGTCGTTCCCCGCGATCAGTCTCGGCTTCTGGTGCTGGATTCTCCCACGACTCACAGCCACAGTACGTTTAGCGAGTTACCCAAATGGATTAAGCCAGGTGATTTGTTGGTGCTCAATGACACCCGAGTCATTCCGGCCCGTTTGTTTGGTCGTAAATCAACAGGCGCCCCTGTTGAGATTTTGTTGCTCCGAGAAGTGAGCCGCAACTGTTGGCTTTGCTTGGTTAAGCCCGGTAAGAGATTCAAGATGGGCACAGAGGTCTGCTTCTCCGCTGAAGGCAGCGAGGCTTCTTTGTGGGGACGCGTCATTGAGCGCGACTTCACGACCGGAGGACGGGTCATTGAATTTAGTGTGCCCCCCGGTAAAACGATCGCCCAAATGCTGGATTTAGTCGGCTATATTCCCTTTCCGCCCTATGTTACGGAATCCACGGCTGATCCCGAACAATACCAAACCGTCTATGCCGAAACGCCGGGTTCTTCGGCTGCACCGACAGCTGGGTTACACTTCACCCCTGAGCTATTACAGCAACTGGAAGACATGGGCGTTAAGCAGACTCACCTCACCCTCCACGTGGGGGTCGGTACGTTCCGTCCGGTGGAGTCAGAAAATATCACCGAACATCGAATGCATTCCGAATGGGTTTCGGTGAGTGAAGAAACTGTGCAGGCCATTCGCTCGACGCGGGAGTCGGGCGGTCGAGTGATTGCCGTTGGGACGACCTCGGTGCGAACCCTAGAAGGGGTTGCTCGCAAGCAGGGCGTAGATGGGCCGGGGCTCTTGAGGGGGCCATTTGAGGGGCTGGTTGATCTTTACATTTATCCGGGCTACCAATGGCAGGTCATTGATGGCATGATTACCAACTTCCATCTACCGGGGTCGAGCCTGATCGTGATGGTTAGTGCCCTGGTTGGACGAGAGCGCCTGCTATCGCTCTACGAAGAGGCGGTGGAAAAAGATTACCGCTTCTATTCGTTCGGAGATGCCATGTTGATTCTCCCTGAAGCGCGGGGTTAATCAAAAGGCTCCTTCCTGTGGTGGCCAGCACCCGACCCACCCCGGTCGTCGCTACGCGAGACCGCCCCTCCCAAGAGGGGAATTTTTCGCTCTCCGACCGGGAGGAGTACTTCGGTTCGCCCAGTGCATTAGCGTAGTGCCGTGACACAGCTAAAAAGGTGCAATAGAATCTTGCTAATGAGTTTTGTAGGGGTAGTGCC
>JBMYQW010000398.1:0-3068 GCA_049601735.1 Spirulinaceae cyanobacterium
CACCCGCCACCGCTTTCGCCAACAAAGTTTTCCCGGTTCCCGGCGGCCCCACCAGCAAAACCCCTTTAGGAATCCGCGCGCCGATCGAGGTGAAGCGTTCGGTCTCTTTCAGAAACGAGACCACCTCTTGCAGCTCTTCCTTGGCCTCGTCAATACCTGCCACATCGTCAAATAAAATGCCCGTTTTGGCTTCCATCTGGAACCGAGCCTTAGACTTGCCAAAGTTGAGCGCCTGACCTGAGGAAGCGGCCGATCGCCGCAGCAGCAAGATCACCACCGAAAAGAGAATAAAGATAATCACCAGATTGGCGATTAGGCTCTTCGCCGCACTATTGTCGGCGGACGGGTTCACGGAATAGTCCACGTCCTGCTCCCGCACCTTGGCTAGCAGTTCGGGATGTTCGGGCAAGAGTTCAACGGTAAACGGCGTCTCCGGTTGGCTCTCAAAGGTTACTTCAGCGGTACGGGTTTCCGGGTCGTATTCGATCGCCTCCACCTGGCCCGCATCAACACGCTCGAGCAATTGAGTGTAGGTCAACTGCTCAGGCTCTTCTTGGGCAATCACCAGGCTGGGCGTCCCGATCAGCAAGCCCGCAGTCAGCAAGCCAAAAACAAATTTTGAGGAGGAACGAGAAAGAGCGCGAACAGGAGAGCGCAATGCAGAAATTTTCATGCCCAGAGAATTAACGTGTGGAGAGTGACGGTCTTGTCTATTGTAGAAGCCTGAGTTGGGAATTGTGGCAGCAAGTCCTGCTGGGCGGTTCTGGTCTGGCGTGAATTGCTAACAAACTCAGGGACGGCTACCGGGCCTGGGTTCGACCCAGAACATTCTGTAAGCTAAGGCGTAAATTAGCGGTAGATAAGCAGAGATTATGTTAAGTTCAGTAACAATGTCGCTGTTCTCTCCTACACTAATTCAACCATGGAATTCGCCTTACCCGAATCGGTCAAAGTTTATTCCCAATTCTTCCACCCCGCGTTGATGTGGATTCTGCTGGGGCTCTCGATCTATGCCCTCTACCTCGGCGGCAAAATTCGCCAGACCCGCACCGCTGACAAAGATACCCGCAAAGAGCTGATCAAGAAAAACTTCAACTTCCGCCATTACGTCGCGGGCGCGATCTTGCTGGCCTTGATGGTCTCTGGCACGGTCGGCGGCATGGCCGCCACCTACATCAATAACGGTAAGTTGTTCGTGGGGTCGCATCTACTGGCGGGTCTGGGCATGACGAGTATGATCGCCATCTCTGCCGCACTGGTTCCCTTTATGCAAAAAGGCAACGAGATTGCCCGCTATACCCACATCACGCTCAACATCACGCTCCTGGGTCTGTTTGGCTGGCAGGCTTTTACCGGGATGGATATTCTGAATCGGATTTGGACGAATCTTTAACTTCAAACCGATTTAAGCTGTGTTTTTATGCTTTGTGGCGGGCGAGATGCCCGCGCTACGGGACTTGAGAACCTATAGTTTTGATAGCGATGCTTGGAGCTGATCAAATCGATGAAGACTGCGTTTGCCTTACCCGCTGCCGCCCAAGCGTTGACGGAACCGGAGTCGGTGGCGATCGCTGCCCAGATCCAGACCGTTCCCCTCCGTACGCCCCTGGACGCTGACCCCATCCACACGGCTTATGTCCACCAGCCCGGTGAGCAACCTCCAATTTTGTTGGTGCATGGTTTCGATAGTTCCTTGCTGGAATATCGCCGCTTAATTCCGAAACTCGCCCCCCACCATGAAGTTTGGGCAATGGACTTGCTCGGCTTTGGCTTTACCGAGCGCCGTCAGGCGCTGCCTTACAATCCGGACGCGATCAAGACCCATCTCTACCAGTTCTGGCAAACCCAGATTCAACAGCCCGTTGTGCTATTGGGCGCTTCCATGGGCGGGGCGGCGGCGATCGACTTCAGCCTCACCTACCCAGAAGCCGTCAGCCAGCTCATTTTGATCGATAGTGCCGGGATTCCCCAGCGACCCTGGACCTGGCGGCTGATGTTCCCGCCGCTCGATCGCTGGGCGACGGAATTCCTGCGCAGCCCTCGTGTCCGGGAGCAGATTAGCCGTAAAGCCTATGCCGACGCCAAATGGGTCACGGACGATGCCAACTGCTGTGCCTCGTTGCATCTGGCTGATCCCTTGTGGAGTTGGTCGCTGATGCAATTCACCAAAAGCGGTGGCTATGGCTCGTTTGCTGCACAACTTCCGGAACTCAGCCAACGGACGCTGCTGCTCTGGGGTGAGCAGGATCAGATCCTTGGAACCAAAGACACGGCGAAGTTTACGCAATTGCTACCCAACCACGAGCTGGTTTGGATTCCTCAAGCGGGTCATGTGCCTCATTTAGAGCAGTCGGCGCAGGTGGCTCAGGAAATTTTGCAGTTTGTGACAAAACGGTCGGCTTTGCCTAGCCCTTAAAGTCGATGCGCGTTCTCCATGTTATTCCCTCCCTTTCTCCCAAGCGGGGTGGCCCGACCGCTGTCGCCCTGAACCTGGTGCGGGAGCTGAATGCCTTAGGGATCATGGCGGAGATTTGTACCACCAATGACGATGTGGATGGGGTCATGGATGTGCCCCTGGGGCGACGCATTGAGCACGCAGGCGCACCCGTTTGGTTTTTCCCGCGCTTGACGCTGCCGATTGGACGCGATCGCGGCTTCCTCTTTTCCCTGGCTTGGACGCGCTGGCTTTGGCAGCAGATTCCCCATTACGACGTACTCGATACCCATTACCTCTTTGCTTTTGGTTCGAGCGCTGCCGCCACGATCGCCCGCCACCATCAAGTTCCCTATACCATGCGCACGATGGGTCAGCTCTCCCCCTGGGCGCTCTCCCAAAGCCGCGCCAAAAAGCAGCTCTACAGTTGGCTGCGGGAGCGGAAAAACCTCAACCGGGCCAGCGCCATCCATTGCACCACTGAAGGGGAGGCGGCCGATGTGCACCACTTTGGCATTACTGCCCCAACCTGGGTGCTACCGCTGGGGGTTCGCCCCGGTGAGGTAATTGAAGATGCAGCGGCGCAACTGCACCAGCGTTATGCCATTGCCCCAGCGCAGCCGATCATTCTCTA
>JBMYQW010000398.1:3078-4761 GCA_049601735.1 Spirulinaceae cyanobacterium
GACGCTTGCATTACAAAAAGCGACCCGATTTTTTGCTGGAGGTTTTAGCGGGAATAACTGCGCCGTTTCACCTGCTATTGGTGGGCAATCCCCATGAACCGGGCTATGACGTGGAGTTGGAGAGTCTGGCACAGCGTTTGGGTTTGAGCGATCGCGTCACCTTTGCCGGACACCTCACGGGGAAGGCGAAAGAATTGGTCTTGCAAGGGTCGGATCTGTTTGTCTTGCCCTCCTATGCCGAGAATTTTGCGATCGCTGTCGCGGAGGCGATGGCGGCGGGCTTGCCTGTGATTGTCACGCCGGAGGTGCAGTTGGCGCCCACAGTGGCAGCGGCGGAGGCCGGTCTAGTGGTTCCCGCCAATCCAGCAGACTGGCAAGGGGCGATCGCCCAGTTGCTACGCGATCCAGTCCAGCGGCATCATTTAGGTCAAAATGGTCAGCAATTTGCCCGTGTTAAGTTTGATTGGACGGCGATCGCCCGTCAACTGGCGGATCTGTATCAAGATGTGATTGACCCGTCTGGGTCGTCTCGCCGTTAAGATCAAACCCAATCGAGCGATCTTCTCAAGCCAGCCATGCCATCTCCCCGTTCAACTCCTCTCTGTCTTCATGTGGGCTGCGGCCTGGTGGTGGGTGAAAGCTGGCTCAATACCGATGCTTCTTCCTCGTTGCGCTTGGTAAAACTGCCCTTCATCGGTCGCTGGCTGCAAAAGCGATTGAATCTGCCTGCCTGGTCAACCCAAGTACGTTACGGCAATATTGTTCAGGGATTGGCGATCGCCCCCAATTCCTGTGAACTGATCTACGCTTCCCATGTGCTAGAGCATCTGAGCCGTCAAGATTTCGATCGGGCGATGCAGCGGATTTTTAACTATCTCCAGCCAGGGGGGATGTTTCGGGCCGTGGTTCCGGATCTGGAAATGTTGGCGCAACAATATTGTCAGGCATTACAAGATCCCGTGACTGCCCCCCAGGCCGCAGACAACTTTATGCATCTCTCCTGCACCGGCCATCCGGGCTCTCGCGCCACCTTCCGCCAACGGCTCCAGGATGCCTTTGCCAACCATCGCCACCAATGGATGTGGGATCAGGCCAGTTTGCAGCAAGCATTTGAGGTTGTTGGCTTTACAGAGGTGCGCGTCTGTACTTACGGCGATTGGCAGGATGCCCGGTTTGGGGAGGTGGAACATCGGGAGAGTTTTGGGGGGGCGATCGCGGTTCAGGGCAGAAAGCCCAAGCTGCCCTAAGCGATCGTTCCTGGATCGACCCCTAACTCCCGCAACTTTGCTGCCAACTTTTGGGCTTGATCTTCAGCTAAGATTGCTCGCTCCTGTCCATCCAACAGCAACTTCCCCGACGCATCCCACCACCGCAACCAAGGCAACATAACAACGATCCCCGAGTCGCGTCACAATTACGCCAAAGTCAGCTCCGGTTGCGCCAACTCAGCTTTACAATATTTCAGCTCCAAACCCCGCTCAAAAATTTCTTGGATCGGTAGCATTGCACCCGATTCAGTCATGAATTCATGGTCGGGGGTAGCGCGAATTGTCGAGCCATCTTCGAGGGTATATTCAAAGACGGGTTGAGAACCGCGATCATGCCATTGGGCGATCGGTTGTGTATAAACCAATCCATTCGGCGCAACGCTATAAACCTGGCAATTCAGATGCTCTTCAACAA
>JBMYQW010000399.1:0-4753 GCA_049601735.1 Spirulinaceae cyanobacterium
AAGAGGAGATTGTAAAATCCCCTCTTGGGAGGGGCGGTTGCGCGTAGCGCAGACCGGGGTGGGTCGGGTTTCAGTCACCAATGCAGCCGTCCAAGAACGTCGCAAGTCTCTAAGTCTCAATAAGACAAGCTCGGCGCTTGATGCAGATAGGACAGATCGCTCAATTGCTTGAGCATAAAATCAGCGATATCGGGGCGGGAGATTTTGAGCTGGATGCGCTTGTCTGTGGCCGGGAAGCCGTGGTAATAATGACCGGTGCGATCGCCCTCCACAAACGCCCCCGGTCGCACGATCGTCCAATCCAGATTGCTTTGGCGGACATAGCTCTCCTGAAGTTCATGGTCAGCAAAGACCTTGCGCAACAGGAAGCCAAACATGACGTATTTCCAGTAGAAATCTAGGCTGCCCCAGCTATCCCCTGTGCCCAAGGTGGATTGACAAATCAAACGGCGAACACCCGTTTTTTCCATCGCGGCAATGATTTGCTTCGTGCCCTCAGAGCGGATGTTGCTCGTGAGCTGCTTCCCTGCCCCAAGGATGCAAATGACCGCATCCTGATCCTGGATCGCGGTTTCGACCGCTGCCGCATCGAGGACATCGCCTTGAAATAGCTTCAGGTGGGGATGTTGAATTTGGAGTTTGGCGGGGGTGCGAGCAAAGGCCGTCACCTGATGCCCCTCGGCGATCGCTTGCTTGACAACTTCACGACCAGTCGTTCCAGTGGAGCCAAAAATAACGAGTTTCATGAATGGATGTTTCCTTGCTGAAGAACAATTTCAGCTTAGGGAAACCCCCAAGGGCGAGCTTGAGGTTTCCTGCGCAGCTTGCACAATCTTGCGCTGAGTTTTGCCAAATGCCTACAATCAAGTCGAGATAGCTTGGCTGTGCGGCATGACCTCTCTAGCAATTCCATCACTCCAAACGCCAGAATTATTAGAGTCTGGGTCGGCCCAGCCGTCGCCGCCGCTGATTCAGGTGGAACGGGCGCTCAACCCACCGGGTGAAGGCGGTTTTTGTTTTGAGAGCGACCATACGATCTCCATGTTGCTCAATCCGCGCCCGCTGCATTATCTCCATCGCCAGGACGAGAAAACCTTCATGGGACTGGTGCAAAGAGGCGAATTTATCATCACTCCCGCCCAGGTTCCTCTTTTTGCCCGGTGGGAGGGTGAGGAAGATTATTTACAGATTCGCCTCAATGCCCAATTTTTGCAAACGGTTGCCTTAGAGACGCTCTCGAAGGGCAGCGATCGCCTCGAACTCTTGCCCACCTTCAGAACCCGAGATGCTCAAGTGGAAGCGATCGCCACGCTGCTCCGCAACGCAGCGCAACCCGGCTCCTCCGGCAACGCACTCTACCAAGATTCCCTGGCCAATGTGCTCGCCATCCACCTCCTCCAGCACCATGCCACGACAAAACTCCAATTACAGATTTACGAAGGGGGCTTACCCCAGCGCCAGTTATTGCGAGTATTGGACTACATCGATGCCCATTTAGAGCAGAATCTACGCCTAGAGCAGTTGGCGCAACTCCTCGACCTGAGCCAGTTTCATTTCAGTCGGCTGTTTAAGCAGTCTCTGGGGCTCTCGCCCCATCAATATTTGCTCCAGCAACGGATTGAGCGGGCAAAACAGTTGCTGGAGCAAACCGACCAATCGATTTTGGACATTGCCTTGATGACGGGGTTCAACAGTCATAGTCAACTCAGTCGGCAGTTTCGCAAGTTGGCGGGCATGACCCCAACGGCTTATCGCGCGGGCCTTGCCTAAGGGCTCTCATTGTGTGGGGCGATCGTTTCGTCCCTGAATCAGCAATGCCGAATATTCAGTCGCGTCAAATCGAGGTTGTTGGGGTTGATGGCTTGGTTGGCAGCGGCCATGCAAAGCCCACCTGCTTTTCACTCTCTTGCCAGAGTCGTGCCGCCGCTGCTGCATCTAAGGCTTGGGGAGCAACCGTCGCATCACTGACCCGACCTCGGCATTCAAGCCATTCTTGGGGACCATAGTAAGCACCGGGTACAGCCTCTTGGCCGGCTGCTGCTAGCACGGTGGGGATGGCGCCCTGCTCGGCGGGCTGGGCGAGAACGGCGTTGGTGAATTGATAGAGCCAATGCCAGAAGCCTTCGGGGCCTGTACTTTGCAACTGTGTGGCTGTGTAACCGGGATGGCAAGCATAGGCCGTCACGGAGCTGTTTGCCGCCTGCAAGCGACGATCTAGCTCAAATGCAAACAGCAGATTCGCCAGCTTGCTCTGACCATAAGCCCGCTCGGGAGAGTAGTTCTGGGTCAACATCAAGTCATCAAAATAAATCTGACCAAACTTATGGGCCATGCTGCTCACAACCACAATGCGACCAGCCGCTGCCTCAACTTGCTCGAACAGCAATCCACTCAAGAGAAAATGCCCCAAGTGATTGGTGGCGAGCTGGAGTTCAAAGCCATCCTTGGTGCGGGTTTCGGGAGTTTGCATGATGCCTGCATTGGCAATCAAACCATCAAGCTGGTTGTAACGCGCTTTGAGATCGGCAGCGGCATTGCGCACAGAATCGAGCTGGGCGAGATCCATCAACACATAGTCGGCGGTTCCGGTGCCGATCGCCGCAATTTCGGCCACCGCTTTTCCGGCTTTGGTGGCGTTCCGTGCGCCAATCAGAATGTTGGCGTTGGCAGCGGCCAGCATTTGGGCTGCGGCGAACCCGATTCCAGAGTTACCACCCGTGATCAGGTAAGTTTTGTCTTTAAGGCTGGGGAGTTGGTCGGGTGTCCAGTCACTAAAGTCACTATCGGTGATTCTGTTGCTCATGGGGAGTTCTTGTGGGTGTTGTTGGCAGGGGGTGATGGATGTACTTTAACGCCCTGTCATCCAATCACCGCGTTAGCTTGATGAAACCAGCAGTAACCCATCGATCGCCCTCGCTTAATATAGCGTTGGTGCGTTACGCAGGGATCAACATCAAGCCAATTTTGATGAGCTTTCGTACCTACTAGCGCACTCTGAAACTAATGCAGACCCGCATCACCGCCAGCTTGCCTCCAGAACCCCATCAAGCACTCGATCGCGTTTGAGAAATTTGGCTCAACCGTCTCTAAAACGCCATGAACATGGTGGTGAAGTCTTGTTGGGTCTGGCTTGCGATCGCAGCAGTTCGCTCCGGGCAAGCATGAATAGATGCAAGCATTGGCAATCCCAAACCGGATGACGAATATCCACGATAATGGAATCCAACCCATTCCTTATTCCTGATGATTGCCGCCGCCGATCGACCCCGGATGTCTCCTCGCGAATATCTGCGTTGGGAAGCCCAGCAAAACCTCCGGTATGAATATATCGATGGTGAAATTGTCGCAATGACGGGCGGCACATTGCCCCACAACTCGATCACCCTTAATCTAGCTGCTGCCCTCAAAGCCCACCTCCGGGGCAAAAACTGCAAGGTCTTCATGGCGGATGCCAAGCTGCAAATTAGCGATACTGTTTACGTCTACCCTGATGTTGCCGTGACCTGCGATTGCCGCGACCTTGAAGCGACGAAACAACTTCAACATCCCAAGCTCATTATTGAAGTGCTCTCCCCTGGCACGGAAGCCAAGGATCGGGGTCGTAAGTTCTATCATTACCGTCGCCTCCTCTCGCTCCGGGAATATTGCCTGGT
This sequence comes from Spirulinaceae cyanobacterium, assembly GCA_049601735.1. Lineage (GTDB taxonomy): Bacteria > Cyanobacteriota > Cyanobacteriia > Cyanobacteriales > Spirulinaceae > SIO3F2. Next base: position 3,654 of record JBMYQW010000399.1, read on the forward strand.
CACACCTGATGTACAGCAAGTAGAGTGCTATCGCCTCAACGATCGCGGTAAATGGGAACTCACTACCTACAGTGCTGAGGAAACCGATGGGCTGACGCTGACCAGCGTAGGTCTAGACTGTCTGTTCTCGCTTGTTTATGAAGATGTTGTTTTACCAACAGATGGTGAAATTTTGTAGGGTGTGCTATTCACTTTGACTTGTTGTTAAACATCGATCGCCCTAGCTCAACACAGAATTGGTGCGTTACGCAGGAAGTAAAACTGTGCCAATTGAAGTAATCTTTTGCACCTGCTAACGCACCCTACATCTAGGCTCGGAAGGCGTATCAGCAACGGCGACAAACCCCAAGGCATCCATCACTTCATTTCAAGAAGGTGGGCAAAACGCTCTTGGACTGTGACTACCCGAGTTAGCTAGTTTCGTCTTTTTGCTCTCCACCTTCGTCTTCAACTTCCGCCATGGTCAACCCCAGCGCATTCAAGATCCGCTCCATCGGAAACCCAACTTGCTTGAGTATTGGGAGAATTGTTCGCAAAATAAACTCACGCTCTTGCTTCCGCCCTTTCTCAATGCCTTGCTGTTCCCCTTCCTGACGACCTTCCTGACGACCTTCCTGCCGACCTTCTTGCAAAATATCCTGATAAATTACGGACTCACGCATTGCCTCACTCCTGAAAATTTGCCGAATGATGTCTTTCTCTAATTTTAGCCCTGCCAGTAGGGCAGCAGACGCCGTTAAGTTGTTTCTGGTTTGGGTATCTGGAATCGCCTCAATCCGCTGTGCTACCGCTTGTAAGACCTGTTCTGGCTCGTCCGGTTGCGGATTCGCAATCACGGCCAAGGGTAGCAGGCCCAGCGAGTTGGTGAATAAATTCTTGGGTTGTTCCCAGAGCCGCACCACCTCGTAGCGATGCTCGGTTTTGTCTGCGGTAAACCGATCTTCATAAACCAGCGGTGAGCGGGTCTCTAGCAAATACACCACCACCTGATGAATCCGTCGCTTGGGAAACTTGCGACGGAGCCGGGTGAAATAATCGAGCATCCGAAAGCTCATGGTCTTGTCAGGGCGGGTTTGAAACTCGACGTGCAGCACTACCTC
>JBMYQW010000400.1:0-2473 GCA_049601735.1 Spirulinaceae cyanobacterium
GCGCCCAGCAGAGCAGGGATTCCGCCTGGAAGCCCGTTTCCAAGTCATCCAAAGCCGTCAAGTCCGACTGTTGCAAGAGGCGGATATTGAGCTGAGTCAGCTTTTGCCCCGACTCTAGCAGTCCGGCGATCGAAGTCGAGCCATTCCCCACGGTGTTGAAGCCAAAGGGTGCAACCCAGAGATGACGGGGCAGGGGCTCTCGTACTCGGCTCAGGGCCTGGCGCACGGAGTTTTCGGCTTGGATGCCCTGAGCGATCGCCCAAATCGAGGTGAAGTGACCCTGCAAATCAATACTCACGCCCGTTTCTAGGCAAGGACTGCTGAGAACAATGTCGTAGTCTTGGAGGCGTTCATCGAGATTTTGTAACCCCTGAGCCGCCGGATGATGGGCATTGGTGAGCGTTTCGGAATCCAGGCGCAGGATCTTATGCTGGGGGAACTGCTGCCGCAGGTAGGATTCCAGATTGGATGTGCCCCATTGACTCTGGGGCTTCTGGGCTGAGAGACAGACAAAGGGCTTACCGCCTGCGCAGATATGTTGCTCTAGGGCCTGCATCAGGCGATCGGGAGACGAATCATCGTAATGGTGAATCGTCCAAGCGGTTTCCGTACCGGGTTGCCATTGGTTTTGGATGAGGTAGGGCGACTGTTCACAACCGGCCAGCGCCCGCAGATAGTCCAGAGCAACATCACTGAGATCCGCATCCGCCACGTAGACCTGACCCTGGCCACCCAAGACATTTTGCATCAGGGTTTTGAGCGACTTAAGGATCGCCACGCGGTTGCCCCGACAGGTGCTGGCGTTGAGCCCATGCCAGAGTACCTGCTCTACTTCATCGATGATCACGACACCATCGCGCCAGTCAGCCGCTTGGAAATGGGCTTGGGAATGGGGATGCAGCGAGTCAATACAGAGTCCGTAACCCCGCATCGGGCCGCCATCGCTGGGCTGTAACTCACTGATGTAGCGCAGCCCAAACCGCTCACAGAGCGATTCCACCAGTTTGACCCGATGCCCGATCACAAGCACCCATTGCCCGCGCGCGATCGCCCCCTTCACAATCGCCTCCAAGCAGTGGGTCTTGCCCGTTCCCTTCGGAGATTTGATGCCAATCAACCGCTCACCATCGGGAATCGCCAACGCCGGAAGGTAGCGTTGATTCACCGTCAATGCGGCCGGATAGGTGAGCTGCGTAAACGTCTGGGCTTTCCAAGCCTCGAAGCTGGGGGCGCGATCGTAGGCCTGTTCAAACGCCGCATCACCCTGACGAATGAGCAGGTCATCAACGCCTTTGCCCAGTTCAGGGTTCCAGGTGACAACGCGCACGTCACAGCCCTGACGCTCTAGCAAGTAGGCGGTATGGCGAATCGCCCCATTGACTGCTTGGATTGTTTGGGGCTTTTGATCTTGGTCAAACACCATGTAGACCGGACGCTGCTTGCGAGTGAGCAGTTCGAGTTGAGGGATCAGGTGCGATCGCCCGATCTTGTTCCCCTCCCCATCGCGGGGGGTGCGGTAGCCGCCATGAACACCGGGGAGGGCGATCGCCACAAAGCCTGCCGTCAAAAGTGCCCCGGCCTTCTTCGCGCCTTCGGTAACGCAAAGGGGAATATCCGGACGCGCCAGGAACCATTGCCAGAAGCCCTGGTCGGGCTGTTCTAGATCCAAATCTTCGGGGCCAAAAGGATGGTTGTAGCGGGTGGCGATCGCATCCCAGACGTGTTGCGGCACACGCAGAGCAAAGAGCCCGGTCGCCGTTTTAGGTGGATGCTCATATTTGATCAGCTTCTGCCGCTGCCCATCTTGGCGGGGCTGGCTGGGCTTGAAGCAGCCCCAGGGATCTTCGCTGCCGGAGAGCAGATCCACACCGGAGCACCACCAGCCCCCGGCTTCGAGGTGTTGATACCGCTGCAAGATGCCCTGGCGTAGGCGACCGTCGTTGCGGCGGGGCAGATCTTCGGCGTAGAGGAGGTAGTCATAGGGGTCAGAGCCGTTGAGGCTGCGGACGTTGAGGCGAGTGAGTTCGGCATCGACGCCGCTGGCCGACCATTCTTGCAGATAGCCCTCTTGTCGATAGTGCATCACCCCTCTTCTCCCGGATCTATGGTTGGGAAGTTCAGGATAACACTAGATATGGTGTGCTTAGGGTGATTTTCTGTTAAGAAACACTAGATGTAGTGTGTAGTTATTTTGCGCGGGGTTGAATGCAAAGAACAAAGCAGCAACAGCGATCGCGGTCGCGCTGCTCCTTGCCCAACACCCATCATGGGCATTGAGTCAGCAAAATCACCGATAAACCAAGGGGTCTAGCGGTTGATACTGGGGCATTTTGCTGGGTATGAACTGCCAGATGTGGGGCTATGCCGCAAACGGGCGAACCATCGGTGCAGTTCGCTGGAAGGGCAACACACTACATCTGGTGTATGTGTCCGGGTTCATATCCTAGCGTAAGACACTAGCGATCGGATCAGT
>JBMYQW010000400.1:2483-4749 GCA_049601735.1 Spirulinaceae cyanobacterium
AGTGGGGGGAATGAATTTTGAAGGGGGGGCGATCGGCTGGGCTGGGGCTTTAACTCACTGCATCTGTCTAGCTAGTAAAAGTGTGATCTTTCGCATCCTATAGTCATGGCGGTAATGCCGTGACACGCCTCGGGTAGGTAGTTGATTATGTGTAGACGCTCTCAGGGGCAAGGCTAGGGGATGCGAGGTGGACAGGGCAATCGCGCCTCGCGGTACACTAGGGTCAAAATTGTTGCTATGTTTTGAGCGATCGTCGCTATCGTCCGCCTGCCCCAGAGTTCCATGAGACTTGTCCCCCAATTTACCCGGATCAAATTCGCCAGCTTACTCCTTGCGACCTGTTTAGTCGGGTCGATCGTGCCGCCAGTGATAGCGCAGGAATTTAGGGTTCAAGCACCGACTATCCCCGAGTCTGTTCCCCAACCAGAGCCAACCCCCCCGGACAATCCCCCTAACAGCGATGCCCCTGCCGAGACCCCCGCACCGTCTGCGGAAAGCTCGAATCCGACAGAGCCCGTTGCTCCAGAATCTGCACCAGATGAACCCATGGGCGACGAACCCACAACCGATGAGCCTGCTGTTGATGAACCGGGTGAGCAACCTGCGACCGATGAACCAGATGCTGAACCCAATGCCGAGGAACCGGCCAGCACGAATGCCAACAGCCTGATCAACCAATGTCGGTTGACTAATCGGACGATCTCGGTGTTCACCAAACCCTCGGTAGCCGATGGCAGCGAGATTGTGGCGACCTTGTCTCCGGCAACTGCTGTTCTGCTAGCCAGTGAAGGCTACTCGGGCTGGATTAAGATTTCTGAACCCGCTCGGGGCTTTGTGATCGCCCGGCATTTGACCCTTTGTCCTGATGAACCGGAAACACCACCGGAAGCACCCCAACCGACGCCCGCCCCTCCTACGAGCAATAACGACTTCCCCTTCCCGCAAGACCCCACCTTGCTCAACATTACGGCGGGGGCTTGTCGTCGTGCGATCGTAGATTTGGCGATTCGCCCGGAGGCGCGATCGGATGCGCGACCCTTTATTGGCAGTGTCAAGGAAGGCGAAACCATGATACTCACGGGGGAGTCGGTGCTTGGGGCTGAATATCGCCAATGGTTGCAAATTTCCCAACCCTATCCGGGCTGGATTTCTGGTGGTGTCGAAGGCGGGACGAATTTGGCGTTTTGTAGTTGAAAAAAGGTAGCCCATTTTTAGAAACACCAGCAATTTCGTTTGCAAATCCGGTTGTCAGGTCTGTGCCAGCCCCCCGATACTTTCCGCTGAGGGGGAGATTCTCCCCTCAGACTCCTGCAATACCCGACAATAGCTACATCTTGCCAGGTGCAGATGAGAGCTTGGGGGAATTCTTTCTGTTGAAAATCGCTGGTGAAACTATGGCAAAGAGAAACTCATTTAGGACATTGCGTAGTTGAAAATTTCAGCTATCGTAAAATGTCCTAACTACCGATATCGCTGCTATAGTGTTCTGTCACGCTTTTCTCTGTTTCCTCCGACTTTTTCTCCCTTCCCAGAACATACTTTTTCAGTAAACTCGATGTAGATGATTGGGGTTCACAAAGGGCGATCGCCTTGAGTCTTACCGGGAGAGCGATCGCCCTTGCGTAGTTTCTGCTCCTCTCGCTCCATCGCCTCCGCCAGCGTCACATTGAGCTGACCGCCAATGAGCAAAATGAGACAACTGAGATAGAGCCAAATCATCAACACCATAAATGCCCCGACCAAGCCATACACCCGGTTATAGGCACTGAATTGATCAACATAAATACGAAACAAGCTGGCACTGCCAAACCAAGAGAGTGCGCCCAAGATGGCCCCTGGCAGCACCGGCCAACCCCGTCGCCAGCGGCTGGGGCCAAAGCGATACAGCAGCACGAAGGCTACAATGACCCAACCAAAGACAAAGGGCAGACCAAGCGTGCGCCAGCTCCGCAGCAGCCAATAGGCGCTCTGCTCGGAATGGGAGACGGGCAAGTTTTCAATTGCGTCGATCGCCCAATTCACCAATTGATTACCCAAAAACACGAAAAATGCGGCACTGGCTAAGAGAAAAATACTCGCCAGGGTCAAGACGATCGCAATGCTCCGCGATCGCCAAAACGGGCGACGAGCTTTGCGGGGAATATGATGGATTTGATCCAGGGCACTCATCGTAGTGCAAACCGCCGATGAGGCAATCCAAATCGCGGCCACAAAGCTAATGGAAAACAAACTCCGATTTTTCTCGCTGGTCACTTCAGCCACAAAG
>JBMYQW010000401.1:0-4723 GCA_049601735.1 Spirulinaceae cyanobacterium
CTCCTCTTGGGAGGAGTACCCGCAGGGAGAGGTGGGTCGGCCCACTCAAACTCCCACCAGGAGTTGAATACAGCCTTAAGTTCATACAGATGGGCGCTAATGCCCCACGATCGCCCCGACGATCAAGGCGCTTGCAATCCCCAAACACAAGCCCGCCAAGACTTGGAGGGGGGTATGGCCCAAGAGTTCTTTGAGGCGTTCGGAGCTTAATTCTTTCCCCTCTTGAAAGAGTTCATCCACAATTTGGTTGAGCACCTTCGCCTGCTTGCCTGCCGCCTGTCGCACCCCCGCCGCGTCGTACATGACAATCACCGCAAACATACAGGCGATCGCAAACTCGGGGCTCGACCAGCCCTTGATTTGGCCCACGCTCGTGGCCAGCGCCGCCACCAGAGCCGAATGGGCGCTGGGCATTCCCCCCGCACTAAAGAGGGCGCTGGCCTGAAAGGCCTTAAAGCGCACCAGGGAAATGATCAGTTTCATGCCCTGAGCCAATAAACAAGCGCCGAGGGCCACCAAGAGCGTTTGATTGGTGAAGACGGCAGTCAACCCCTCCATGAAATCCTCCCAGCCTTCTCTAGTTTTTGCGTGCGGTGATGTAATGGGCCAACGCCTTTAAGGGCAAGGCCTTGTCGCCCCAGGGTTCTAGACCCGCGATCGCCTCGGCAATCAGCGCATCGGCCCGCCGCCTTGACTCCTCAAGACCGAGCAAACTTGGATAGGTCGTCTTTTGAGCTGCGATGTCTTTCCCTGCGGTTTTGCCCAGCTCCTCGGGTGTGGCGGTGATATCCAGAATATCGTCGATGATCTGAAAGGCCAGACCAATGTTTTGGGCAAAGGTGGAGAGGCGATCGCGCTCGGCCGCTGTTGCTCCCCCGAGCATCGCGCCACAGACCACGCAAGCCTCCAAGAGAGCGCCGGTCTTGTGCCGATGCATAAACTCCAGCGTCTCTAGGGTGACATCAGTCTTGCCCTCGGACTCTAAATCCACCACCTGACCCCCGACCAGCCCGGCTGCGCCCGAGGCTTTGGCTAAGTGGGCGATCACGGCCAGCACCGCTTCCGGCGCAGCCCCCTGGGTTTGCCGCGCAATCCATTCAAAGGCATAGGTCAGCAGCGCATCTCCCGCCAGGATAGCCATGTCTTCGCCATAGACCTTGTGATTGGTGGGCTTACCGCGCCGAAAGTCGTCGTTGTCCATAGCGGGTAGGTCATCATGAATCAGCGACATGGTATGCACCATCTCCATGGCGCAGGCGGTGGGCATCGCCAGTTCGACCGTGCCGCCGAGCAGCTCACAGGTGGCGAGACACAAAATCGGTCGTAGGCGCTTGCCCCCGGCTAGCAGGGAATAGCGCATCGCTTCATAGAGGGTGGTGGGTTGGGTAATGGGTACGGCCGCTGCCAATGCCGTTTCAACCTGGGCTTTATACGTTTGTAAGTAGGTATCGAGATCAAACTCAGTCGTGGACATCATGCTGGGATTTCCGGCGTTTTGACCCGCGCGCAGACTGGTAAGGCGGGGATTTTGCCCCCCTATTCTACAGGGCAGTTTGCCGTTTGCTGTGACGAGCACCGAGACAAATGCAGATGGCGGCCCGTTCCTACCGCTTGGGGTAGGATGTTGCTTCATGACCTCCACCCAGCGGGCGATCGCCTGCTTGACCTCTTCCGGATATGCCTGCCGCCTCCAACCCATCATCCCCCCCATGGCGCAAAATTTGGCATCCCATTGGGCAATCCCGTTGGCGTCATTGGCTGCTGCTGGGCAGCATTTTGACCGCTGGGCTGGGGCTGCGGCTCTGGCGCTTGGCCAGTAAGCCCCTCTGGGTGGATGAAGTCATCACCAGCATTTTCGGCTTGGGGCGCAACTTTGATGAGTTGCCGGCCGATCAAGTCTTGCCCCTGACCGCCCTGCCGGATCTCTTTACCTTGAGAGCGGACGTGAGTTGTGGGGCGATTGCCAGCCATTTAGCAACTCAATCGACCCATCCGCCGCTATTTTTTTGCCTGCTGCATCGTTGGCTGATCGCCCTTGGGCCCGGGGTCGAGTCTCTGGCTTGGGCGTTGCGCAGTTTTGCCGTGCTCTGGGGGGTGGCGGCGATCGCCGCCCTTTACCTCCTCAACCGCCTGGCCTTCTCGCCCCAGGCGGGTCTCGTGGGTGCAGGCGTCATGGCCCTCTCCCCCTTTGCCGTCTACCTCTCTCAAGAGGCTAGGCATTACACCTTGCCGATTACGCTGATCACATTGGGGTTAGCCGCCCAGGTTAAGCTCCATCAGCAGTTACAACGGGGCAACGCCTGGTATTGGCTCTGGGCGCTTTGGGGCTGCTGTCATCTGGTTGCCCTGTATAGTCACTATTTTTGTCTGCTGGCGATCGCCGCCCAAGGACTGATGTTAATCGCCTTCACGCTGCGGTTTAAGGTGCGACTTCCCCTCGGTGGACTGATCGCCTACAGTCTGCCCTTACTGGGTTTCATCCCCTGGCTACCCACGTTTTGGCAGCATTTCAATAGTCCCAAAACGGGCTGGCTGGCTGCACCGACGGGCATTAATCCCCTGGTGCAGACCCTAGCGGGGTGGATTGTCATGGTGATCAGCTTGCCCGTGGAGCGTCAACCCCTAGTGATCCAAATAGGCTCAGGGATACTGACATTAGTCGGAATGGTTTTTTTGATCCGATTGACCAGAGCCGGATTCCAACGCCTGCCGCTCTCCCCGGAACGGTTTACACTGGTGGGCTTCCTGGGCATCACGGTGCTGGAATTCTTCGCCGTCATTTATGTCTTACAAAAAGACATCAGCATTGCGCCGCGCTACCATTTTGTGTACTTTCCGGCGGTCTGTGCGCTCCTCGGGGCGGCTTGGGCAGAAATTTTGCCAGGGCCAATGAGCCGGGATGGGTGGGCAATGCCCACCCTACATAATTCACCAGAACAGTTGGATTCACTGTCCGATTTGCCGACTCTCACCATACAAAACACGGTAGGGGCGGGTTTCAAACCCGCCCCTACACCCAGATTCTTGCGATCTGCGTTCCGGATTTTGACCGAGGTTATCGATTGGGTTGAGCGACGTAAATGTCCCTCTCAACTTCAACCGGGATTCATTCTCGCGGTTCTGATTCTCAGTATCAGCAGCCTCTGTGTGGTCTATAACTTGGCGTTTCCGAAGCCCTATGCGCCTGCTCTCGTCGCTGCCAAATTCAACGCTGAGCCCGCCCCGGTGACGGTGATGATGGCTTACCACAACACCCTAGAGATGGCAGTGGGCTTGAGCTATGGTTTGGCGCTGGCCCAGATTCGCCCAGACGCTCCCGGCAACTTCGCAATGGTGCGCTTTACCGACAAGGAAGATGGCATTTGGCAGACGTTGGCGGGCCTGGCGATTGTGCCTTGCACAGTGCCAGAGGCAATCGCCCCCCAATATCTTTGGGTCATTGCCCCTGGCTACTTTGATGACTCGTTCCCTAGCCCCGTGCAACTGGCAGGAGAGCGCATCTGTACGCTGGAGCCCGAGCAGTTCTATCGGCTGGGTTTTCCCTACCAGCGTTATCGTTGCGAGTAGAATTTAATTTGGGGAGAGATTACAAAAATTCCCGGTAAATCATTGTTACGTTCTGAAAGGAGAAGCAGAAATCCGACCAAGGACGGAACAATTACGGTGTAGGCTTGCAGCTATGCACTGCGCTAGTTTGAAATGATGCAATAGTGATATGAACGCTGACCTTGATGATGTGGCTCGCCAAATAGTAAGCATGGAACGAAAAAGAAAGCCCAAAATGTTGGTTGTCGATGACGAGCCCGACAATTTGGATCTGCTCTACCGCACCTTCCGCCGTGATTTTCGGGTTTTTAAGGCCGATAGCGGCGCTAGTGCCCTGGATGTTTTGTCTCAGGAAGGCGAAGTGGCAGTGATCATCTCTGACCAACGGATGCCGGAGATGAAGGGAACGGAGTTCCTGAGCAAGACGGTTCCTGACTTCCCCGATACGGTACGGATTATCCTCACGGGCTTCACGGATGTGGAAGACCTGGTGGATGCAATCAACTCGGGTCAGGTCTACAAATACATCACCAAACCCTGGGACCCGAATGAACTCAAGGTGGTGGTCGATCGCGCGGCCGAAACCTACGATGTGCTCAAGCAGCGCACCGAAGAATTGATCCGGGCCCACGAACAAGCCAGACTCCTGGCCACGATCGCCGAGGTGGCCCAATCGTCCGAGGCCGCAGCCCAAGCCCTCAAGCCCCTGGCCGAGGCCTTTGGTGAGAGCTTTTCGGCCGATGGCGCGGTGTTGCAACAGGTCGTGGCGGGTCAACTCACCGATGCGGCGAACTTTGGTACGGCTCTGCCATTGGCCGCTGACCCGATCGCCCAAGACACACTCAATAACAACAAAACCTCCGTTTGGGTCAACAGCTCCACAACGCCGCCACCCGAGGGCGCAGAAGCCTACCAAGAGGCAGGGATGCAGGTGCATTTGTGCCTGCCGCTGGCCTACCGCAGTCAACTTCTTGCCATTCTCTCGCTGCAATGGACCCAGTCGCTCAAGCCCAATGAAGAAGAAATTAAGCTGATGCACCTAGCGGCCCAGCAGGCCGTTTTGGCGATGGCGGCGATCGCAACCGCCTAAAGTGCATCTAACTTGTAGAGGCAGGTTTCAAACCATCCGTGTGAACTTAAGCGTGAAACCCTTTATTCACAAGGCTTCCATGGCGGC
>JBMYQW010000402.1:0-4718 GCA_049601735.1 Spirulinaceae cyanobacterium
GGTTTCGGAAGAGAGTCATGTGGCCCTGGCTCAGGTCTTGGCCAATACCATCTGGCAAGATCAGGCAGATTTTTTAACGACAACCACTACTCTAAGCGACGCAGAACTTGCGTCTCATCCCCGCATTAATCAGCTTCAACAGGATGTCTTGCGTCAGCTCGATGGTCTCTCGGTGGTGAAGGTGAAAATTTATGATCTAGAGGGGCGCACGGTCTTCTCGACCGAGTACGCCCAGATTGGGGACGAAAAGTACGACTCCCCTGGCTTTATTACGGCGAAATCTGGTCAAGTCACTAGCGAGGTGGGGCATCGCGACGCTTTTCAAGCCTTGCAAACCACGATCGCAGACCGGGAGTTGCTCTCGACCTATCTACCGATTCGCACCGCTGAAGCTGGAGAAGAGGTGCTGGGTGTGTTTGAACTTTATTCCGATGTGACGCCGTTGATTAAAGGGGTCGATCGCGCCCAGCGCAATGTTGTGCTAGGGAGCATCTTGATTTTAGGGCTGCTCTACCTAGTGCTCTTGCTGTTTATGCGGCGGGCTGAAACCTTACTCAATAGTCAGTATGAGCAGCTGCAAGCCTCAGAAGGGCGCTACAAAGCCCAGGCGACTGAGCTAGAGCAGACGCTGGCTCAACTGAACCGTACCCAAGCCCAAATGCTCCAGAACGAGAAAATGTCCAGCTTGGGTCAACTGGTGGCGGGCATTGCCCATGAAGTCAATAATCCGATCAGCTTTATTCAAGGCAATTTGACTCCGGTGCGCACCTACGCCCAGGATCTTCTGGAGTTGGTCGGACTCTATCAACGGCATTATCCAGATGCCGATCCGACCCTTCAAACCCGTGCCGAGGCGATCGACCTGGACTTCATCCGCGAAGATCTCCCCAAGCTGGTCAGTTCGATGCAGACGGGTAGCGATCGCATCCGTGCCATTGTCCAGTCACTCCGAAATTTTGCCCGGCTCGACGAAACCGGCCGCAAGACCATAGATCTCCATGAGGGGCTCAACAATGCTCTAATCATTCTGAACCATCGCCTGAAATTCACCGCCGATCGCCCCGCCATTCAAGTACACAAGGACTATGGTGTACTCCCGCCCGTTGACTGCTACCCCGGACTCCTGAATCAGGTGTTGATGAATATTTTGGTCAATGGGATCGACGCGATTGACCAGCGCGATGCCACCGAGCCGGGTCACCTCCGGATTCACACGACCCAGACCCATGATGATTGGGTCAAAATTGCGATCGCCAACAATGGTGCTGCCATCCCCCCCGAACACCAGGGGCGTATTTTTGACCCCTTCTTCACCACCAAACCCGTGGGTAGCGGTACAGGCATGGGGCTCTCAATTAGCTATCAGATTGTGGTCGAGAAGCACGGCGGTCGCCTAACCTGCCATTCTGCATCGGGGCAAGACACCGAGTTTGTGATCGAGCTGCCCATCCAACAAGAAAATAGCCCCGAGGTGAGCAATCAACACGACTCCTCTCCCCTCCCACTGAGCCCAGGCGATCGCCTCGCTACTCATTACTGCTCTCCAAATCTCCCCGACAAGTATTCCCAGAAAAAAATGTTCCAGAAATGAGCTGTTTGAGTGGCGAACAAGATGCCCACACTACAGAATTTCTGAGGATTATCCCAAGGATTACTTTAGGCGATTTCTGGAAATGAATATACTAACCCAAGCTGAGATGGTGCGTTACGGCTATCGCCTAACAGCACCCTACGAGGTACATTCTTTTTGGCAAATCTCCTTAACTCACCTTCACCAATACCAAGCCGTCTTCTTCCTTCACCTCAAAAACGGGCAATGGCGCTTGGGCAGGGCCGGTGAGGACGGAGCCATCGGTGGCAAACGCCGAGCCATGGCAGGGGCAGATCAGGTCTTGGGACTCACCATCGAGATCCACCAGACATTGGGCATGGGGACAGGTGGGGTTGAGGGCAACGAGGGCTTCGGTCTCGGGGTCTTGGAAAATCATCACGGGTTCGGCGGCGTTGTCTTCATCCAGAACCGGCGCTTGACCCACTTGGGTCACGGTGGCTAGGGCTTGAAAACCATCTGCGCGCACGGCAGTATCAAATTCGGGGGCAGCGGTGCTCGGGGTCTCGGTGGCGTCATCAGTGACTTCATCGGCGTCTGCCTCGGTCGCTTCATCACTGCTCGCGGTGCTGCCTCCGCAGGCGGCCAGAACCATCGGCAGAGAGGTTGCCAGCATCCCGACGCTGACCCAGCTTAAAAATTGACGGCGTTCCATGGTTGTATTGTCGAACGGTATATGTCCAACAATTGTATACAGCGCAATGACAGCAGAGCAGTGGCAACAGGGAAATTTACTGGAGGTGACGATCGCCTCTTTGAGCGATCGCGGCGATGGGGTGGGGCGATGGGGGGAGCGCGTGGTCTTTGTGCCCCAGACGGTGCCGGGCGATCGCGTCTCGGTGCGCTTACTGCGGGTCAAGCCCCAATATGCCCAGGGCAAAGTTCACGAATTGTTTGTGCCCTCTCCAGAGCGAATTCGCCCCCGCTGCTTTGTGGCAGATAAATGTGGCGGGTGTCAATGGCAGCAGGTCAGCGATGCGGCCCAGCAGCAAGCCAAGGTGCAATTGGTGGTGGATGCGATCGAACGGATTGGCGGGTTCACGATCGCTCAAGGCACTGCCCCAGCCGTACCATCCACCGTCATCGCCCCGATTTTGACTGGCCCGTCGAGCCTCCGTTACCGCAACAAAGCGACCTATCCCTTGGGGCGAGCCGCAGCTAGCAAATCAGCCAACAAGGCAGTGCAGGCGGGCTATTATCGCCAGGGAACCCATCAGATCGTCAATCTGAATCAATGCCCCGTCCAAGATGAGCGCCTCGATCCGTTGCTGGCGGGGGTCAAGCAAGATATCGCCCAGCGGGGTTGGAGCATCTATGATGCCACCAAACACCAGGGGCGCTTGCGTCACCTGGCCTTGCGGATTGGGCGGCGCACCGGGGAGATGTTGCTCACCCTAGTGAGTCAGGAACGGGACTTGCAAGGACTCCCGGCCCAAGCCGCGGCCTGGCAAGCCCAATATCCCAATCTGGTGGGCGTCTGCGTGAACCTGAATACCCAGCGCGGCAATGTGATCTTTGGCGATCGCACCCATTGCATTGCCGGTCGGGATTACCTGTACGAAGAATTCGCCGGACTCCGCTTACAGCTGCGCCCGGAGACCTTCTTTCAAATTAATACGGAGGCGGCGGAGACGTTGCTGGCCAAAATCAGCCAATGGCTGGACTTGCAGGGAACCGAAACTCTGCTTGATGCCTATTGTGGCATTGGCACGTTTACGCTGCCCCTGGCCCGGCAGTTGGCCCAGGCGATCGGCGTGGAAACCCAGGCCGCTGCGATCGCCCTCGCCGAAACCAATGCCCAGCTCAACCAGATTGAAAATGCCACGTTCCATTGCGCAGCGGTGGAGGACTGGTTAGCGCAAACCACCGCTTGCCCCGATATTGTTCTACTCGACCCACCGCGAAAGGGTTGCGATCGCGCCGTGCTGGAGCAGTTGCGGCGTCTTGCCCCGCCGCGCATTGTCTACATCAGTTGTAAGCCTGCCACCCTGGCCCGCGACCTCAAGCTGCTCTGTGCCAGCGGGCAATATCAGCTCACCCAGGTTCAGCCCGCCGACTTCTTTCCCCAAACCCCCCATGTCGAATGTGCAGCCTTTTTACAACATTGCGCACCCAATCCAACCGATCACGGCGGCCAGCCAGGGTAAAATCGAGCTTGGCCCGTTATTTTCTTTGCCTGTGAAGCTTTTCGTTTACCACACCCCCGAAGCCACACCAACCGATGCAACACCGGATTGCGCGATCGTCATTGATGTTTTACGGGCTACCACGACGATTGCCACCGCCTTTGCGGCGGGCGCAGAGGCAGTACAGGCTTTTAGTGATCTCGATGAACTGATGGCCGTGAGTGAGCAATGGCCCGCCGCCCAGCGACTCCGGGCGGGGGAACGGGGCGGTAAACAGGTCGACGGGTTTGACTTGGGAAATTCACCCCTGGCTTGCACCCGCGATCGCGTTGCGGGTAAGCGCCTCTTCCTCAGCACGACCAACGGCACGCGGGCCCTCCAGCGCGTTATTGATGCGCCGGTGCTCCTCACGGCGGCACAGATTAACCGCCAAGCAGTGGTGAATTATTTACAAACCGAGCAACCGGAAACCGTCTGGCTGGTGGGCTCGGGCTGGCAGGGAACTTACTCCCTTGAAGATACGGTCTGTGCCGGGGCGATCGCCCTGCCCTTGTTTGAGCAGGGCCAAATCACCTTTGGCAACGATGAAGTGCTCGGGGCGATCGCCCTCTATCAACAATGGCAAGATCGGCTCTTTGAACTCTTTTGCCAGGCCAGCCACGGTGAGCGCCTGCTGCGCCTCGACCTCAAAGAAGATATTGCCTACTGCGCCCAAACCGATACCGTCGATGTGCTGCCCCGCCAGACCGAGCGGGGGGTGTTGAAGGTGAAGGCAGAGGGATGAAGGCAGAAGGATGTAGAGCTTTGCTCGTGCGTAGCAGGCAGAAGTGAGTTTTATTCGTCCTTCATCCTTCAAGACCTCCTTCAGAGTGTCGGAGTTCGCCAGAGGCAGACAGAAAAGCGGAAGAAACTTGCTCCAAGAAGCGAAGTGGGCCGACCCACCTCCCCCTGCGGGTACTCCTCCCAGGAGGAGATAAGAAAGT
>JBMYQW010000403.1:0-4712 GCA_049601735.1 Spirulinaceae cyanobacterium
AATTCGTCAGAAGGCCCGGATTAAAAACACCCTCTATCAGGTGTACCGCGATCGCAACGCCGTCACGGATGAGTTGGTGGAAATGCTCTATCAGCCTTCGTGCGATCCGGGCGCCCAGCAGGTCTTTGCCTCGGTGCTGACCGCTCCCCCCGGCCCAGCTCCCCGTGAACTCCTACCCCAAATCCAGCAACCCCTACTCGTGCTCTGGGGCGATGCTGACCCCTGGACGCCGATCAAAGGGGCGGAAATTTACCAGCAGCATCCCACCGTGACGTTTCATCCCATTCCCGGTGCAGGGCATTGTCCCCACGATGAAATGCCGGATGCGGTGAATGCTTATCTGGTGGCTTGGTTGGGGGCGTTGACGGTTTAAATATTCAAATCCGTCCTTGATATATGAAACAACCCCCGAATCCAGTCGATTCGGGGGTTATTTCTACATCACAGTGACAGTCGAAACTTGAGCCTTAAACTCTACTTCTTGCGGTTCTTGAGCAGCGCACCTGCACCAAGCGCCAAGCCTGCACCAATCATGGAGAAGGGCTCAGGGGTTGCCGCATCAGGAGCGGGGGTTCCTGCCATGCGGAAGTTCACGCCATCACCCGTACCCCCGGCGGTATCGTTACCGAAGCTAATCGTGATGGAGCTGACATCAAAGAAGGTCTTGGACTGGACGTTATTGTTGCTGCCACCGGCCAACCAAGAGCCACCCGCTTTACGGACATCTTGGCCATTGAGATACATGATGCCAGTGCCGTTAGACTCGGTATCCCAGAAATCGATCGTCAGCTCAGAGAGAACAGAGCTGAAGTTGAAGGTGTAGGTTCCAACTTCCAGTTGACCCTTCTCTTCGGCGTAGCCGGTGCTTTCGTTGTACTCAGAGGGACGGAACACATAGCCCGTTTGGTTGGTGCCAGCATCCTTCTGCTTGAACTCGACGCCACCATTGTTGTAGGTGCTCTTGGTGGCGAGATTGTCTACAAACAGACGGCTGCGACTACCGCTGCTGGAGTCGGTTAGAGAAACAATGCTCTCGAAGATGGGGTCGAGTTGGATGCAGTCGTCGTAGCAGCCGAGACCAACATCAATTTCACCTTCTTCCATGGGAACAAAGTCGAAAGCAAGGGCAGGGGTAGCGTATACACCAGTGGCAACAGTTGCAGCGGCGGCAAGCAGGGAAGAAAAAAGTTGAGTTTTCATGGCGTTAAATACAGTCAGGAAGACAAGTTAAAGAGTGGTTGTTTAGAAAGGTGCGGCTGTGATGCCAAGGAATGAGACGAATCTGGTTGCTGTTGTGGGAGCTGCCAGCTCAATCTTTTGCTCTGCTAGCGTTGACCCGCTGACCAGCTATGACACTGCGCCTGGGGCTGTACGCATCGCTTACAGTTACTACTTTAGGAGAATGGGACGGAAGCGCCATAAAGTGTTGGTAAAGATCCGGCTGTTCTCTTTAAAGTTTTCGTGAGATGTTGGCCCAGTGGGCGAATTGCCGCGTTTGTTTTGCGATCGCTGGGTTTACAACTTTAATTTTGCAGCTTGATTAGCAGCTTTATGCCGACTTCTCAATTTTACCGCCGATTCTGGCGCGGGTTTACTGGTTTAAGCCTGATGGCATTGGGGCTGGTGCTGATTCTGGGCAGCTCGATTAATCTGCGCTTGATCTGGGTGCAGCGGCAGGTGCAGCAGCCTGAAGCGATCGTGGTTTTGGGGGGGGATTTTGAGCGGGAATATTTTGCGGCCAGGTTTGCGCAGGAGCATCCCCAGTTGCCGTTGGTGATTTCTTCGGGAATGCCAGAGCCGATGTCACGCGCCTATTTTGACCAGGCGGGGATTCAAGGCGATCGCCTCATCTACGACCACCAAGCCGTGGATACCTTTACCAATTTCACGACGCTGCTGCCGACATTGCAAGCGGTTCAAATCCGATCGGTGTATGTGATCACTTCGGATTTTCATCGGGCGCGATCGCGTCTCATTGCTTATCTGGTCTGGGGCTCCCATGGCATTGTCTACCAGTTTGTGATTGTACCGACCCAAACACCGGCTGAACCCTGGTGGCTGATGTTGGGCGATGGGCTACGGGCGGTGGTGTGGCTGGTGACGGGGCGAGTGCTGGTGGGGTAGCCGAGCGAAGATAGGATACGTTATCGGTACGTTTGCAGGATGAGAGCCCCCCGCAGGGGCGCTACAGTCGGCGCTCCTGCTGGAGCATTTTTTGGTATGCGCCACTCCCCAGGAGCAGCGCGATCACAGCTCCCCCGACCAAGACCCAAAGATGTACCTGGATATCGACCAAGGAACTGCCCGCCCACACTTGGCTCAGGGCTTGGGTCATGTGAAAGATGGGGTTAAAGCGGGCCAGTTGCAGCAAGGTTTCGGGAAAAATGCTGGTCGGGAAAAACGCGCCCCCCAGGAGCAGCAGCGGGATGCCGAAGGCCGCAACGAGCGTATTCACATCTTCCGGGCGCTGGGCAAGCTGTGTCCCTAGCAAAAAGCCCAACCCCCCGTAGATCACCAAGATCAGCAGCAGAATGCCCCCACCCAACAGGAGTGAGCCGCTGTAGCGAGACCCCAGCGATAGGGCAACTGTGACCAGCAATAGCGTTTGCCCCAGCGCGATCGCGCTCTGGGCCAGGGCAATGCCGAGAAAATAGCCCAAGCCGCTCAGGGGCGAGATCAGCAGGCGTTGTAACGTACCCTGCTCCCGCTCCGTCACCAGGGTCGCCACCGTGCCGCCGACACAGCTAAAGAAGAGCGCCACCCCCACGATCGTGGCCGGACAGGCAGAATCGAGCGCCATGCCCAAGGACAATTCGGCGCGATCGGCCACAATGAGCCCATTGAGCAGCAGCACGACCAGCGGAAACACCAACCAAAAGAGCAGCCGACTCTTGCGTCGCCACAGCTCTAGCAAGAGCCGCTGGGCGATCGCCCCGGTGTCACGGTAGATGTGCAAACAAAAGGAACGAACGGTCTTCATGGTTGAGGTGGGGAGAGGGGTCTTGATGCAAAGCGTAGGGAATACAAACGACTGGAAAGGGTCGAGGTGAAAACCGTGGCGAAAACTGGACGATCGCCCTCAACGTTCAGCACAAAATCGCTAGACTGGAGAGGTCGAAGCCCCTTGGGTCAATTCACTCTCAGCATCTGTTGGTGGTGAATACCGCCAATCTAGCCGCGATTTTCGTCGGTTTTTGCTGCTTCTGGCCGCATCGATTTTAACGAGAAACCCAGTAGAATTGGGGGCAAGGCGCGGTGAGAGTGCCACAAGTTTTAATCATTGTGCTCAATCTTGAGACGGAACGAACCTTGTTTTAAATTGCGACTAACCGCCAGCAGATAATCTGATAAGAAGACTATGGGACTATTCGATCGCCTCGGCCGCTTGATTCGGGCCAACCTCAACGACATGGTCAGCAACGCCGAAGATCCAGAAAAGATCTTAGAGCAAGCGATCGTGGACATGAAAGACGAACTATCTGGTCTTCGCCATGCTTTTGCCAAAGCAAGTGCCTCCCAGAAGCGCACCGAGCAGCAATATTACAAGGCCAACGAAAATGCCGAGATGTGGATGAAGCGGGCTCAACTGGCCCTCACCAAAGACGATGAGAGCTTGGCGCGAGAAGCCCTGCAACGCAAGAAAAGCAACGCTGAAACCGCCACCCAACTCAAGCAGCAGGTGGATGTACAGCGTCAGCAGGTGGACAACCTCAAGCGTACCTTGAAAACGGTGGAGAGCAAGATCGCCGAGGCCCAAACCAAGAAAGATCTGCTCAAGGCCCGCGCCCAGGCTGCGAAAGTGAATGAACAACTCCAAAGCACTGTTAGCTCGATGAATACGGGCAGTGCGATGGCCGCTTTTGAGAACATGGAACAAAAAGTCCTGGAACTCGAAGCCCGTTCCCAGGCTTTTGATGAACTGGGTGGCAGCGATCTGGAGAGCCAGTTTGCCGCCTTAGAGAGTGGCGATGTTGAAGCGGAACTGGCGGCGCTCAAATCCGAGATGCTAGCGGGTTCTGATGCTGCTCAGGGCGCACTCCCAGCGTCCGAAGCGCCCGCAACCGAAGGGGATGCGGCAGAAGTGGAAGAGGAGCTAGAGGCGCTGCGCCGTGAGATGGATCAGCTTTAGGCGCTTTCAGCGTTCTAATTTAGGCGCTTTCAGCGTTCTAAACCCAGACCAGTTTGAAAAGTGTAGTTTTGTTGTAGGGGCAATCCCCCCGTGGTTGCCCCAGACCTCGCTGGGGTAGAAGGGCTCTACCCCTACATAAAAAACTCCGGGTCTCAAACTAGACGAGGTTTAGCCGTGCCATGACCCAATCGCGGACTTGGGCTAGGTGAATTTTGCCTTGGGGCGATCGCGGCAAGGCCCCACAGCTCAACCAATGGCGCGGTTGCTCCATAGGAGGGCCTTGCGCCTGCAACGCGGCTTGCAATTGTTGCAACTCACAATCGGGTTTAGGGACATACACCGCAGCGATCGCCTCACCCCAATAGACATCAGGAATCCCCACCACGCAGACATCCTTGACCTGACCCGTATCGCGCAGCCGAGCCTCGATCGCCTCCGGAAAGACATTTTCGCCGCCGGTGATGATTTTGCGACTCTGCCGCCCGGTAATACTGAGATAGCCCTGGGTATCGAGCTGCCCTAGATCATCTGTTGGCCACCAAGCCTGATCCACAAAGGGCTGGGGATAATAGCCCAGACAGCG
>JBMYQW010000404.1:0-4694 GCA_049601735.1 Spirulinaceae cyanobacterium
GTGGCGTTTGCTCTGACGGCGTTTTTCTCCCATGAGTCGCTCTAAGAAGCCGCCTACCCTTCGGCAAGCGATGCTGGGGAAGGCATGGTGGACATGACGCGGGGCTTTATGTATGCCGGAGCCGAGCGCGTTGTCGTCTCGCTCTGGGATGTGGATGATGCCGCCACCGCCCAACTGATGAGCCAGTTCTACGCCACGATGCAGCAGGGTAAACCCACAGCGGCGGCCCTGCGCGAGGCGCAACTGGCCCTTTGGGAAGAATACCGCGAACCTCGGCTCTGGGCAGCGTTTACGCTTCAGGGAGAATGGTTGGGGGATTAGCGGTTGCAGCGTATCCTTGCATTGAATCGGCATTCGGCCAATGCAAAGTGGATGTTTTGACTGAATAAGCAAACCATCGCACCTTGTCAGTTGTTCGCCAACGGCTACCCTCTACTCCCCCAGCCGCCGCTGCAAACGCCGCAGGGTTTTGAGCATTTCCGGCAGCCGACTGTACGCGGCGGAGACCCTGAGCCAGAGCTTGTTATTAATCGCCGGTGTGCCGGAGACGATTTCTTTGGGGGCGACATCTTTGTGCAAGCCTGACTGGGCGGTAGCGATCGCCCCATCCCCCAACTTCACCCGATTAGCAACGCCCACCTGGCCGGCCAAAATCACCCAGTTGCCCACTTCCACCTTGCCCGAGAGCCCCACCTGGGACGAGAGCACGGAATGTTGACCCACCTGGCAACCGTGGGCGATCTGCACCAAGTTGTCGATTTTGGTGCCCTTGCCAATGCGCGTCTCTTCCGAAGGGGGGCGATCGATCGCGCTGTTGCAGCCCACCTCCACCTCATCTTCGAGCACCACTCGCCCCGTCTGGTGGAACTTGTACCAACCCTGCGGCGGCCAGGGCACAAAACCAAAGCCCTCCCCGCCGATCGCCGCGCCGCTGTGGATCACGCACCGCGAACCGATTTGGACATTTTCTTCAATCACACAGTTGGCGTGGAGCACCGTATCTGCACCGATCGCCACGCCGGGATAGATCGTCACATTGGGAAAGATGCAAACGCGATCGCCAATCACCCCCCCCGCCTCAATCACCACATGAGCACCGATCGAGACCTCGGCACCGAGTTGCACGGTTGGGTCAATCACCGCCGTGGGATGGATCTGGGGCGCTGGTTGATAAGGCTGGTAAAACTGGGCCACCGCCATGGCGTAGAGCAGCTTGGGTTCGGTTGTGCTCACCCAGGCGATGCCGCGATCGCTGGCCTGCTCCCAGAGCGCCGGATCGGGCGGTAGCACAAGCGCCCCTGCTCCGGTCGTGGCTACCTGGTCGGCATATTTCTCGTTTTCGATATAGCTCACGCGATCGGCTTGCCCCACCTCCACCGAGGCAACCCCCGTCAGCTCAGGGTTACAATCAGGAAAGCCCTTGAGGCTACTGGCTTGAATCAAGGTGGGCTCCAGTTGTGCCACCAATTCGGTAAATTTCATCGCGTTTTGCTCGTTTCTCTCACCGTTCTCATACCACCTTACCAATGACAGTTTCCCTGAAGACAGGACAACGGATTTCCCTAGAGAAGGTTTCTCCCGGTTTACGCGCCATCTTTGTGGGCTTGGGCTGGGATGTCCGCAAGACCGTCGGTGAAGCCTTTGACCTGGATGCCTCGGTGTTTTTGTTGGGCGCGAATGACAAAATCCCCAGCGATCGCCATTTTATTTTTTACAACAACCTCACCAGCCCCGACCCAGAGCAGGCGGTGAAGCACCTGGGTGACAACATTACGGGCTTCGGTGAGGGAGATGACGAGGCGATTATCGTCGATCTGCGCAAGTTGCCCGCCGACATCTCGCGGCTGGTGTTTGTCGTCTCCATCCACGATGCCGAACAGCGCCGTCAGAACTTTGGTCAAGTGGAGAATGCCTTCGTCCGCCTGCTCAATGTAGAAACCAAGGACGAGGTACTGCGCTACGACTTGGTGGAAGACTATTCCACCGAAACCGCGATGATCATGGCCGAAATTTACCGCCAGGAGGGTGAATGGCGGGCTAATGCGGTCGGTCAGGGCTACGTGGGCGGGTTGCAGGCGATGGTCGATCGCTATGCGTAGGGCGATTTCTGGGAATGAATATACCCATCCAAGCGGAGATGGTGCGTTACGGCTATCGCCTTTAGCGAAGCCATGCCAAAGGCTATACAGCACCCTACGAGGTACATTCTTTTTGGCAAATCTCCTAGGGGATCTTGATAGCAGACGGGCGCTGAAACCGTCCGGAGCAGCGCCAATTTCGATCGGAAAAGGAAATCAACCTGATTCTTTGATTTCTTGCGGGGGCCGATGCAGAACGCAGATCCCAACTGGGCCCATCCCAATCGGGTGCAGCCCACCGACTATCGCCATCACTATGCCGTAATTGGTCAGCGTCTCCAGCAAGCCCGACGCCAAAAACGGCTCTCGCTCACCGAGTTGCACCAACGCACCCTCGTCAGCCGGGGTCTGATCCAGAGCTTGGAAACGGGAGACATCCACCGTTTTCCGGAAGAAGTTTATCTGCGCCATTTGGTGCAGCGGTTGGGTGCAGCCTTGGGGATTGAAAATATTGCCCAAGACCTGCCCGCATCTGAGCCCTTGTCGTTGATTCCTTCTTGGTATAACCCCGCCTTAGGCTGCGGTCGGCGCGATCGCCTAATTCGGGATACTTGAAGGCGATCGGTTACAGTTGCGAAATATTGAGCTGGAATTGTATAGCATTTTTCGTTTTCATGAGGTACAGCCCTCACCCTAAATCCCTCTCCCAGGAAGGGAGAGGGACTTTGAAGTGTACTTCACGCTTTCGCAATCCGCTATAGAACATCAATTTTCTTTGACTGAAAGAAAATTCTTGAAACTCCGGACAGGTTGAATTTCATCTGAATAAAGGGTTAGAGCGATCGGGAAAAGTAAAACCAACCCCGAGGAGTTTAACTATGGGAAAAAATACGCTAACTGTAGAAACTGAGAGTTTAGAAAATAACCATCATCAGCACTATATTGAAATCGGCAAACAACTGAGAACAGCACGGATTGAGCAACGTTTATCCATTCAAGAGCTCTCGGAAAAAACCTGGGTCAGCAAAACCATTATTCGCATCTTAGAAGCAGGCGATCCCTCTCGTTTTCCGGAAGAGATTTTTCTGCGCAGCTTAGTGGTGCGGTTAGCAACCACCTTAGGTTTACCCGATATTGCCCAGGCCTTGCCCCAAGCAACTATCACCAATAATATTCTGCCCTCGTGGCATGACCCGGAACTCGCAACAACGTTTAAAACCGGCCTTGAATCGGATGTTCCGGTGGAGAGCTACATCACTTACTTGTTGATCGTAACGGGTTTAGTGAGTGGATTTGGCTGGATGAGCCTGCATCAAATGCGCACCCAAGCCCAGATCCAGTCATCTGAATCTGACAATGCCGAGCTCACATCCCAATGCCAAATCGCTCAATGCCTGCCGCAACAGGATGCCACGGCAGCGACTCCTACGAGGAGTGATTTTGTGGAATGGTCAGACCAGTAGGACATCGACGTTTGCTCTTTAACTTAACGCAAACCCAGCCAAGTAAAGAGGTCTTGATGGGTGAAGAGTTCCAGCAGAATTAAGATCAAAAAACCGATCATTGCAAAGCGTCCATTGATCTTTTCGGCGTAGTCATTGAAGCCAAAGGTGGGCGGAGGCTCGACGATTTCGGCTGGCTGTACTGGAGTGGGCTGTTCGGAAGTTGGCTGGTCTGGAGTGGTCTGTTCTGGAGGAGTTGCGGCCTTAGGGGTTGGAGGTTGGGGGTCTTGAGTCATAATCTGGAGTCATCGAGCGGGCGATCGCCATTTTAAAGATTAGTCTCTAGTGTACGCAAAGCCTGTCTCTTGCGATCGCTGCCGTGAACTTCAATTGAGCTTCAATAGAAGAGCGGTGACTTGGATGAGATGTGATGATATTGGCGATCGCCCCCCGACACCTCTGGCACAGATGCCTTATTGGCTTCGGCGCAATGGCAACGCTCTTGGGCTTGGGCTTGTATTTCGTTACAAATCATCTACTCTACCCAGGTCAACCCCCGCTAGAACCAGAACAGCAAGCAATGTTGTCGAACCCAGAAGCCTCAGGCTTTACGGTCGAGCCCTTTGCTGTGCCGACGGCGGATGGGGTTGTCTTGCAAGCAACCCTGCTTACGCCGACACGAGGCAATCCGCGAGGCACGATCCTGATGCTCCATGGCATCTCGGCGCGCAAAGAGCAAAATCTGGCGATCGCCACCCGTTTGGTGAGCGCCGGATATCGCTGCATTTTGTATGACTCTCGTGCCCATGGCGAGAGCGGCGGCGAATTCGTCAGCTATGGCTGGCGGGAGGTGGCGGATGCCCAAGCGGTGATAGATGCAGCGATCGCCCAGTTTGAGCAGCCCGAGCAACCCCTGGCCCCCTTTGGTCTATTTGGCCGATCGTTGGGGGCGTCGGTGGGTTTGCAACTGCTGCCCGAGGAACCCCGCCTCCAGTCAGCGGTGTTGGTGAGCCCGTTTAGTCGTTTGGAAGATGTGATGGCCGAGACCGCCGCGCCCTACTTGGGGCGTTGGGGCGCGGCGGCGGTGCTGCCCCTGGTCTCGGGCGTAATGCGCTGGCGGACGGGTGGTTTTGAGTCGGGTTGGGAGCAGGGCTTTGAACTGGGTTTTAATCCG
>JBMYQW010000405.1:0-2477 GCA_049601735.1 Spirulinaceae cyanobacterium
GACGTGGAAATCGTCGTCATCGACCGCACCAACCACCACCTCTTCCAGCCCCTGCTCTACCAGGTGGCCACGGGAACCATCTCGCCTGCGGATATTTCTTCCCCCCTGCGTCTGGTGCTGAGTCAGCAAGCCAATACCCAAGTGCTGCTGGATGAAGTGACCGATATTGACCCCGATCGCCAGACCCTGAGCCTTAAAGATGGCGAACTAGCCTACGACAGTCTGATCGTGGCCACGGGCGTGAGCCATCATTATTTCGGCAACGACCATTGGCAAGCCCATGCACCGGGTCTCAAAACCGTGGAGGATGCTCTGGAAATTCGGCGGCGGATCTTTGTGGCCTTTGAGGCGGCGGAAAAGGAAAGCGATCCGGCCAAACGCCAGGAATGGTTGACCTTTGTGATTGTGGGCGGCGGGCCGACGGGCGTGGAGTTGGCAGGGGCGATCGCGGAGATTGCCCATGGCGCGCTAAAAAAAGACTTCCGCACCATCGACACCACCCAGGCAAAGATTATTTTGGTCGAGGGCCTGGATCGGGTACTGCCCCCCTACCCCGAAACCCTCTCAGCCCAAGCGGCTGACTCGTTGCATCAGCTCGGTGTCACGGTGGAAACCGGGTCGATGGTGACGCAGGTGGCGGCGAATCAAGTGCAAATGCGTCAGGGCGAGACCCAAAAAACGATTCATACGCGCACGGTGCTCTGGGCGGCGGGGGTTAAGGCTTCGGCCTTGGGAGCGGTGCTGCGCGATCGCGCCGGAGCCGAACTCGATCGCGCAGGGCGGGTTATTGTCGAGCCCGACTTGAGCCTAGCGAAGCACCCCAATATTTTCGTAATTGGTGATCTGGCCCATTTTGCCCATCAGGGCGAGCGACCGCTACCGGGCATTGCCCCCGTCGCCATGCAGCAGGGGGACTACATTGCCAAGCTGCTCAAGCGACGACTCCAGGGCGAAACCAGTCCGGCCTTTGCCTATTTTGATCTGGGCAAGCTGGCGGTGATTGGTCAAAACGCAGCGGTGGTGGATCTCGGTTTTATGAAGCTCTCCGGGTTCGTGGCTTGGCTGATCTGGGTCTTTGCCCATATTTATTACCTGATCGAGTTCGACAACAAACTGATCGTGATGATCCAATGGGGCTGGAACTATTTCACCCGCGGGCGCGGCGCTCGATTGATTACCGGAGAGAGCGTTTTACCCCTGGTGCGAGAGGTTCCGGAGGAGCCCGCCCCGGAGCAAGGGGTGTTGTAGCAAGTCGTCTTGAGGCAAAAACGCCGCCTCACGGGTTATGCTTGACCCAATCCAAGGTTTTATCGACCTGAAAATTATTGACTACATGGGTTAAGGAATCGTTTCGGACGGGGTTTAGCCTGGTGAAATTAGGGTCAGGAGACCCAAGCTCATCATTGTGAGTGCCAAGGCTAAACTGAACGATTCTTTAATCGGATGGTTATTCGTTGACATGATCTTAATAAAGTTTTGTATTGAAATCGCTGTGCTAAATACGCAGTCCCTGATAAGTCTTTACACAGCTTGAGTTTTTTTATTTGAATGACCTTCAATATAGCGAGTTTCTTAGGCGAGATAGGGCTTAGGAGCCGTTTCATTGTGATTTTCGTCACATAGATTTACAATCTGCAACACAAAGTGAGTCATTACTGGGCTAAACCGTATTCCAGGGCATAACGCACCAACTCAGTGCGGCTGTTAGTACCGGTTTTGCTGAACAGGCGACTGACATACTTTTCAACATTACGAACGCTGGTGTTGAGCTGACTGGCAATTTCTTTGTTCATTAAGCCTTTGGCTACCAAATCCAATACGCTCTGTTCGCGGGGTGTGAGGTCGATCTTGATCGGCGGCTGGCTGGTGGTGATGCCGCTGGGGTTTTGATCCAGCATTCCCTTAATCGTGGCTAGTTCGCGGGCGATCGCTTCCAATTTGGCGCTATCGCCTTCACTGGCCTCACCGCTAGTGCGGCGGTTGAGCAGGTTATGCACGATCGCCATCAACTCTTCAGGCTCAAAGGGTTTGGGCAGGTAAGCATCACAACCGGCCTGGTAGCCCTGGATGCGATCGCCCGTCATGCCCCGCGCCGTGAGAAAGACCACCGGCAAGGATTGGAACCGGGGATCTTCGCGGAGTTGCTGCAAAAATTGGTAGCCATCCACCTGGGGCATCATAATGTCAGAAATGACTAGGGCAAAGCTCTCGCGCTCTAGGGCATCCCAGGCTTCGGCGGCGCTGGCAACGGCGGTTACGGCAAACTCGGCATCGTCCTCAAGGTAGATCTGCACCGCTTCCCGAAGACCGGGTTCATCATCGACTAGCAACAGTTTGGGGGGGGGAGTCATGGCAAAATACGGGCTGAGAGAGCAGGCTCATCTGAAGAATAAAAGGGAGGAGCGGATCGGTGCGATCGCCCTCCCTCACTCTACCAAGCCGCTGCCTGGGGGGAGTGTGGGAAACCGCCTTTCTAA
>JBMYQW010000405.1:2487-4684 GCA_049601735.1 Spirulinaceae cyanobacterium
GATGAAGACAGCGCGAATAACGCTGCAAGGTCTACTGTCCATTTCTGCACCTCTATCTCTGCACCTCTGTCTCTGCACCTCTGTCTCTGGCGGTCTAGCAATTGTGTGAATTTTGCATCAGTCTAAAGATGTTCCCGAGAGATGTTCTGGGTTCACGTTAAACCCTCCTGCTCGCTACCCCCTCACCCCCTCCCATGCTCGAAAAAATCCAAGACCTCGCCCGCCAACTCCAACCCCGCCTCGTGGAAATGCGTCGCCATCTCCATGCCCATCCCGAACTCAGCGGTGAAGAACACCAAACCGCCGCCTATGTGGCAGGCGTCCTCTCCTCCTGCGGGTTGCACGTCACGGAAGGGGTGGGTAAAACCGGGGTCGTGGGTGAACTGGCTGGCGGCGGCGCAGATGAGCGACGGCTGGCGATCCGTACTGATATGGATGCTCTGCCGATTACCGAACGCACCAATCTTTCCTTTGCCTCCACTAAACCGGGCGTGATGCACGCCTGCGGCCACGATGTCCATACCACCTTGGGCCTGGGCATTGCAATGGTGCTCTCGCAACTGGTCGAGCAACGGGGCGATCGCCTCCCTGGTCCGGTGCGCTTCTTGTTTCAACCCGCCGAAGAAATCGCCAAGGGCGCAGACTGGATGGTGACCGATGGAGCGATGCAAGGGGTAGACCATATTCTGGGGGTTCATGTTTTTCCCTCGATTCCCGCCGAGTCGATCGGCATTCGCTACGGGGCGCTGACGGCGGCCGCCGATGACCTGGAAATTATGATTCAAGGCGAATCGGGTCATGGGGCGCGACCCCACGAAGCCAAGGATGCCATCTGGATCGCTGCCCAGGTCATTACCGCCTTGCAACAGGCGATTAGCCGTACCCAAAACCCTCTCCGTCCTGTGGTGCTAACCATTGGCGAAATCCATGGCGGCCGCGCGCCTAACGTGATCGCCGATCAGGTCCGGCTCACGGGTACGGTGCGATCGCTCCATCCTGAAACCCGTGAAGCACTCCCCGCTTGGATCGAGACCATCGTGCAAAATATCTGCACCAGCTACGGGGCGACTGCCCAGGTCAGCTATGACCGCTGTGTGCCCTCGGTGCAAAATGATGCCGCCCTGACCCAGCTCCTAGAGAGCAGCGCGGTGGAAGCCTTGGGGCGCGATCGCGTCCAGGTCTTGCCCGAGCCGTCGCTGGGCGCGGAAGACTTTGCCATGTATCTCGACCATGCGCCGGGCAGTATGTTTCGCTTGGGCGTCGGCGGGCGCGATCGGGCTAACCCGCCCCTGCATCATCCCGGTTTCTGGGTCGATGAGTCAGCGATTCAGACGGGAGTTGTCACCCTCGCCTACGCCGCTTGGCGCTATTGGCAAACGGATTCCAATTAGAGCAATCTTCAGAAAATTAGCCCATCGATTTTACTAATCCGTGGCGGGCAAGATGCCCGCACTACGGATATTACGGAGAATGTACTGTAGCACAGGCGTCCCGCCTGCCTTAGGGAATTATTGTTCTGGAAAAGCCATCTTAAGTGGGTTAAAACAAGACAGGCTGATTGACAGCCTTAATTTAAGATCCATATAATGGGCGTTTGTGAAAACTTCCATTTAACGCAAAGACCTTGGCTAACGTTATCGTTATCGGAGCCCAATGGGGAGACGAGGGAAAAGGCAAAATCACTGATCTCCTGAGCCGTTCGGCAGATGTCGTCGTGCGCTATCAGGGGGGCGTGAATGCGGGTCATACCGTTGTCGTCAAAGACCAAACCTTCAAGCTCCACCTCATCCCCTCCGGTGTGCTATCGCCGCAGACCCAATGCATCATCGGTTCGGGCACGGTGATTGACCCGAAGGTGCTGCTTGAAGAAATTGATCAACTGGCGGAGTTGGGCATTTCGACCCAGAATCTCTACATTTCTCAGACGGCCCATATCACGATGCCGTATCACCGCCTCATTGATCAGGCCTCGGAAGAGCGTCGGGGCGATCAAAAAATTGGTACGACCAAACGAGGCATTGGCCCCACCTATGCCGACAAGTCTGAGCGCACCGGCATTCGCGTGATTGACCTCGTGGAACCGGAGGGGCTGGCCGAGCGCATCACCTGGGCCGTGAACTACAAGAACGAAGTGCTCGCAACCCTCTACGGCATTGAGCGCCTCGACCCCCAAGCGGTGGTGGCAGAATATCAGCAA
>JBMYQW010000406.1:0-4672 GCA_049601735.1 Spirulinaceae cyanobacterium
AGATTTCGAACCTGCGACCTCTGCCTCGACAACCTGACACGATAATCATTTGGCCATCATGCCATGACGAATTGTGTTTTTAAAAAAAAAAATAATCCTTTTCTTTAATTTATATCTACTCTTTGTCTTGACTTCATTTATGGCTGAATCACAAACGACATCAAAAGCATCTCGAATGAGTCTGAGATAATCTTTGACCATCTTTTTCCCTTTTCGTGCATCATCCCCAACCACCCAGGGTGTCCATGAGATAGCAGCTCTCCCATTACTGATCAAGAGTTTTCTCTCATTTTTTATAGCATCAAATCTATTTTTATAATCCTCTAGCATGAGGAAGTCATACTGAGGTTCATAAAAGCCAAGAGATTGCAGATTCAACTCTGTATTTACTTCATTTAGCTGCTTTTTCTTTTGAGCAATCTCAGCAGATAAACCTTCAAGATAATATTGCAGCTCCTGTAAGTGACGATTTTGGGAATCGATTTTTTGATCCAAAGAGTGCTCAACTTCTTCTCTAGAGGATATATTTTTGTACCTTTCCAAGGATTGAGATAGACGCACCTTCTCTTGATAGAGTTTGAAGGCCAGATAACCCAAAGAGGCAGTACTTAAAAACAGAAGTACGGACATTTTAAAATCGCAGTATTACCAACTACACTGTACTAGAATAGCATTGATATCAAAACAGGGAAAGGATAGAGTTAGAGGTGAAGAATGAGTTCCCCCGAACTACATAAATCCTAATCACATCCCTATAAAATCTTAGTAGTGGTAACGGATTTGGGCGATTTCGATCGCATCCTGCTCAACCTTATAAATAATCCGATGCTCCTCAGTCATACGCCGCGACCAATAACCCGATAAGCCATACTTCAGCGGCTCCGGCTTACCAATCCCCTCAAATGGCTGTCGTTGAATATCCTTAATCAAGGCATTAATCCGTTTAAGCATTTTGCGATCGCGCCGCTGCCAATACAAATAATCTTCCCAGGCATTCTCAGAGAAAATAACCCTCACTCAATCAACTCCCGTTCTTGCCCGCCGCCCGCCTCTAACTCCGCAATCGACTCCATCAACCGCTGGGCATTCCTCGGACTTTGCAAAAGATATGCCGTCTCCGCTAGCGACTCATATTCCTCCAGAGCAAGCATCACAACCGCTCGGCCATCCTCACGGGTAATGGTCACCGGCCCATGAGCATCACAAACCTGGTTCAAGGTTTCTATCAACTGCCCCGTGAGCACTTTGTCGGTAATCGTATTCATAAGACTCGCATCGATCTGACTCTTCTGAGATTGTAATGCAAGTACACCTCACACCCTCATCAACCGCTCAACCACAACCTCCACATCCGGAAACGCCACAGGCGCAACCTACCCCGACGGGTGATGCGTTTCCTGTTGATACGCTCCCTGGTGCAGAGCGCCAAAGCAAATCAACTCCTGTCAAAAAACCGTGGGTATTTGCAGCATGATAATACTATTAAGAGCTCCTATCATCGCCAAAACCCAGCGACTATAGTGAATCTATTGCGCTCTCTCAAGTTCCATGAAATTCTTGTCCGTACTCACGGGTCTCATCAGCCTAGCCATTCTCGGCGGCGGACAAATCGCCCATGCCGCTGGCCAACCGGCCCCCAGTCGTCTGTTTGAAGATGATCCAACAGTTCCCATTGCCGACATTTTGAACGAATGGCATCAAACACATCCCGAGATTCCCTTGTTTGCCTGCATTTGCACATTGCATGAATGTGATAGCTCGGAGGGTTGGCCCTTTCGACGCCTTGCCTTTGCTGAAGTTCTCCCGGCCCTCGGCCAGACCAATCGGGAAGATGCCGAAACGCAAGGCTTTGGCTGTGTGGGGATTAATCCCCATGAAATGTAGGACGTACTATCCCCATAGAATGCGGTTACGTCGAGCTTGGCCTCCTCCCCTTGCCCTTGGCCATTCGCTAGTGCGACGATAGGTTAGACCATCGGTTTAGACCGTGGGTTGGTGTTGTCTTGAAGATAACCATCCTGATTTGGGCCTTATCGTCTGGGACAACAAACAAGCGCCTGACTGTTTCAGGGCATCACTGTAGGCGGATACTGCAAATGGCTCCAAGTTTTGGACAATCAGACCCAAGTATTTTAGGGGCAGACATTTTGGTTGTGGACGATACCCCGACCAATCTCCGCTTGATTTCCCAAATCTTGACCAATCGGGGCTATCGGGTGCGCGGCGTCACCAGCGGCCCGACGGCGCTCAAGGCGGCGCTCGTGAAGCCACCGGATCTGGTGTTGCTCGATATTAATATGCCGGAGATGGATGGCTATACGGTTTGTAGCCGCCTCAAGGCGGCCCAGCAAACCGCCAAGATCCCGGTTATTTTCTTGAGTGCGCTCAATGATGCTGCTGACAAGGTCAAGGCCTTTGAGGTTGGGGGTGTGGACTACATCACCAAACCCTTTCGCTTTGAGGAAGTGTTGGTACGAGTGGAGAACCAACTCACGCTGCAATATATCCAGCGCCAGCTCGCCCAACAGTCCCGAATGCTCGAAGAGTTTAGCACCCAACTCAAGGAACTCCACCGCCTCGATACCAATGAGCACGCGACCCTGACCGATCGCTTTGATGACTATTTAGCCACAGGCTGCAAGCTCTTGAACCTGCGCAGCGGCAGCGTCAGCCGGATTGCGGATGAGCAATACCAGGTGATTGCGGTTCATGTGGAGCCGGAGGGGATTACCCCCCAAAACAATGTGCCCCTCGCCGCAACCTATTCCGCGCAGGTGGTGGCCCACCAGCAGACCCGCGCCTATCATGACGTGAGCCAGGTTCCCGAACTGACCGAGGCGACGATTTCTCAAGGCATTGGGGCGCAATGCTACATTGGTGCGCCGCTCTGGGTGCAGGGCCAGATTTATGGTGTCTTGGTATTTATGGATCAGACGCCGCGATCGCACCCCTTTAGAAATCGTGAGATCGAACTGATCGAACTGATGGCCCAGAGCCTCGGTAAGGTGATCGCCACCCAACAGGCCGAAGAGCAACGCCTAGCCGCCGAGCAGGCCCTACGCCTCGAAAAACAAAAGTCCGAGAAGCTGCTGTTTGATGTGCTGCCCCAAAAGATTGCCCGCCGCTTAGCGGAAGCCAACGAGTCGATCGCCGAGCAGTTTGAGTCCACCAGCATCCTCTTCGCGGATATCGTCGGCTTTACCCAGCTCTCAGACCAGAAGATGACGCCGTTTTCGCTGGTGCAACTGCTCAACGAGATCTTCTCGCAGTTTGATGCCTTTGCCGAGCGGTTGGGTCTGGAAAAAATCAAAACCATCGGTGATGCCTACATGGTCGCGGGCGGCTTGCCCAGCCCCCGCACCGACCATCTCGAAGCCATGGCCGAAATGGCTTTAACCATGCAAACCGCCGTAGATGCCCTCTCTTGGGCCCATTTCCCGGAGCAAGATGCCCAAGACCCGGTGCTCAAAATTCGCATCGGTATTCATACCGGCCCGGTGGTGGCGGGGGTGATTGGCACGAAACGCTTTACCTATGACCTCTGGGGCGACACGGTCAACGTAGCCTCCCGCATGGAATCCACGGGTCTACCCGGTAAAATCCAAGTGACCGCAGCGGTCTACCAAGCCCTCCAAAATCTCTATTCCTTTACGGAACGGGGCACAGTTGACATTAAAGGCAAGGGTGCCATGCACACCTATTGGCTGGGCGATCGCCTCGCCTAGCCCCAAGCTGCTTTTCAAAGCGACGTCTCAGGCCCTACACTGGTAAGGCTTTAGGCGATTTCATGGGATGTAAAACAGTCGTGCGAAAAATTTTGATTGCTGGGAATTGGAAAATGTATAAGACGCAGGCGGAGGCGAAGGACTTCCTCAAAGCCTTCCTGCCGGCGCTCCAGGAGAGCGACCCCGAGCGGGGTGTATTGCTCTGTGTCCCCTTTACAACCTTGCATTCCATGTCTCAAGCCCTCCACGGCAGTCATGTTCGTTTGGGGGCGCAAAATATCCATTGGGAAGCCCAAGGCGCTTATACGGGCGAAGTCTCCGGCCCCATGCTCAAGGAAACCGGGATCACGCACGTTGTTGTCGGTCATAGCGAACGACGGCAATATTTTGGCGAAACGGATGAGACGGTGAATCTGCGCCTCAAAGCGGCTCAGTCCTATGGTTTGACGCCGATTCTCTGTGTGGGGGAGAGCAAGGCCCAGCGAGATGCGGGGGAAACCGAAGCCATCATCAAAAAACAATTGAGCATTGATCTGGTGGGGGTGGATCAGGGCAATTTGGTGATTGCCTATGAACCGATCTGGGCGATTGGCACAGGCGATACCTGCGCCTCCGATGAGGCGAATCGGGTGATCGGTATAATTCGGCAGCAACTCACGAACCCCGAGGTGACGATTCAGTACGGCGGTTCGGTCAAGCCCGCTAATGTGGATGAAATCATGGCTCAACCCGAGATTGATGGGGCCTTGGTGGGAGGCGCGAGCCTCGATCCCGAGGGGTTTGCACGGGTTGTGAATTATCAGGTGTAACGGCTCTCAACGTATTCAGAATATTATC
This sequence comes from Spirulinaceae cyanobacterium, assembly GCA_049601735.1. Taxonomy (GTDB): domain Bacteria; phylum Cyanobacteriota; class Cyanobacteriia; order Cyanobacteriales; family Spirulinaceae; genus SIO3F2. Next base: position 4,563 of record JBMYQW010000406.1, read on the forward strand.
CAAGGCGGGCGAGACGCCCGCGCTACGGGCATTGAAACCATCAAGACCGTACTTTCCTGGAGCATTTTTTCTTGGTTAAAGATCATGACGCTTGATCCCCGTCAGTTAAC
>JBMYQW010000407.1:0-4670 GCA_049601735.1 Spirulinaceae cyanobacterium
AGTTCTTTCCTATAAGGACAAGAATGATTGGATTCTTGAGACTAAGTATAATATTGGTTCTAAAAAGAAAAAAGTTGAAGGGGAGGGGTGACACCCCCCTCTTTTGTCGCTATAGTAAGAACTGTAGATGCACCCTGATGATTGGGGGAGTCACTTTAGGTGGCTCTCTTTTTTTTTGCCCCATTACCGATCGATGGTCTTGCTCCTCATCATTGCCGAACGGGTCACATTTACTTTGATTGAGGTCAAAGACCAAATGCTCTGTTCCATGCCATGATGGGTACAAATACTGGTTAACCAATGACAAGGCGTCAGCATGGCAGCGGCAAAGAAGTCCGAGCAGCGACTGGTTCTTTCTGAACGAGAACTCGAAATTATTGAGCTGGTAGCCCAGGGTCTCACGAACCAAGACATTGCCCAGCGGTTGGCGATCAGCAAGCGTACCGTAGACAATCATGTCAGCCATATTTTGACCAAAACCCAAACCCAAAATCGGGTGGCTCTGGTACGTTGGGCGCTGCAATGGGGCAAAGTCTGCATTGAAGAGGTGAACTGTTGTGCCCTGCCGGAGCCGCCTCTGGCCGATGTCTAGTGCCGTGGGGCTGGGGCAGGCGCAACGAAGCAAGTGTTGGCGCAGGGGGATTTGGTGTTGGAGAAGTTGGTGCTGGGAAATTTGGCGCTGGGGGATTCTCCTCGGCGGGTTGGGTTTACTCGGTTTGAGCGGCTGCCGCGATCGCCCCAATCGCCTCACCCCGCCGCCCCAAGCCACCGGACGTACCCTCAACAGCCCAGCGGCGGAACATCAACCCCATCTCTCCTACGACGGTCGTTATCTCGTTTTTAGCTCCGATCGCCGCGCCCAGCGCCAAGTTTATCTGTACGATATCCGTCGCCGTCAATTAATTCCACTCCCCGGGCTCAACGCACCCGGCAGCTTTGTGGAGCAACCGGCGATCAGCGCCGACGGTCGCTACATCGTCTATGTGTCGCAGCAATACGGCAAGCCCGATGTCTTTGTCTACGATCGCCAGACCCTGAACGCCCAAGTCCTGACCCGTGAGTTTAGAGGCGAAGTGCGCCGCCCCACCATTAGCGGCAACGGGCGCGTGATCGCCTTCGAGAGCAATCGCAGTGGTCAATGGGATATTGAAATTATCGATCGCGGCGGCGCAGCACCGCCTTCGCTCCCGCCCGCCAATGCACCCAATGGCGGCAATGAGAATAGCGGTAATGAGAATAGCAACAATGAGTAACGGTGAAAGGAGAAGACCTTAACCAAAACCAAGGATTTAGGGCGATCGCCGCGGTCTCCCCTTACCCTAAAAGCATTGTTAAACAAGGCATTGTTCTGCCCCTCGTGACCTTAAGAGATTGGTTCTACCCATGGTAAATCCCGCCGCTACCCCCACCAGCGACTCCACCTTGATCCGTGACTACACGCTCATCATCGACAAAAGCGGCAGTATGTCCACCCAAGACCAACCGGGCGGTAAAAGCCGTTGGCTCGCCGTGCAAGAATCTACCCTGGCCCTCGCGCAAGAATGTGAAAAATTCGACCCCGATGGTATTACGCTCTACCTGTTTTCTGGGCGCTTCAAACGCTATGACAATGTCACCTCGGACTCGGTCTCCCAGGTCTTTGCCGAGCATGACCCGATGGGCAAGACCGACCTCGCCATGGTGCTCTACGATGCCCTCACCAACTACTTCGATCGCAAAGAAGCGGGCTTGGCTAAACCCAATGGCGAGACGATCATCGTCATTACCGATGGCGAACCCAACGATCGCCGCTCCGTGATGCGTCTCATCATTGAAGCCTCCCGCAAAATTGACCGGGATGAAGAACTCGGGATTGCGCTGGTGCAAGTGGGGCGCGACAAATTAGCCACCCAGTTTTTGGTTGCCCTTGATGATCAGCTCGAAGCGGCTGGAGCTAAGTTCGATATCGTCAATACAATCACGATCGAAGATATGAAAGGAATGCCCCTGGCCGAGGTCTTGCTGAATGCCCTCTTTGACTAACGGATTCTAAAGCCGGGTGGCTTCAATGATGCGAGAGAAATAAAAGCGGGTGCTGGTCATGCCCTTGCGCTCAATCTTGAAGCCGCTGTTCATGAGGAGTTGAATAATTTCGGTCTCGTAATGGAGATAGGCCCGCGTCGTCTTGCTCGGGCCAGGGAAAAATTCACCGACTTTTTTGAGCAGGCTCAGGGCAAACGTCTTGGGCGCAAAGCTGAGGATCAGGCGCTGCTCGGCCCGTTCGGCCAGGTGGCGCAGCATCGCGGCAATATCTGCATCAGGGTAATGGATCAGCACATCCAGACAGACAACTGTATGGTATTGACCGGTGATGGCTTCGAGATCTTGCACGCTGTAGGTCGGATTCGTCGTATTGCCCAACGCGGTCTGAGCGCGGGCGATCGCTTCGCCGACCATTTTTTCCGAGATGTCGCTAGCCTTAACCGTGGCTCCCGCCTCGGCCAGCGGTAGACTGAGGCTGCCGACCCCACAGCCCGCATCACAAACCGTGAGCTGCGCCAGGTTGCCATCAGCACGGAGCCAGGCTAGGACTTGATCAATCGTCTGCTGGTGGCCATCACGAATATCCAACTGGACAGTGTTGACTTCTCCATCACCATAAATGCGTCGCCAGCGATCGAAGCCTTTCGTGTTGAAGTAGTCTTTAACGATGGTTTTGTCGTCGAGGGCGGTCATGATGATCTGCGGCAGCGCCTGCGCGTCGGGTGAGAATTGCGCTCTCTACTGTATCAGCGATCGCTCGACCACAGAACAGCAGAAATCAGCCATTCACTCAAAATCCCCAAGATGCTGATCAACCTGAGTTCTGGATAAGCGGAGCGATCGCATTCCTCAAAGCCTTAAAATCTCATTTTCAAACCCGGTTGTCAGGGGACCAGCCCCCCGACACCTCTCGCTGAGGGGGAGATTGCCCCCTCAGACTCCGGCAATACCGGAGCCAGTATCGTTGATTTCATTGAGTTTTACAACTTTCGTGCTCTTGGCTTAACCGAAACTCAGATTGTTTGGGTAATCAATCTGAACTTTGAACTCTAAAACTCCGCCTTGCGGCCCTATCGCATCGTCACAAACTCCTCAGCCGAGCTGGGGTGAATGCCCACCGTGGCATCAAAGTTGGCTTTGGTTGCGCCCATCTTGAGCGCGATCGCTACCCCTTGAATAATCTCCGCGGCGTAGTCACCGACCATATGAGCGCCGAGCACCTTGTCCGTTTCTTTGTCCACCACCAGTTTCATGAGTGTCTTTTCGTCCTTGCCGGGCAGCACATAGTACATCGACCGGAACCGACTGCGATAGGTTTCAATTCGGTCTTCGCCGTATTCGGCGATCGCCTCGTCTTCCGTCATGCCCACAGTTGCCGCTTCTGGTGTGGTAAAGATCGCCGTGGCAATATTGTCGTAGGCCATCACCCGAGACTTGCCGCCAAACACCGTGTCCGCAAAGGCCCGACCTTCGTTGATCGCCACTGGCGTCAGCTCTTTCTTGCCACAGCAGTCACCGACCGCATAGATATTCTCTTCAGCCGTTTGACTATATTGGTCCACCTGGACAAATCCCTGACTATTCAGTTCGACTTTCGTATTCTCTAAACCAATCCCGGCCGTATTCGGATGCCGCCCCAACGCCGCGAGATAAACACCATCGGCAATAATCTCCTCGGAGTTTTCTGAGTACCGCAACTTGAGGCTAATGCCCTCGTCTGTTTTTTCAATACAGTTTACGTTGGTCTCTGTGATAATCCGAATACCATGGGCCAGCATGGCATTTTGAATTTCCGTGCGCAGCTCATTTTCAAAGCCCCGCAGAATGCGATCGCGCCGGATGACCTGGATGACTTCCACGCCCAGACCATTGAGCAAACAGGCAAACTCAGAAGCGATATAGCCGCCGCCGAGGAGCACGATTTTTTTCGGCTGGGGTCGCAGGTTAAAGAGATCATCAGAAATCAAGGCGTGCTCAATACCGGGAATGTCTGGCCGGGTGGGCTCACCGCCCACGGCGATCAAAATTTTATCGGCCGTAATGGTGCGATCGCCCAGTTGGATCGTATGGGCATCCACGAGCTGGGCCGTGTCATGGAAAATCTCAACCTTCGAGTTATCCAGCATCCGCTGATAGATGCCATTGAGGCGCAAAACCTCTTCATTAACACGGGTGATCAATTCGTCCCAGTTCAGCTCACTCTTGACCGGACTCCAACCATAGCCCGTCGCATCTGTCATCAAGCCCGGAAAGCGAGAAGCATAAACCAACAGCTTCTTGGGGACACACCCCTTATTGACACAAGTCCCCCCGAGACGACCGCTATTTTCAGCAATCCCAACTTTCGCGCCGTATTCTGCGGCGCGGCGCGCAGTGGCAATGCCACCGGAACCCGCACCCATGACAAATAAATCAAAATCGTAGGTCATGTTTCGCTCCAGGCCTGTTCAGGCTTGTACTTCAACTGCAATGCAAAGCCAGCAAAGGAAGACCGATCGCTCCCTTTGCCAGCTAATACGAAATCCGGATTGTACGAACACAGAAAGCGCCTAGTGGCGGGCAAGATGCCCGCGCTACGGGATATTGAACCCATATAAACCTGTAGCGCAGGCGTCCCGCCTGCCCGAGGAATAATCAATCGGTTATCT
>JBMYQW010000408.1:0-4659 GCA_049601735.1 Spirulinaceae cyanobacterium
ACGACTTGCGGAGTCAGAACCTTGGGTTCTGGAGGCTCGACGAGGGCGATCGCTTGTCCGTTTAAAGCATTCTGCCGTTGAGCAGCATAGGACTCTGATGTCAGGACGGCGTCTTGAGTAGGGGGGGGTTGAAAAATCGTTAGATTTTCCGGCCGTTGCTCAATAAAAATGGTTGCACCAACCGCTTCTAAGCGCTTGGTAATATGGGTTTTCCGAACATCTGATCCGGAAACAGGGATATCCCGCTCTGCCAGAATATAAGCCAGAGCAGACATACCAATCCCTCCAATGCCAATAAAATGAACGGGCTGACCCCGCAAGTTAATTGTCTTGGACATCTAAATTTCCTCACACACCGTATTTTTAAGGATGCCGCAATCACGCGCCATATTATCAGGTATTTGCGATTCTGGGCGAACCGACTACCTAGCTTGAGGGACTCAGAATGAGTGCGTCTCTGGCTCGGAATTTCAATAATGCTTGCAATTTAGCAGGCGAGAGGTTGGTTTTCCACTCTTCAGTCCCTATAATCCTGCGTCCGTAGAAAAAACTTGCCGTCTCATCCCATCTCGGGAAGAGCGAAGGCAGCCAAGGGGAGCAGAAGGGACAAAACCCCAGCCCTTGAGCCCCGCCCTTGAACCGTTGATTCCGCCGAAGTTTGAAAATTTCTGCCCGGCCGCGATAGATTTCGTCAGGCTTTGCGATATGATTTGAATCATTAAAGAATCATTTAATGTTATTGAATCTAGATTTTAGAGGGCAAGACGCAAGTGATTAGAGTAGCAATCAATGGATTTGGACGGATTGGCAGGAATTTCCTACGATGCTGGCTCGGCCGTGAAAATACCCAGCTTGATGTGGTGGGGATCAATGATACTTCTGACCCTAGGACGAACGCCCACCTCTTGAGATACGACTCCATGTTAGGGAAGCTGGACGCACAGATCGATGCGGACGAGAACTCCCTGACCGTGAATGGCAAGACCATCAAATGCGTCTCCGATCGCAACCCCCTGAATTTGCCATGGGGAGAATGGGATGTTGATCTGATCATCGAATCAACAGGTGTGTTTGTCACGGAAGAGAAGGCCTCGAAACACATCATGGCTGGTGCCAAGCAAGTTTTGATTACAGCCCCTGGCAAGGGGGGTGAGATTGGGACCTATGTGATGGGAGTCAACCACCAAGACTATGAGCATGGCAAGTATAAAGTGGTCAGCAACGCCAGTTGCACCACCAACTGTCTCGCTCCGATCGTCAAGGTTATCCATGATAGCTTTGGCATCATTAAGGGCACGATGACGACGACTCATAGCTACACGGGTGATCAGCGTTTGCTGGATGCCAGCCACCGTGATCTACGTCGAGCACGGGCAGCAGCTTTGAATATTGTGCCGACGACGACGGGGGCAGCCAAGGCCGTTGCGCTGGTGATCCCTGAAATGCAGGGCAAGCTCAACGGCATCGCCTTGCGAGTGCCAACGCCGAATGTCTCGATCGTGGACTTGGTGGCGCAGGTCGAAAAGAAGACCTTTGCGGAGCAGGTCAATGAGGCGCTGAAGGAAGCCGCGGAAGGCCCTCTGCAAGGGTTCTTGGGCTACAACGACTTACCGTTGGTCTCCTGTGACTATCGGGGTACGGACTGCTCTTCGATCGCGGATGCAAGCCTCACGATGGTCATGGATGGTGACATGGTGAAGGTGGTGGGCTGGTACGACAACGAATGGGGTTATTCCCAGCGCGTTGTGGATTTGGCTGAATTGGTAGCCGAGAAGTGGCAAGCGTAGGTTAAAACCAATCCAGTTTGCTGGCGCACTTTAAATAAAAATGCTGTAGGGGCGGGTTTAAAACCCGCCCCTACATTGCGTTATGAACAATTTGAGCCCTCCCTTATTAGACCGTCTCGTCTTCAAACTTATAGCCCAAACCAATGACGGTCTTAATGAATTGGGGATGGGCGGGGTCAAACTCCACCTTTTTGCGCAGCCGCCCCACGTGGGTATCTACGACCCGTTCATCGCCAAAAAAATCATTTCCCCAAAGCTGCTCAATCAGTTGCGGCCGAGTCCAAACCCGACCCGGATGACTCATCAAAGCAGCGAGTAGGTTAAACTCCAAGGCGGTTAAGTCTAGGCTCTCATCGGGTTGCCCCAGCGAGTGACGACTGGCCAGACGCTGGTCAAGGTCTAGGGTCAGGTGTCGAGTTTGATAGCTCCGGCTTTTATCGCCTCGGAGGCTCCGGCGCAATAATGCTCGAACCCGTGCCACCAGTTCTCGGGGGCTAAAGGGTTTGACCATGTAGTCATCTGCACCGGTTGACAAGCCAATAACCCGGTCAATTTCTTCTCCTCGAGCGGTGAGCATCAGGATATACGGATCTTTTTCTGTGGGCATTTGGCGAATGCGGGTGCAGACCTCTAAACCATCGAGGCGGGGAAGCATCAGGTCAAGAATGATTAAATCCGGCGACTGGGCTTGAACGCTATTGAGCGCTTGCTGCCCATCGGCCGCGCGATCGCAGCTAAACCCTTCCCGCGCCAAGGTGCTCTGGAGCAGTTCCGCAATTTCCGCATCATCCTCGACAATCAAAATCTGCATAGTGCTTCCCCCTGGCTACTGCTTGACAAAAGTCGTCCCAAGGCAGGCGAGACGCCTGCGCTATGGTTAATTTTCTCAAATACCCGTAGCGTGAGCATCTTACTCGCTAGAGATTAGCTGACGCTTAGGACTCTTCAACCGAAACCGCATTTACATCCACGGTCTCGCTGTTGGGAGTTTCGGGGCTGTCCACTGCTACGTCGCGCTTGTTGCGGGCAAAATCCATCACAATCTGAGAGATCTCTGCCAAGAGCAACGTCAGAATCATCAAGTCATCCACCTGACCAACGATCGGGAGAAAGTCCGGGGCGATATCAAACGGACTGAGAATATAGGCCAATGTGCCAGCGATGACCCACCAGCGATACTTGGGGTTGCGCAGAGTGTTGCGATACCAGTCGTAGAGTGACTTGACGGAAATGCTCATCGGGAATGCCTCAACCATGAAGATGTAATTCTTCATTATTGTGACAAAAGAGCCGACCGATTGAGGTTCGGGGTCTTGGGTAGGGTTGGGGGGAAGTATCCGCTCGTGGAGTTTGCGAAATATTTCAGTGCGCCTTGACGGCGGCGATCGCCACCGTTAAACCAAAAACTCCGACCACCATCAGCAGCGTTAACGGATCTCTCGGATTCAGCCAGGTGCCTCCGACTTCAGGAGTGACTTGATAGCGGACAGCCGGATTAGGGCGGAGGGTTTGAACGGTTTGAACTTGGGGGGGATGGAGAATAGAAGTCATGACCGAGGCAGAATAAGGTAGATACTCTCATTACCCTAATGCATAGTTGTGAACATCTTGTGAAAGGTAGATGTATCTTCGGCGTTTGTTCATGAAGAAACCGTAAAACGTTTAGAATTCATCCGGAAAGCGCCTGAAGCCCTCAGTATGTCGCGTCGAAAATGAGGGCTTCGGATCGGCGGTCTTAAACCAGACCCAACAGTGCTGCCATCAGGGCTTTCTGGGCGTGCATCCGATTCTCGGCTTGATCCCAGAGGCGAGATTGAGCGCCTTCCATCACGTCTTCGGTGATTTCTTCCCCTCGGTGGGCGGGCAGGCAATGGAGCACGATCGCCCCCGCATCCGCCGCCGCTAGACGTTCGCCATTGATCTGGTACGGCGCAAACAGGGGCACACGGCTATCTGCTAGGTCTTCTTGACCCATGCTGGCCCAAACATCGGTATAGAGTACATTAGCCCCTTGGACGGCAGCGATCGCATCTTCGGTCACGGTAATCTTCGCCCCCTGTTGCGCCAGGGCTTGGGCTTGCTCAACCACTTGAGCATCGGGTTGGTGATTCGGGGGGGTTGCGACCGTGATGTTCACGCCTGCCAGCGCACAACCCAGCAGCAGCGAATGGGCGACATTATTGCCATCGCCCAGATAGGTTAGGTTGAGCCCCGCCAGCGCACCAAATTCTTCCTGCATCGTTTGCAGATCGGCCAAAATCTGGCAGGGATGGGCGAGATCTGTGAGGGCATTGATCACCGGAATTTGAGCATATTGGGCAAACGTGACCAGATCCGCTTGGGCAAAGGTGCGCACCGCCAGGATATCCAGGTAGCGATCGAGTACGCGAGCCGTATCTTGAATCGGTTCGCCGCGTCCCACCTGCGTCACCTGGGGGTTGAGGTCAATCACCTGACCGCCAAGTTGGTACATTGCCACCGAAAAGCTCACCCTTGTCCGGGTGGATGCCTTATAAAAGAGAAGACCCAAGACTTTTTGGCAGGTGAGGTGCGTTTTATCGCTTTTGAGATCCGAGGCGAGTTGAACCAGATTAGTTAGTTGCGCGGCGCTCAAGTCCGCAAGGCTCAGGAGGTCTTTTCCCGTTAGATCTTGAATACTCATCACGCCTCACCCCAGTTGTGAATGGTCCGGAAATTAGAAGGTTCTCATTATAGGGTGCAATGGTTGAATCCTGTTGTGTTGAAGCGATGGTAATGATATGAACCGAAAAACGTTGCCCCGTTGGCTGGGCGCGGTCATGCTCAATTTAGGCTTACTCTCGGGCGGCTGGATGGGGGCAGGGCTGCTGCTCTCGGGCGGCACAGCCCGAGC
>JBMYQW010000409.1:0-222 GCA_049601735.1 Spirulinaceae cyanobacterium
TCTTGAACCGTCAGGTCAATGCTGCGCAGCACGGCGACTCCTTGGGTGCGCTGCGCCTTGGCACCCGTTAGACCCGGGAAACGCTTATAGATTTTCTCCAGGATGACCGCTGCCACAATGAATTTCTAACAGTAAATTTCTAACGGTAAATTTTTAACGGGGGGATGCCCTGTGCGAATGCCGCCCCTAATTTTAGTGCAAGACGGGCGCAGTGGCTTCGGT
>JBMYQW010000409.1:232-4658 GCA_049601735.1 Spirulinaceae cyanobacterium
TTTCGAGTAGGCTGAATCCTGGCCAAAATTCCGAGCAAGATGGGCAATTCTGGGCGTTACACAATTGCGAACCCCCACAACGCACCCACAGCAATACGCTAAAATCGGACGGCGCATCGTCTGGGATCACCCTAGACTAACCGCATCCTCACACCCTTCCGAAGTTTTCCCATCATGCAATTGCGTTGGTTTGCTCTAACGGTCTTGGGCCTGCTGCTCTGGGCGACACCTGCCCAGGCGGGTCGATTTTTACAATGGCGGTTTAGCGAACGCGACAATCGCCTCACCTTCTCCACAGACAGTACTGTGCAGCCGAGGGCACAGTTACTGAGGGACCCCAACCGTCCCATCCGCCTCGTGATCGACCTGCCCGGAACGCAACTCGGCGGCGGCCGGACGCTTGAGCAGCGAGTGGGTAGCCTGGTGCGAGAGGTACGGATTGGGCAATTTAGCCGCTCGACGACGCGGGTTGTGGTGGAGATGGCCCCAGGCTACACGATCGACCCGGACGCGGTGGAGTTTAAAAGTGCGCGGGGGCGACAATGGACGGTGATTTTACCCCAGCCCCAACGCATTGGGGCGCAATCGGGGGGAATTTCTGTGCCTAATTTTCGCATCACCCAAAATGGCTTTTATATCCGCACCGATGCCGAAGACCTGGACGATGTGGACATTGATCGTAGCCGCGATCGCCGCACGATTGAAATGGACTTTGAGGGCGTTGAGATCCCCGATAACCTACTGCGGCAGCGCAGGCTGAATGTGGATCGCTACGGTGTGAGCACAATTGAATTTGAAGACGAGCAGATTACCCTGACCGTCGAACCCAATAGCCCCGGTTGGGAACTCTCCGGCGGCGGTTTGGGGTTGGCGATCGTGCCCCGCTCCGGTCGGGTTCTCGATGACGATCGCCCGCTCAACAATGACCCGATCGCCATTGCCGTCCCCCGCCCTGACCCCCGGAACGCCCCCGCACCTACGCCGCTGCCGGACTTTGAAATTCCTAATGCCCGCATCCTAACCATGATTGATCCCGGCCATGGGGGGCGCGATCCAGGGGCGATCGGCATTGGCGGCCTGCGCGAGAAAGATGTGGTGCTCCCCATTTCCTTGGAAGTGGCGCGACTGCTCTCGGAGCAGGGCGTGAGTGTGATGATGACCCGCTCCGACGATCGCTATGTTACGCTCCAGGGCCGCGCGGTGATGTCCAACCGAGCGCGGGCTAATCTCTTTGTGAGTATCCATGCCAATGCCATCAGCATGAGTCGCCCGGACGTCAATGGCGTGGAAACCTACTATTTCAACAGCGGACGGCGCTTGGCGGAAGCGGTGCAGCGCCAAATTCTCAACGAGATTAGCATTGGCAACCGGGGCGTGAAACGGGCGCGATTCTACGTGCTACGTCACACTTCGGCTCCTTCCATTTTGGTGGAAGTGGGCTTTGTGACGGGGGCTCAGGATGCGCCACGTCTGGCCGATCCGGCCTTCCGCGATCAGATGGCGCGGGCGATCGCTAATGGCATTTTGATCTACATTTCTGAAAATTATTGATCGAGTCTGTTTTGACGGGGTTCATCCTCGGGTTGGTTCATCAATACACCCTAATCCTCGGGTACATCCCACTTAGGCCGCCCTCTCCCTAAATCCCTCTCCCAAGTAGGGAGAGGGACTTTGACTCTTGCTACCCTTCTCTCTTTTTGGGAGTAGACCGATAGGTCGTGCGCAGCAGGGGCTAGGAGATGTTGCGACAGCTTTCCGAAGGGTGGGCTTAGTTGCACAACTGGGATGCATGCACCCCCCTAATCCTCACCCTGTAGCGTTTCGCATTGCCGTTTCAATGCCTGGTCAAAGTCAAGATACCCTTGGTAACTCACAGCATAGATTCCCCGCAGAGCCAAAAAGGGGATCAATACACCAGAATTCTCGTGGATTTGCACAAAGCGAGTTTGCCTCTCATTGATTGCCTCAAACCGGAATGAATGGCGTACGGTAAACAGGAATGGTGCTGCAAAATGACCTTGCCAAACAAAATAATGTAATGGCTCAATTTCTAGAAATTGAGCGGTTATCCAATGTTGATCGAATTGCTTCAGGTCTTCTAAAAAGCGGATCTGCTGACCCACTTCAAACTTAGCCTGAGCCTTAATCACAAATGGATTCCACTCCGAATAGCTCTCAAAGTGGGTAGTTTGATTCCAGACCTGCCGTAAGGGTGCATCAATGACGATCTCTGTTGACCAACCAGGCATGAGCGCCAACCGCTGTCTGAAACTCGGTAGATTATTGCTGTTCTGAGTCATCACAGTTGGAGGAGACTTTCAGGGGGTAACACGCCCTATTTTCTCACGATAAATGCTCGGCCAAAAAGGCGATCGTCTTCTCCCAAGCATCCATCGCTGCCGCTTCCACGTAGCGGGTTCCCGAGGGGTTGGCAAAGGCATGACCGGCGTCTTCGTAAAGATGCACCTCGACAGATTTACCCAGCTCCTTCAGCACCCGCTCAAACTCTGCCACGGTCTCCGGATCGGGGTTACTGTCCTCTGCGCCAAAGAAGCCAATGATCGGCATTTCCAGGGTTTTGAGTTGTTCCGGATCGGTGGTGATGCCGCCGCCGTAATAGATCACCGCCGCATCGAGTTCCGTCGGGAAGAGTAACGCCGTATTGAGCGACCAAGTGCCGCCAAAACACCAGCCCAAACTGGCGATCGCTGGGGCATTTTGGGTCGTTTCTAAATATGCGTAGGCTTGACGCAAATTATCTTGAGCCCGTTCCGGGCCGCCTTGATCATTGCGCACCGTGCCCACCAGCTCTCGGGCCTGCTCTCGCGTCTGGGCAACCTCACCGTTGTAAAGATCCACGGCCAGAGCGGTGTAGCCTTCGCCCGCCAAGCGACGGGTCATCGTGGCAACATTGTCGTTGAGCCCCCACCATTCATGAATCACAATGATGGCTGGGCTGGGCTCGAACTGCTCGGCGGGACGGGCCAGATAGCCGTGAATCGGTTCGTCCTCAGCCGTCGTGCCATAAGTCACTGTCCCTGCCAACACAGGCTGGCTCGGGGCCAAAGCGGTGATTGCGGTGGCGACGGGGCGATCGCCCTCATGGGCGGCAAAGAGTTTTTCGCCTTGAGCGGCAGTCTGAGAAGCCGTATTGGGCGTCTGGCTACAGGCCCAGAAAACCAGTCCAAGGCAGGCAGCGATCGCCAGGGTGAGCAGTTTACGCATTCGGTTACAGTTAGGGGGTCAACAATATTCCTGACTGTAGCAAAGCTCAAGGAGTGGCTACAAAATTGACCATGGGCCGTCCTCAACGCAAACAAGCCGCTAACTTTTTGTCAAACTGCTCCGCCTGCTTCCAACCCTGGCTGCCCCCCATCCACTTGCGTGACGGCAGATGACCCGGCGGGGCTTTGAGCTGGTAGCGCAGATAGTTGTGGTTATTGGGGTTGTGCATTGGCCAACCCACCTGGGCACAGAACTGCGCATAGTCAGCTTGGGCAGCTTGGTAGATCTGCATCTGTATCGCCAAACCAAAGTGGTCTTCACTGTATTTACGCCAGAGAAAGTCAATGGCTCGCAAATCAGCACAGGGGAGCTGGGCGAGGTCATTGGGGAAGAGATAGCCGCCGCTCGCCTTGCCACAGAGCTGACAGAGAATATCCCGCGTGGCATCATCGGCGCTGCGCCAGCGTTTGCGCATCAGGGCTGTTTTGAGCCCGGTGTAGTCGATCTGGATGGCGGGCCCTGCTTCTCGCTCAGGCTGTGATGACAGAGGAGCGGGTTGCTCGGCGGCTGTACCAGAGACAACAGTAGGTTGGTCGCTTATGGCTGTTTTTTTTAAGGATGGGTCATTGGCTGGGTCATTTGTGCCCCCGATCGCCGTGGGTTGATTCTCATCAACCTCGGATGGGTTGACCGATGCGAAGGACGCAGCGGGGGAAGCCGTTGGGGAGCGGCTGGACGGATGCGCTGCGACGCCGAGTTGACGCAGCATCACGATCGCGCTCTGAGCCCGTTGCCGCAGGGAGGGCGCAACCAGCTGGTTAATCACGCCCACCACCTCTGGACGCAGCTGGGTTTGAGGCGGCAAGCGATCGCGCCATCGCCAGCGTTCGTTCACCACATCAAACAGCTCATCCGGGTCAATGTTCGTGAGCAAATTCAGGCAAGTTGCGCCCAAGCTGTAGAGGTCACTGGCGGGCAGCACCTTGCCCCGCATCTGTTCCGGGGCCATAAACCCCGGTGTGCCGATGACCGTTGCACCGCCGATCAGCGCCGTCTGACTCAAGACCCGCGCTACACCAAAATCAATCAGCACGAACTGCCGATCGGCGCGGCGGAGCATGATGTTCTCGGGTTTGATATCTCGGTGGATAATCTGGCGCTCATGGATGAACTGGAGCACGGGTAAGAGGCTCTCCAGCAG
>JBMYQW010000410.1:0-4639 GCA_049601735.1 Spirulinaceae cyanobacterium
CCCGTGGCGGTGTAAACGACGGAAACCAGTCCCACGAGCAAAATAGCGAGATAAAGCGGTAGGCCGGTCACGGTTGCCACTACCAAAGCAGCGGCGTAGAGGAGTCCGCCCAAACGGGCAATCACAAACAACAAGAAGCAGAGGGAGCCGAGCGATCGCGTCTTGGCATCAAACCGCCGCTCAAGATATTCGTAGGCAGTGGTGAGATTGAGCCGAATAAAAAAGGGCAAAAACAAGGCAATGACCAGACCGTAGCCAATTAAGTCACCCAGTTGGAGTTGCAGATATAAGAAGCCGTGATTGTAGCCCTCGCCGGGGCCACCCAGAAGTGAGGCCGCCGAAAACGAGGTGGCAATAATCGAAAAGCCAACCGCCCACCAGGGCAAGCGACGAGCACCCCGGAAATATTCATCGGTATTCTTCTGCTGACGACTGGCGGCAATGCCAATGCCCAGCAAAATGATGGCGTAGAGGGCCACAATGCCCCAGTCGAGGGGATGCATCAATCCAGAACTCCCAGCGAACGTGAATGCCCTCTATGCATACCATTAATGCGGTCTGGGCTCAAAGATTATTGAGTGCCAACTGTATTGGCATCCAAGGGAAATGGTCAACATACACCTGGACTATGGTTTAGGACGCGTCATCAATTAACCGCAGAAGCCTCATGGGACAAGGGATAGAGCGCCTGACCCACAAAAGCAGAAAAAGGGGCTGTAAGCCAATCGTAGCCAGAGTTTGAAATCTAAATGATGACAGCCCCTAAATCTCGAATGCTCGGGCGATTTTTTCTTTGAACTCGGCCCCCGTCTCACCCGTGATCAGCCAAAGCACAGCTCGCAGACCATCGATCGCACATTTGGTGATTGTTTCATCCTGACCCGGTGACTCAACGGGGAGGGGCTTGATCACAATGCCATGGGTGCCAAAGACGATTTCACCAACAATGCGCGCCCGCCGCATATGGTTATCGGATGTGATCAGATACACGCTAGTGATGCCTTGTTTCTGGAGGTCATCGAGGAGTGTTGTGAAGTTGGTGACAGTGTCTTGGGCTTCGTAGTTGAGGTGGAGGCGATCGCTCCCCACGCCAGCCTTGGCAAAGATCTGCCGAACGTAGCCCTCTGGGCTCCCGGAGGAAACCCAAATTTCGAGCTGAGGATGCTTTTGCGCTAACTCGGCCGCGTAGGATTCACGAGTTTCGAGCCCACCGAGCACCACCGCCGCCTGGGGCTGGGCCACTTGAACTTGCAGGTGCTTATAGGCAATACCCAGGGCGAGACTCAACGACACCAGGGAGCCCAGCCAAAAACGATACGATCGCAAGCGGCGGGGCGATCGTGACGGGGCGGCTAGACCCTGTTGCTTATGTGGTTGCCCGGTTACCCATTGATGAACCATAGGTGAATGATAGCCACTGCCGAGAAAGAGATGCACTCAAAATTTACCATCGCTGGCGGGCTGCACAACAATGACAACCTTCAAGTTGGTTTGGGATTTAGCGCACTCTAGTGTAGCGTTTTCGCCACCGCTGCGGACAGGGAGGAGGGCTTGATTTAAGGCGGTCTATCCCTGAAATCAATACTTAATGCGATCGCGCTTTTGCCCCTTAGCAGCAGTTTTGGCCACAAACTCAATAATTTTCCCCGCCACATCGATCTCGGTCGCCTTTTCAATTCCCTCTAGACCCGGTGAAGAATTTACCTCCATCACCACTGGGCCATGGTTGGAGCGCAGCAGATCCACCCCCGCCACGTGCAAACCCATCGCCTTAGCCGAGCGAGTTGCTGTGGTGCGCTCCTCGGGCGTGAGCTTCATGGCCTGGGCAAAGCCGCCCCGATGGAGGTTGGAGCGAAACTCACCCGGTGCGCCCTGGCGCTTCATGGCTGCGACCACCTTGCCCCCCACGACAAAACAGCGTAGATCAGCCCCCTTGGCTTCCTCAATGAATTCCTGCACCAAAATATTGGCATCCAAGCCCCGGAAGGCTTCGATCACCGATCGCGCCGCCTGTTTGGTTTCCGCGAGCACTACGCCCAAGCCCTGCGTCCCTTCAAGCAGCTTGATCACCAAGGGCGCACCGCCCACGGTTTCAATCAGACCGTCAATATCTTGAGCCGCATGGGCAAACCCCGTTACGGGTAGGCCAATCCCCTCTCGGGCCAGAATTTGCAGACAGCGGAGCTTATCTCGGGAGCGAGAAATGGCCTGAGACTCATTGGCACTAAACACATCCATCACCTCAAACTGCCGTACCACCGCCGTGCCATAGAACGTCCGGGACGCGCCAATCCGGGGGATAATCGCATCAAAGTCTTCGAGGGGTTTGCCGTTGTAGACAATGGTCGGTTTGTGCGATGTGATGTTCATGTAGCAGCGTAGATAGTTGATCACCCGCACTTCATGGCCCTGTTCTTCTCCCGCTTCCCGGAGGCGGCGTGTTGAGTAGAGGTGAGCGTCTTGGGACAAAATGGCAATTTTCATCGGGGCTGCTGGAGAAGGGTCTAGACGGATGGATGCTGGGGAAGAGGATATTGCGATGGGGCGATCGCCCGTGGCTACCTCCTAGGCTTGCGCTTCATTATCCCTTTGTGGTGGTTTTGCTGGGCATTTTGGCCCTTAAAGATTTGTCTCTTTCCGGCCGCTTTGCAGATTCGGCTGGCTCGGCTCGACCCAGAACCGCTGACAGATCGCTTCGCGCCCGAGAAGCATCCGGAATTTCATATCCGTGCGTTCGGTGAGGGTGAGATCAATGGGCCAGGTCATGGTTCCTAACTGGATCTCGGTGCGAATCACCGGACGCCGCTCCCCCTGCCCTCCTGAGTTGCGTACGGTGCGTTGCTTGAGCACCGGGGCCGCACAGGGAATCGCCGGATCGGTGGAGTCGGGGTCAGGATGGGTGACAAAGCGAACCCAACGCTTGCCCTCCCGCTCTTCGTAGCTGATGTCCGTTGCATGGAGGGCCGAGGAGTCAGCGCCCGTGTCGATTTTGGCGGCGATCGGTGGCAGGGGCAGTTGGGTGAAGGTGATGTCTTCTTTCCAGCCAATGAGCGGCAAACTCGGCAGTGCAGCCCTTGTAACGGGAGCAGGGGGATTTTGGGGCGATGAACCGGGAGAGACGGGCGCAACGCCCTGTTGTGTCTTAGCAATCGACAACTCGTTGCCCTCATCCTTTTGGTTCAGCCAGTCCTTGAACTGGGAGAGGGGGCAGATATCAGAAAAACATAGTTTGGGAAGCATTCTCTTCTCAATGCACTGCTTGGCCCTTAGTTTTACTTGCGTCCAACCCTTTTTAGAGCCCTTTTTAGTATACCCGTCCTTGTGGACTAAGCCAGCGGGCGACTTCCCAGCGCCACCTATTCCCGTGCCGAGAGACGATATTGCTGTCCGGCATTTTCCCCAGCAACCCAAATTTTGTAGTCACCGGCCTCCCAATGGGTACGGACGAGCACCGAGTCTTGATTAAACCGGGAGCCCGGTGCGCCGCAGTAGAGACGACCTTGGTCATCTTGCACCATCAGGGTGGTGGGTTTGCCGTTGCTGTTCACCGTTAATCGCAAGTCCACGAGGTCTTGGGTCAGCGTCATGCGATGAGCGGGGCGCTGGCTGCTGTAGCGGCTCTCAATGCGGCAAGCTGCTGGAACCGTAGGGCTGAGATCAGCGGCCAAGTCCTGTAAGGTGAGATCGCGACTGGTGTTGCCCAGACGACTGGCCGTGGTGCGATCGAAACCGGGAGACAGTTCCAAAACGTCAAAGTTGGCATTTTGAGCAGCAACGGGAAGGGCTATCCCCAAAATTGCACAGGTTAGAAAGATGAGTGAGTTGCGTCGAAAGGTCGCCATGATCCGTTCCTCCAAGGACGATTGTGAGAAGTTTTAAGCCGAGAATTGAGGTTAATTGCTCTCAGGCAGCGTTAACACCCACTTGCCATTTTCCCCTGGGGAACAATACGCCAAAATCGGGCTCAACCCTTGCTCTATTGAGATTAATCACTAACCCTTTGCCGTCAAAGGGCTGGGCATTAAACCCACCGTCTATAAAAATCGCCTTTACTCCATATTTCCATCCTAGCTGCTCTCCTGAGCTACATCATCACTGCTCAGGACAGTCTTGGGGGTGACACAGGTAGCGGAGGCGATCGCTCTCTTGCATAAACGAAATCATCGTTGGTGCCCTGCTGAGTAAGATAGAAGTCCTCGCCTTGACCTTGAAACCTGACCTTGAAACCATGCTCGTTTTTGTTATTCTCCTGACCTCTCTGGTGGTCAATTGGCTAGGAGCGCAACTTTTGGCAAATGGGCCAATCATCCTGGCTAGAATGCTGGGTAATGGGGGCTGGCTGCTTTTGGGGCTCGGGATCTTGAGCTTTTTGGCGTGGTGTATCGGTAGCGACAATGCCAGGGGCAATCGCTCGGGGCGGGAATTTTAGCCCGAGAATCTTAGCCCGAGAACCTTAGCCAGAGGTTGCTAGACTGCTAAAGCGGGCGGCGTGGATTCAATCTGAACATCCTAACCCGAGCAAAATTGCCCCAAATTAATGTTGGTTATGATCAAAATAATCTCCGCTGCATTAAATAATCAAAGAAAAAATCCCGCAAAACCTTGCCTGTGTTGGGTTTCGCTCCGCTCTACCCAACCT
>JBMYQW010000411.1:0-4603 GCA_049601735.1 Spirulinaceae cyanobacterium
CGTAGCGCAGGCGTCCCGCCTGCCTTGGGATAATTATTTTCAAGGAGTACTCTAATCCCCAATCCGGATTTGTGTACCCAGGCCTGAGCGGCTGTTGTGGGCGATTATTGTGGGCGATCGCACTGCCGCCCAATCCACATCTACTCCATGGTTACGCCTTCACGATCGCACCAAAATCTGCCAGAACCCGTGCCTGATTACGCAATACCCCCAGCAGGTTGAGACGATTCGTCTGCACCGCTGCATCCTCTGCCATCACCAAAACACTGTCTTCGCCATCAAAGAAGCGACTGACGATCGGGGCGATCGCCGTCAGTCCCGTGACCACCTGCTGATAGTTCCGATTTGCCTGGGCTTGCTCCACTTGAGGAACCAGCTCAAGTAGGGCATCATACAACGCTTGTTCCGAGGCTTGCTCGAATTTGCTGGGGTCAACCCGATCCTGCGGCGTCAATCGTTGCGTATCGAGATTGCCCTTAGCTGCCAAGCGGGTCGAGCGATTGACCGTTTCATAAATCGCATCAAGCTGGCCGTTGCTGCGCATAGTCTGGAGGAAGCAGGCGCGATCGCGCCCATCGAGCAAGTCCGTCAGCACTCGGGTCTGATATTCAGCATCCCCCTCGCCTAGCACCGCATTCACCAAGTCGTAGTCAATGTTTAGATCATCTTGCAATAACGTCCGCACCCGCTGCAGAAAGAATTCTTGCAATGGGTCTAGGGGCGATTCCCGCTCGGGGTAGGTTTGGATGAATTGGTCTGAAAACTGTTTTAGCAAAGCCTGGAGATCCAGTCCCAAGCTACCGTCCCAGATCACATTCACCACCGCATTCGCTGCGCGACGCAGGGCAAAGGGGTCAGAGGACCCGGTGGGAATTAAACCCAGCCCAAAAATGCTCACGAGCGTATCGAGGCGATCGCTAATTCCCACCAGTTGGCCGGTCAGGGCTTGGGGCAGGTCATCGTCTGCGCCACGCGGTAGATAATGCTCCCGAATCGCCACCGCCACCGCTTCCGGTTCACCGCCGACGCGGGCATATTTCTCGCCCATAATGCCCTGGAGTTCGGGGAATTCATAGACCATCTGGCTGACGAGGTCGGCTTTGCAGAGGAGCGCCGCCCGTTCGACGTGAGCCGTTTCCTCCTCCCCAAGCTGGAGTTGTTGGCAGAGGGCCTGGGCGATCGCCCCAATCCGCTCCACCTTGGCCCGCACCGAGCCTAAATCTGCCTGGAACGTGACGGTCTCCAGTTGCGGCAGCAGGGCTTCTAAGGGCTGTTTGCAATCCGCATCGTAGAAAAACTTACCATCGGCCAGTCGGGCGCGAATCACCCGCGCATTGCCAGCAGCGATCACGCTGGCCTGGGTGGGATCGCCATTGGAGATGGTGATGAATTTATCCAGCAAGGGGGCATCGGGAGCATCGCTAGCCAGCACCGGAAAGTAGCGTTGGTGGGAGACCATCACCATCTTGATCACCTCCGGCGGCAGGCTCAAGAATTCGGCTTCAAATGTGCCCACTACCGCATTAGGATATTCCACCAGATTGGCGACTTCGGCCAGAAGTTCTGGAATCACCTCAGCATGACCGCCCACGCTCTGGGCCGCTGCCTGAATTTGGTCTTGGATCTGGCGATGGCGATCGCCCGGCTCAACTATCACAAAGGCTTCTTTGAGCGTCAAGCTATAGGCCGCTGGGCGGGGGATTTCCACCACCGCCGAGCTGAGGGTGCGATGCCCCCGCGAGAGGCGTCCGGTCTCGATGGTTTCACTGCCGTTGTGCCAGTCGAGCGGCAACACCGCCGCACCCCAAAGCGCCACCAGCCAACGGATCGGGCGAGGAAATCGCTGTTCACCATTGCCCCAACGCATGAAGCGCCGTCCCTCTAGCTGGTTAATCCAATGGGGGATCGCCACCTTGAGAATTTCGGCGGTGGGCTGGCCCGCGATCGTCTTCTGGACGAAGATAAATTCTCCCTTGGGTGTGGGGCGCAGCTCAAAGTCTGCGGGGGTGACGCCTTGCTTTTTGGCAAACCCTGCCCCCGCTTTCGTGAGCTGGCCGTCCTTGAAGGCAGCTTTGGTGGGCGGGCCTTTAATTTCTGCGGTGCGATCGGCCTGCTGCTCAGGCAACCCCGTGATCACCACTGCTAGCCGTCGGGGCGTGGCGTAGAACTCGACCCCGTCTGCTGCCAAAAAGTTCTCTTCTAGGGTGGCGGGAATATACTGCTGCCATTGAGCGATCGCGCTCTCCACAAAGTCGGCCGGTAACTCTTCGGTTCCGACTTCAAGCAAAAAGTCTGGCATTTGGGGTACGGGGGGTGAAATCAAGAATATCCCCGATTGTTATCACGAATGACGGCTGGAAAGCAATAAAGGCATTCTGTAATCAGATGAGTATTTTTAGAGTACAGATTAAGGCGTGTCATCAATTAACCGCAGCAGCCTCATGGGACAAGTGCTAGAGCGCCCGACCCAAAAAACTGGGAAAGGGGCTGTAAGCCAGTCACAGTTAGAGTTTGAAGTCTAAGTGATGACAGCCCCTAAATCATCACTGTATTAAGACAACTTTTTGACCCACTTCGCTGACTCACAACAGCAGCTTATTCATCCGCATAAAACCGATAGAACAGGTAAGCATCTTCAAAGGGATGATCATCACTGATGTGATGGATAATGCCGCGATCGCCCAGCATCTGTCCGATCGCCACCGCTGACTCCCGGCAACAGTCATGGTGCTGCATCAGCCAGGTCACGGCCTCCGTACCCACGAAGCAGCGGGGATACACATTGAACCGATAGCGGCGCTCTTCAATAGCAATGCCCTCTGGGCCGCGCATGGTTGCCACCAGTTGCTCAATATCCCGTGACGAAAACTGCTCAATCGTAGAGGTTTCGGGGGCGACATCCAGAAAGGCAAGGGAGTTATCTTCAGAGGACGGAGTCGGTTCGGGGGGCAACTCGACGCCCTGTTTTTGGAGCATGGTGTTAACGAGGGTTTGTAAGTGGGGCGATCGCACATTTAAGTCCCGCTGGGGGAAAGGCACTTCAATGCCATACTTGCGGAGGTTGGCCTCAATGCGATAGTTGAGGTCACTTTTGAGCCGCTGCTGCTCCTTGGGCTCCACCGTCCAAACCAACAGCTCAAAGTTGAGGGCGCTATCGCCAAACTCGATAAACCAAACCTGGGGTTCAGGGCGCAGCAGTACCTCGCGGTGTTGGGTCGCCGATTCGAGCAAGGCCTTACGCACGAGGACGATCGGCGAGTTGTAGGCTACGCCCACGGGAATATGCAACCGCGAGATCGTGTCATCATGACTGCGGTTGATCACCTCGTTTTCCAGAAAGCGGGAGTTGGGCACAATGATCGTCACCTGGTCTTGGGTGCGGATTTGGGTACTGCGAGAGCCCACCTGCGTCACCGTGCCCTGAAAGTCGCCCACGGTTACAAAGTCCCCCACCTTAATGGGCCGCTCAACGGCAATGATCAGACCACTGACAAAGTTGCTGATGATGTTTTGCACCCCAAAGCCTAGACCAACGCCCAGAAAACTGCCCAGAACGGCGAGGGAGGCGAGGTTGATGCCCCAGAGCGGCAGCACAATCAGCAGCCCGAGAATCACCAAGACGTATTGCACCAAGGTGGCGATCACCTCGTAGGTGGCCGATTCCCGACCGGCACGCCGGGAGATCTTCAGCTTGAACCAGCGCGAGAGGATGCTGACGCCAAACCAGAGCCCGAGGGAGATCAGCATCAACAGCACCAGATCGGCGAGCGACTTGCTGACGCCGTCATTGATCGGGATCAGGGGGTCATTCCAGAGCCGGAGCAGGCGATAGCGCCAGGTGCGGGTTTGGGGCAGTTGCTCACTAATCAAAAACAAGAGCCCGATCGCCAAGCCCAGCTCCGCTGCCCAGCGGATCAGGCGAACCAATAGGCTGGCGGGTTCGGCCCAGGTGGAAATGAACGCCGAGGGATTATCGATCGCCTGCATCAGACGCCGGGAAAGACGGGTCGTGATTTGACGGACGATCACCAACAGGAGCAATGACCCCACTAGCATCAGCCCCATCCAACGCATTGTTTCGCGCTGATAGACCGGATTGCGTTCGGCTTGGGCGCGATCGAGGGCGTCCTGGAGGGACGATCGCCAAATCAGCGCCTGGGTGCTGGGCCAGGCGGCGTTTTGCAGGTCGTTTTCGGTGACGGTCAGGAGGTAGCGATCGTCCGAGCGCAGAATCGTTAAACCGTCTTCTTGCTCTACCCGGATCTCAGGGGACTCCTGGATCTGGGCCTCACGGGCCAAAGTCTGGTTGATGCTGTTGGCCCGCTCTTGGGCGGTGAAGTTGCCCGACTCTCCCACCGAGAAGAGCACTTGACCATCGAGCACAACGGGGGCTTTTTCGGGGCTGGCGATCGCAACGGTCGAGAGGCTACCAATAAGGAGGAAGGTGGCGATCGTGATCATCACGCATCGCCGGAGTCTAGGCCGCCATCGTTTGATCATGTCTTCGATATCGAGAACTTCACAGTCTTCAACATTAGCGGCAACCACTACCGACTGATCGCCCACATTGACTACGACTATAAAATGGTCTTCATCTAGTCAG
>JBMYQW010000412.1:0-4593 GCA_049601735.1 Spirulinaceae cyanobacterium
CTGGTTGATCACTTGTTCGGGGGTGGGGGCGGGTTCGGGGAGTTGATAGGTATCGGGGTAGAGAAACCCTTCGAGGCTATTGATCTCTTCGGGGAGCCAGTCGAAGCGATCGCGCGGGATTTGGCCAGCGACTTGGGCGAAGTCTTGGGCTGAAAAATAGCCTTGCTGCTCAAAATAGTCGCCCATTTGAGCGAGCGACCAGCCTTCAGGGATCGTGAAGCCCTGGGTCATCACCTGGCCCGACCAGATGGTTTGGGCGATCGCTTTCATATCGTTGTGGGGCGAGAGCAGATAAACCCCCGCTTTAAAGGAGCCCTCCCGCTCTTGCAGGGAGAGATAAGAGGCCCAGAGGTTCCAGGCCCAAGCGGAGCGAATCAATCCCATCGCTTCGAGATCATCACCAATCTGCCGCGTGGAGGTGTCTTGGGGGATTTCAACTTGCAGCATTGTGGTCTCACGACTTTGTGTTTCACCGCCCTGTGCCTCAACTTGCGCCTCGGGCGTTGTGGCCAGGGGAGCGATCGCCCAATACCACCATTGGTAGCCCTGCCAGGCACTCAGGGCCATCACCCCCGGCAGCAGCAGCAATACATATCCCCATTTCAAGGTGGTGCGCAACAGTTTCATCAACGCCAGTCCTTAAGAGCTTACGTCTCCCGATTTTAGAGGATGGTGAGCCGGATGCTGCGATGCTAGCTATTGTGGCGTTATACCCCCCAGTAAAATCCAGGTGCATTGAGATCAATGGTAGCGACCCACACACGCCCGCTCCAACCCAATCGACTAGGGGCTGTACCCCTTGCTCTATCTGGACTTCAATACCCCGGATCAATGGTAGCGTTTAGGGAGGAGTAGCGATCGCCATGCGTCCATCAATTGCCGACTTACTCCCCTCCATCACCGCTTTATCCCCTAACGATAAATTCCGGCTCGTACAGGTGCTACTCGCCCAAATTGCCGCCAAAAACGGTATTGAAACGATCGAGACACCTCCAAAAAGACCACCGGTCTCTCACCAAAAGAGTTTACGCGGCTGCTTAAAAAACCATGCCCAGCCCAATTTAATTACCCAGGAACAAGACGTATGGCAAACAGTTATGGGTAAAAAATATGAGCACCGTTGATGCCAGCATAATTTTGCATGATGTTCTCAATGATCACACCGAACTTTCTCCAGAGGCAGTATGAACAAGCCAGTATTAACTTCGGGAATTTTGAGCCAGGAACAAATACAAACCCTGTTAAAGCAGTTCTTAGAGGAGCGGGGTGAGGAATTTGGCTTAACGGCATTAGGCTATTTTGGTTCCTACGCCCGCCAGGAGGCCAAACCAGATAGTGATGTAGACATTGTCTTTGAAACCTGTAAACCGAATCTCTTTGCCACCATCCGTTTACAGGGTGCTTTGAGCGATCGCTTAAATCGCCCTGTGGATTTGATACGCCTCCATCAATACCTCTCACCCAAATTCAAGGAACGTGTTCAGCGGGAGGTGATTTATGTCTAATCCTGGATTGTTAAAAGAGCGGTTGGAGCGGCTCCTCCTGTTGCGCAATCGGATTCCTGCCCGGTTTTCCTCTATTCAGGCTCCGGTCGATTTTCTAACCACTGAATCAGGACTGGAGCATCTAGACAGTATTTGCATGGTCTTGATTGCTGTGGGTGAAGAGATCAAGAAAATCGATCGGCAAACCAACGGTACGTTGCTACCCGGATTTCCGCAGATTCCCTGGGATGAGATTGTGGGAATGCGAGATTTTCTAGCCCACCACTATTTTGAGGCTGATCCCGAACAGATCTTTAATACTTGTCAACAGGGTGTTCCGCCACTGATCGATGTTGTACAACAAATGTTGGCTGGGGTGGAAAATGGCGCTGTATCTTGATGTTCCTGATTCTCGCCCCAAGCTCTTAGCCCAGAAAGACGATGACTTTTCACGGATGAAGCCCTGCACAAAACCAGTGCCCATCCATTAATGCTGTTTTCGCTCAATGCTCCCCAGTGATCTCCTCCATTATCGCCTCCGGGGTGAAACGCTCCAGCCCAAGCGCCTTGAACTGACGGCGGCGAATCAGGCGATCGCCACCGACTATATTAATTGCTTTGAAGAATACGTGGGCCAGACCCAGGGGGAACTGGATCAACAACTCCAAGAACTCGAAGGCGAG
The DNA here is from genome assembly GCA_049601735.1 of Spirulinaceae cyanobacterium. Lineage (GTDB taxonomy): Bacteria > Cyanobacteriota > Cyanobacteriia > Cyanobacteriales > Spirulinaceae > SIO3F2. Next base: position 2,168 of record JBMYQW010000412.1, read on the forward strand.
AGCACTGATTATCGTCTGCGTCGAGGTCTGGTGCATATTCTGCGCAATAGTTTCTCGACCTTTGAAGTTGTGAGTCCGTTGGAGCCGATAGAGCTGCGTCAGAAAGTGTTTACTGCGGCGGCCCAAGCGATGCCGCTGCCGGGGGAACGGCCGAAGACGCTGGAGGCGATCGCCACCCAACTCAGCCAGTCTCTCAACCGCGAAGTCCTCCCCGCCGAGATCCAGCAGGGGCTCTACGCCGATCTCCAGGAAAACCGCATTCTCACTAGCTTCGACCCACCCAAGCCCGAGGCGCTGCTGCACCGCTATAACCTCAACCAGGTTCAGGGCGTCTTCTACCGCGCTAGCCAGGTGATCATTAATGCCCACCGCAATGTGCCGGGAGAATATAAGCTGCTCTTTCGCTATCTCAAGCTGTTTCAGCTCATGTTTTACATTGAGGGGGATGTAGACCATGGCTTTACGATTACGCTGGATGGCCCCACCAGTCTGTTTAAGACCAGCACCCGCTACGGTCTCGCCTTTGCCAAAATGCTCCCGGCGCTGCTCCATGTGACGAAATGGAGTCTCAAAGCCCAGATTCAACATAAGGATCAATATTCGGGTGAGGTCAAGCTACGGACGTTTACGCTCGACGATTGCTGCGGTCTGGTCACCCATTATTCCCCGGGCAAACCCTACGACAGCCTCCTGGAGGAAGCCTTTGCCAAGCGCTGGGCCAAGCTCAAAACGGACTGGGTGCTAGAGCGCGAGGTGAATCTTGTGCCGATCCCCGGTAGTGTGATGATTCCGGACTTTCGCTTTGTCCACCCCGATGGGCGGGACTATATTTTTGAGATTGTCGGCTATTGGCGACCGGAATATCTGCAAAAGAAATTCCGCCAGATCCGCCAGTCTAATGTGAATAACCTGATCGTGGCAGTGTCGGAAAAGTTGAACCTCGAAAAAGCGGGCGTGGATACCCGTAATGTGCCCGCGAAGCTGATCTGGTTTAAGGAGAAAATTAACCCCAAGGTGGTGTTAGCGATCTTGGATGGGGAGGAGTAATATGTTCCTCCAATCACTCCACCTGCAAGACTTCCGGAACTATCGTGAGCAGCGGGTGCAGTTTGAGGGTCAAAAGACGATCATTGTGGGGCCCAATGCCCAGGGCAAGTCGAATTTGCTCGAAGCGGTGGAGTTGTTGGCCACGCTGCGGAGTCATCGGGTCAGCCGCGATCGCGATCTCATCCGTCAGTCGGCCGAGACGGCACGGATTGCCGCCCAGATCGATCGCAGCTACGGAGAGCTGGATGTGGCGCTAGTACTGCGCACGCAGGGTCGCCGCACGGCGCAACGGAACCAGGAAACCCTGCGCCGCCAATTGGATTTTCTCGGGACGCTCAACGCGGTGCAGTTTTCCTGCACCGATCTGGAGTTGGTGCGCGGCGGGCCGGAAACGCGTCGCCATTGGCTCGACACCTTAGTGATGCAGCTTGAGCCGGTCTATGCCCATATTTTGGGGCAATACAACAAAGTGCTCAAGCAACGGAATGCCTTGCTGCGCAAGCTCAAGCGCAGTGAAGTACCAGCAGCCGACTCCACCCCCCAACTGGCGGTCTGGGATGCGCAGTTGGTGGCCCACGGCGCTCGCGTGACGCGACGCCGAGCCAGAGTCCTGCAGCGGCTGGCCCCGATCGCCCAGACCTGGCATCAGCGCATCAGTGGGGCGGCCGAAACGCTCACCACCCAGTATCAGCCCCATGTGGTCTGGACGGAGGATGATGCCCAAGCGGTGCAGCAGATTTTTTTGCGGCAGTTGCGGCAGCGGGCGATCGCGGAGCAGCAGCAGGGTCGCACCCTGGTGGGCCCCCACCGGGATGAAATTGAGTTTGGGCTCAATGCCGCCCCCGCGCGCACCTACGCTTCCCAAGGGCAACAGCGCACCTTGGTCTTGGCCCTCAAGCTGGCGGAACTGGAGCTGATCGAGCAGGTTGTGGGAGATGCGCCGCTCCTGCTCCTAGATGATGTGCTCGCGGAACTCGACCTCCAGCGTCAGCAGCATCTGTTGGAGACGATCCAAAACCGCTGCCAAACCCTGATCACCACCACCCATCTCCATGGGTTTGCGGCCGATTGGCTCCATTCAGCGCAAGTGCTTTCGATTCAAGCGGGACAGGTCAAATAGGACAGGTAAGCCCGGCTCATTCTTTTTCCCAAAATCTTTAGGGCTAAGGGATGCGATCGCGGCGGGGATCACGACAAAGAAACCCGAAGAAATGTAAATCCGACGTAACGATTATGCGAATTAACTATGAAAATCTTAAAAAATAGGCAAGAATAAGTAACAGAAATCTACCTAAAACCTTAAACCTTAGGGTTTTCTCGCTCGTGCCATCTACCTTGGCCGGACTGTTGCGCCCCCTAGTGATATTGACCCGCCCCTG
>JBMYQW010000413.1:0-4584 GCA_049601735.1 Spirulinaceae cyanobacterium
GAATAATCTGCGCCCTTGCCTGTCAGCTCGGTTGCCAACACTTCCAGAACCAGTGGTGACACGTTCCACTCGGGAATCGAGCCTCCGGGCACCAGCCCCATGAGGGTCGCTCTGAAGGCATCACTGTCCGGGCTCAGGTACTGGAGGGCTTGGCTATAGGCGGTTACGGCTGCGTAGAGATGCTGCTGTTGTTGGGTTTGGGGCAGGTCGAACCGGGTTTCCGTTGCCAGTTGGTAATGCACTACGCCCAGGTTGTGATAAGCCGCCAGAAAGTCAAAGCTGACAAAAACAGGCGGGTCTTGACGGGAGAGTCGGGCCGCGATTTCGGTGGCGGCTTGGTAGGCGGCGATCGTCTCGTCGAGAGCGGTTTTCACCTGCTCACGGGTTTGCTCCGGCTGGTTGGCCAGATACCAGTAGGCGGCGGCGATGTTGTTCTGGGTGGCGGCGTAAGCAGCGGGCACAGCCTCGAGGGTGCGATATTTCAAGCTGTTTTGGTACGCTGCGATCGCCGCTTCGAGATGGGCCAGGTCTTGGCTATGCTGCACCAGTTGCCAATGGGTTGTGCCCAGGTTGTTTTGCAACATCGCCCAACTGGGCCAGTCGCGCTGCTGCTCGGCAATTTGGCTGGCTTGCTGGTAGGCCGCGATCGCCGCTTGCAGATGGCCCGCGGGGTCTTGGTGTTGAGAGAGATACCAATAGGCCGTCCCGAGATTGTTTTGGGTGGCGCTATATTTGCCCGGTTCAGCTTCAGCCGTGCGATATTGCAGGGAGGTTTCGTAGGCTTGGATCGCCTGCTGGAGATGCAAGATGGGCTCATCCTGCTGGGCCAGATCACCATAGGCGGCCCCGAGGTTGTTCTGCACCATGGCATAGAGCTGGGGTGTTGCTGCGGGATCGTCGATCTGGTCTAGGGCCTGTTCGTAATGCTGCAAGGCTTGGCGCAAATCGGGTATGGGCTGGTGGGCTTGCTCGGGATGGCGCGATCGCAGCCAATAGAAATTCCCCAGATCATTCAAATGCTCTGGGGTTGCGTTAAGCCTCTGCTGCATCATGGCCTGGGCCGTGTGAATTGCCTGGTTCAGGGTCGTGAGGCTGCGATCGCCCTGGGACAACCGACTCCGGTATTGCTTGAGCGCAGCGGGCAGATTGGACTGCAACGGCAATGTCGCTATTGTTGTGTTGGTCTCGGCGGCGGCTGCGCCATTGGGTGGCGTCTCCAAGGCATCCACCGGGTTTGTCCAGTGACCGTTGAGCTTGGGAAGATCGCCTTGAGCCGGATCACGTCCTTGCCCTTTCGGCTCAGAATCCGGTGATTTTGCCGTTGAGGATTGCGCTTCCGGTAAGTTTGTCGTTAATAAGTTCGTTGCTGGCGAATTCGTCTCTGGCAAATTCGTCTCTGGCAAGGCCGAGAACCAAAACACACCCGTATGCCAGCGCCAAAACTCGGGGGCAGCCTGCTGGAGTTGCGCCAGCCAGGGGGCATTCACCCAGAGCAGTAGATTAAAGTTCCAGTCGGGGATATGGGTCACGAGCGATCGCAACTGCCGCAAAAACCGCTGTTGTGTTGTGGCGGACGCTTGGGTCAGGGCAATGACCTGGGGCAAGACCAGCGTAGGCGGCGTGGTGCTCTCAAACTCCTGGGGATGGGCCATCCAGAGGTCGGCGATCGCTTGCAGGAGTTGGGGCTGCTGGTTGGGCCAAACCACGGGCAACAGGTTTGCGCCCTGGTGTTGCACATCCAGCTTGAGGCGACTATTGACGCTCGCCGCCTGTTGACCCGAAGCACAGACTCCCAGCAGCACTTGACGACGCAACCCGGCAGCGAGGACATCTTTGAGCTGGTCGTAGGCAGGGTTGAGATCCGGTAGGGTTGGGGACATACCTGCGCAGGAAGGAGAAAGAACATTACTTTATGGTTGTTCATGACTCAACCCTCATGCTCAGGATAGAGCAGCAATATCGGTGGTTAGGACATTTTACGATCGCTGAAATCCTCAACTGGTGGGCAATGCCCACCCTACTCCTTGAAAAAATTGTCCCAAGGCAAGCGGGACACCTGCGCTACGGTTAATCCTCGGAAATCCCGTAGCGCGGGCATCTTGCCCGCCACTCAAAAAGCTCATTTCTGGAGCGTTTTTTTCCTTGGAATACTCTAACGCTGCTTAGACTTTGGGCGTCGCGCCAAATTTTTCAACCATGATCGTCTTGAGGTAGGGAATTAAATCGTCACAGGGGACGCTCTTCTCTATCCGTTCGCCGAGCTTGGCATCTTTGCCGACCGTACCGCCCATATACACATCCACCGCCTCAACGGTTTTACCATCCTTGCGAGCTTTAGTGCCTAGCAAGCCAATATCGGCCACTTGGGGTTGACCGCAAGAATTGGGGCAGCCAGTCCAATGCATCCGGACGCGATCGGGAATATTTAGCTCGGTATCCAATGCTTGGGCGATCTTCAAGGCCCGCTGCTTGGTTTCGACTAGAGCAAAATTACAGAACTGCGCGCCCGTACAGGAGACGAGCGATCGCACCAAGGGCGTCGGTTCGAGAGGGAATCGGGCGGCGATCGGCTCTTGCAAGAGGGGTTCTAGATGCTCATTCTTGATGTGGGGCAGCAGAATATTCTGCTCCACGGTCAGACGAATTTCGCTCTGTCCGTAGACTTCAGCTAAACGGGCAAATTCCAGCATAGCCTCGGCATCGAGACGACCCACAGGCACATGAAATCCGACATAGCTCATTCCCGGTTGTTTTTGAGCATAAACCCCGAGATGATCCCGCTTCTCCCAGTCGATCTCATCCTTCTCGGCTGCCCTGCTCAAGGGCTTGCCGAAGGATTTTTCCACCTCGGCGCGGAACTTAGCCATTCCCCAGTCATCAATCAGCCACATCAGGCGCGACTTCTGACGATTGGCACGGGAGCCGTTGTCCCGAAACACAGCCAGAATCGCCCGACAAAGTTCCACCACATCGGGGTTGGGCGGAACCCAAACATCCATCGGCACGGCCGAAGCACAGCGCTTGGCAGAGAAGAAACCCCCGACGAGCACATTAAAGCCCAGCGCCCCGTCTTTGTAGGCGGGCACAAAGGCAATATCGTTAATTTCGGCATGAACCGAGTTGTCGCGGCCGCCTTCGATGGCAATGTTGAACTTTCGGGGCAGATTCGTGAAAGCGTAGTTGCCTTCGCCTGCGTTAGTGATCATGTCCTGGACTTGCTGTACCAATTCGCGGCTGTCGATGAGTTCATCCCCATCGATTCCGGCCACGGGTGATCCGGTAATGTTGCGCACGTTGTCCATGCCCGACTGGATCGAGGTCAGCCCTACGTCCGTTAGCTTCTGGATGATTTCGGTCATGTCTTCAAAACGCAGGCCCCGTAATTGGACGTTCTGGCGGGTGGTGATGTCGGCGCTGCCATCCTCGCCGTAGCGTTGAATGATTTCCCCGAGGGTGCGTAGCTGGGCGCTGGTGAGAATGCCACTGGGGGTGCGCAGGCGCAGCATAAACTGACCAGGCGTGACCGGACGGTAAAAAATACCCAGCCACTTGAGGCGGTGTTCGAGATCGGTCTTGTCGATCGCCTCCCAGCCCGCTTCGACAAACTGCGTCAGTTCATCCTTAACGGCCAGACCATCTTTTGCAGCTTTAAATTTCTCGAACTTGTTGAGTTTTTCAGCGGGTTGAGCTTGAGTCATCACGATTAGTCCCTAGGGGAAAGGCAAAAGAAATCAGTAGCAGATTGAACTATCCGATCAGCGGCAGGCTGAGGTTGAAACGAGTCCAAAGCACAAATCCAGATGAGGGCGAAATACGGCACAGGATCATTGAGAAATGCTCCTTAGTGAGTCGCTGCACCCCAAGCGATCGGCAGATGAAACGCTTCTGCTAGGCAGAATTGTCCTTGAGCCTAGAAAGGATAATCGCGGAGATTTGTAATGAAAGTTACGATTTAAGGATTAAGGTGTAATATCGGAATTTATTTGATGCAATTTGTGCATTCAGATTCCTGCCCCCAAAGACATCCCTCCCCTAGACTGGACTCAGAAACCCCTCAGAGGGATTTCCCCCATCCGTGTGAACTTAACGCTATATTTACCTCCTGGTCAGTATTTAAGTGGATTGACCCACCTCCCCCTGCGGGTACTCCTTCCGAGAGGAGATTTTAAAATCCCCTCTCGGGAGGGGCAGTCGCGCGGAGCGCAAACCGGGGTAGGTCGGATGTTTATCACGCCTGAAACCCTTTCATAAAGGGAATTTTGTGCTTAACTTCACGCCAATAGATTTCCCCCTTCTATTCAGCTTCTGTGCTTAATCTGCCCATGCTGCAACTCGCTCAACAGGCTGCTACCCAGCAGAACTGGTCACAGGTGACGCAGGCGCTCCGCCATTGCACCCCCCGCCTGGAGCGAGCGTCAACCGATGAGCAAGAGCAGGCTCTCGACCTCGCCTTGGATGTCCTAATCTGGGGCGATTTCCAGGATCGCTGGGAATTAGTGAAAGTCTTGCCGCATTTGGGAGAGCCAGCTTTTGCGGCGCTGGAGCAGCTCCTCCTTGATGAGGAGATAGCCTTTGAAATTCGCT
>JBMYQW010000414.1:0-4547 GCA_049601735.1 Spirulinaceae cyanobacterium
TCGTGTGTTGCGACAATCTTCATTTACCAGCCGTCCTGACGCAGGCTGCTGAGATCGGCTTCGAGGTCTTCGACATCGTAGTGAACGCAAATTCCACGGTTGGCGATGAGTTGTTGGAATTCGAGTTGGTGGAGTCCAGCGATTTTGCTGGCACGACCGAGGGTGATTTGTTCTTGCTCAAAGAGGGCAATAGCAATTTCTCGAAGTCAGCTTCGTTGAAGGTGTCGGTTTGGTTGAGGGTGTTGGGGAGGTTGAGGATGAGTTGCATGGGTGGTTTGGAGAGAATGGCTGCGGGCGGATGAAGGATAAGAATACCCGCTAGGATCGAGGCTGAAGGCTGATACAAACCGCGTACCGACGATCATCATTGCATCAGGGCACGGAAGCCAGCTTGAACGAAATGGCGATCGCTCGTTAGTGCATCCGTGAGATTGTTATTTCTCATGACCACAAACGAAATACAGTCGGTCAATCCCCAGGTTTTATCGGGACGAGATTGATAGAGTTCCAAGGCTTGCTTAAGCAATGCGCTATCCACAGGAACCACGTAGATGTTTGCTGTTGTGTAGCACTGCTGGATGAATTGGGCTGCACCTTGGCGGTTGAAGGCACTCAGGGCATTACCGACTTCGACGAGTATCGCTTCCGTGAGCCAGATTTCGGCGGCGGCTCGAACACGAGGAAAGAGGGCTGTGGCTTTGGAGTGATGGTCGTCACGAGGGTTGAGTAATGCTTGGATGAAGGCGGTATCGAGAAAAAACCGATCGCTGGCCATGAACTAAGCCTTGGGTGTGCCGTAGAGATAATGGTCGTGTTGGGTTGACCAGTCGGTTGGTGCGTCCACTGTGCCAGTGAGGGTTTCGAGGGTGTCCCAGGCGTTGCCGGGAGGGGTTTGGTGGGTTTGGCGCAGGGTGCGGATGAATTGCAGGACTTGTTGTTGCAATTCGTCAGGGAGGGTGTCAACCTCTTGGACGATTTGGGTGAGGGTGGGGGTGGTCATGGATTACCGTCTCCTCTGGCATGATGGCTTCATTCAAGTCTATCTTGGCTTTGATGCTCACAGAAGTGGGGTGAGTGAGGGTTGCTGGAAATTGTGTTACCAACCCTCTTATCACAAGCCATTTAGCTCGTCTTACCATGCAACTGTTGATAAGTTCTCAACCTCTTGAAAATGCGCATCACGTGTCACCAATATTAGGTCGTGTTGGATGGCCAAGACCGCAATCCAGATGTCATTTTCAGGTAGGGGGCGACCTTTGAACCTTAGTTTATTCTTGACCCTGCCGTAGTGCCGTGCGGTTTCGGTATCGCAGTCAAGAATTGTGCTTGCTGCGATTAAGGCTTCAATTCTGGCAAGGTTGTCTGCTGTGCGTCCTGATTTGTGAGCACCGTAGCAGAGTTCACCGATGACTGTGTTGGGAATGAAGACTTCGTTGGCTTGGGCAAGATTATCGGTAACATTAGTATCGTCTGCGAAGAGGGCGATAATGATGTTGGTGTCGAGCAGGTATCTACCATTCATGGATATCGATTTGTCCACAGTCCTGTTCAATGGCGGTTTGCATCAGATGCAGGTCTGCTGAGGGAATTGCACCTGCAAAGCGCAGTAGCCGATGACCGGGAGTCCCTTGGATGGGTTTAGTGCTCAGGGTTTGGGTGAAGTTGAGGACTTTTTGTTGTAAGTTCTGGGGCATGAGGTGGAGGTGTTCAACAACTTTATCGATGATGGATGTACTCATTGGTTTGCCTCTCTACGTACTGGATACAAGTTTATCGTCAGAAGGAAGCTCTATGGCAGAAAGTAAGCAGAAATCGTTACCCTCATTTGGCTTTACTCAGGAACTGGTGGATTTTTTTGACGGGCAGGATCTAGGGGATTATGATCTTCCGGAGGTGCAGTTCGATGTGGATATTCGGCAGCGTCAGTATTTTGTGACGGTGAATGGGCAGCTCATGGGTCGGCTAGTGAGAACGGCTAAGGTGTGTCAGGTTTCGGTTGAGGAGTTGGTGGATGTTTTGTTGAGTGAGCAGTTAACCAAAGCGGGATGATGAGTTGTAGATGTAGGGTGTGTTAGGCGGCTTTTTTGCGTCAGTTTATCATTTATCAATATTCCCACCGTAACGCACCGATGCGAGGTTTATAAAATGGGTTGTGGTGCGTTACGCAGGAACAAGAGTTGAACCATTTTTTATGATTTTTCTCCCTGCTAACGCACCCTACTGCTGTGGGCGGGCGAAGGAGAGCAAATTTAGGGTGTGTTAGGTGGCTTTTTTGTGTCAGTTTATCATTTATTGATATTCCCGCCGTAACGCACCGATTCAGGGTTTATGAAATGGGTTGTGGTGCGTTACGCAGGAGCAAGGGTTAAACTATTTTTTATAATTTTTCTCTCTGCTAACGCACCCTACTACTGAATCAGAATTTTGTGTAAACCTGTTGGGGGGCGATCACAGTCAGCTCAAGGAGGAATGGAGTTATTTTATGATGAGAAATACACACCCTAGATCAATGTTATCTTATGCTCTATAAGTCTAGTGATTTTATCCCTAGAATGAGATATTCCATGTATTTATCAACAATTTTTTTTGCAGAATCAATAGCTTTTTTGTCTTGGGTATAAACTCGATAGAGTTCATTAACTCCAGCACTATCCATCAGGATTTTTCTTGAATAATCTAAAGCATTGACAAGGTTATCCTTTTTTTTGACTCTGATCTCAATAAGACGATAATCCATCGGTCTATTATATTTAATACTCTTCATTAGCCATGATTTCAAATACATGTAGATATCCCGAGCTAGTACAAAAAATTCTTCCCTCTCATATTTATTCAATTGATCATATTTGATTTCTAATGTATTTCGTGATGAAGCAATAGCAATTGAACGAAGAGGGTCTTCTTTATTTCTATCATCATCTATTTCTGTACTGGGAGACAGGCTGTCGAGACTGCGAAGAGCAAGCTCATTAAGATAGTTCTGTGAAAGTAGAGATTCAAGATCTATGGAGATTCCCCTCTCAGACTCTGCTTTTGATCTAATTAGCTCGAAGTGTTTAAATACCTCAACTGAAAAATATATGCAAGATATTAATATATTCACGAAATAAGTGTGAAAGTTTTCCTCAGATACTATTGGTGCATTCAGGCAAAGCCATCTTGTCATAAATTCAAGATTTTTCCAGCGTGTATCAATAATGATCGGCAAGTGCCCTTCTGGTGCATCTATCGAGAAATTTATCTCACCATAGGTCAGAAAAGCATTGTCTCTCAACCAGCCCAATTGAGAACATATATACGACTTCACAATATCAAGATCGGAATTGGGATTAATCAAGTTATCTAGTAATTTTCTTTGAGAGCTAAAGCCAAACTTTCCGTCACTATATTGAGACCAGACTCTATCAACTTCATTCCATAAAGAGTCTTTTTTGTCTAATTCTTTATATCTAAATCCAGGGAACAGATTGAGCAAAATCCTTGAGGTTTCAAGATTTGCCTCTTCCCATCTCTTCTCCTGTAAAAGAGTGGCTAGAACTGTAATATTATTCTTTTGCTCATTCGAGATGTCATCTGCCGTTGGAGAAAATGCTTGTTTGACTTTGGATGATACTGAAGAGGGGCTCTGAATCCCGTAGCCTAAGTGTTGTAACACTCCCACCGTCACCTCCGCAAACGCCTCAACTCCCTCATCAACAATCTCTTCCCCCTCTCCCAAAACCATCGCCTCAAACTCCCGCAACGAAACCCCCAACCGTCGCCCCACAAACCCCGAAACCTGCTCAATCACGCTCAACGCCTCCCAACGCGGAATCGTATCTAAAAGCAACTCCCGCACCCCAGTCACAAACTCATACCGCCGCCGCTCCGGGTCAACATCCCCCGCCGCCAACTCCAACATCCCACTCAAAAACACCTCCGCCACCTGCACCGTCGAAGAACGCGGAACCATCACCTGCTGAATTAAGCGCACGATCGGCAACGTCACCGAAGTCGCTGCCATCAACGCCGCCAACCGCCGCGCCAACGGACTCGCCGTTGCCCAGAACCGCTCAAACAACGCCGCCCCATCCAACGCCAGCACCGCCGCCTCATCGTCCGATTCCAACTGATCCAACGCTGAAAAGCCATACCCCGCCAACCGCGCCTGCGCCACCCCCGCCATCACCCGTGCCCAAGCCCGCAACCCATAGGGCTCCAAACTGATCACCGGAACCGGAACCAGATCCGGCGTAGGCAACTCATCCTCCTCCAACCACCAAGTCTCCCGCTCCAAACGCAAACGTGGACTCACCGCCCCCGGAACCGTCGCCCCCAACTGCACCCCCTCCGACTGCCCCAATGCCGTCTGCCGCCACATCACCTCCGGCAACAACTGCAACACCGTCACCGGAACCCGCGCCCCCCACTGGCGCAAAAACGCTAGCCACGCCCCATCCGACCAAGCCGCCGAGGTGCAATCACTCGCCAACAACACCAACCGCCGCCCCGCCGGGTCAGCCAAAATCTGGGAACGCGCAACCCGACCTGTCCGAGACCGTAAACTC
>JBMYQW010000415.1:0-4546 GCA_049601735.1 Spirulinaceae cyanobacterium
TTTTCGATTTCTGGATTTCCCTTACTCTCTGGGTTTGGGGCAAAAGTCCTGACGATGAAAAACCTCGTTCCCTGGCAGGTAATTGGCATGAATGTGGCAGCGGTGGGAACCGCCATTTCCTTTGCGAAATTCATTTTCTTGCCCCACAAAAACGCCGCCAAAACCCCTCTAAAGCCGGGGTTCTGGTCTGCGATGATCGTACTGCTCTCCGGCCTCGTTATTGCCAATGTTGCCTACTACGATGCCTATACTCTTAAAAATGTCATCAAACCGCTCTTGACGATCGCCCTGGGTTGGTTCCTCTATTGGCTCTTGATCCAGCGAATTGTCTGGAAGCCCTCCCGTTATTTTGAGCGATTTGACCATTTGATCGGCGTCATGATTGTAATGTCAACAGTACTTTTTTGGTGGGGGATCGCATGATTGGTTCTTTAGACTTACTTTTACGGCTGACCATCTGGTTTTTGCTCACGGCAGATTTACGCTGGCCCAACATTATCATTGGTGTTGCGGTTGCCCTGCTAATCCCACGTCGTTACACCGACCTGAGCAGTCTTAAAGATTGGCTGCAAACCCTCTGGGAGATTATGATTGCGATTCCTCAAGCCTACATTGAGGCGATCGAAATCATGATTCGCCCCCACACCGAAGAAGATATTGTCACGGAAAAAGTCAAACCGCGCCGTACGCCAGGACTGATCTTTTTGGATGTATTCTTGATTACCTTTACCCCCAAAACCATTGTTTTAAACCATCATGAGGATGGTACCTACGAAGTGCATCGCATTCGGCGCAAACGCCGTCGCAACTCACCCCCAATCGACCGGAGGACGCCCTAATGAATGGAATGATCATTGCTATGATTGGCGCATTGTTGTTGCCTATCTATGAAGCCTGGCAAGATGAAGATATTTGGCAAACCATGCTGGCGTTTGCCAGCATTGCCACCAAAACCTCAATCATGATTTTGGTGATTTCTGTCCTCCGGGATGACTGGATGATCGGGGTAGTGGGCGTCCTGATCTTGAGTGTGGGCAATGCATCCTTGATGCTCCTCGCTCATATAATCCGTCGGGTGAATGAGGTGTAAACATCGTGAGACTTTTAAAAAGTTGGGACTTGAACAGAGTGGGACTTAAACAAAATGGGGCTTGAGACAATGTGGGTTGACAGTTTAAGTTATGGGCTGATGGGCCTGGGCATCATCTTTTGGTTTTGGGGGACGTTGCCGCTGCTTGGCGATCGCTCCGTCCTCTACAAACTCCATAGCCTCTCCGTCTCCGATACGTTGGGATCGATGCTCATTGTGGCGGCTCTGCTGCTCAAAATTCCTCGGGAATGGCCCTTGCTGCTGTTGGCGCTGATTTCCCTGGCGATCTGGAATACTGTGTTGGGCTACGTGCTGGCTTACTGTTCAAGTCGAGGAGGGAGCAATGATTGATGATTTTTACGTTCTGGCGATTGTACTACTGTTGCCCCTGACTGCTGGAATGGTGGTTGCTCAGGTGAACCCTTACCATGCCTTGGTGATTCGTGGCATCTTGGGGGCGATCGCCGCGCTGGTCTATGCCCTCTTCGGTGCAGCTGATGTCGCCCTCACGGAAGCCCTAGTGGGAACCATGCTCTCGATCACGCTCTATGCCGTAGCGGTGCGCTCTTCCATGAGTTTGCGTCTGGGCGTGCTCCAACCTGACGACATCTCCCCTGAAGAGGTCCCCTTAAGCGATGACCTCTTAGCCGCCCTGCGCCAAGTTCTCGAACCCGCCCATCTGCGTCTAGAAATTGTGCCCTACGCCGATCGCGCCAGCTTGGAGCAAGCCTTGAATCATAAGGATATTCACGCGCTGTGTGCGCCCAATACGGAGAATGAGCCGATGGATGAAGAGCAGCAGCCCGATCATTCCAGCCCCTATCAGCTCCAGACCCGTGTGCCCCGCCTCTATCAGTTGCTGACCCACGAGTCCCTCGCGGCGCTCACCCACCTCAGCCTCCAGGAAACGACTGCCACCGACCCGGCGATCGCTACCGCTAACCCTTCACTCCACCCCCAGTCCCTCAACTCGAACTCATGATCTGGATTTACGTTGCCGCCGGAATTGCGCTTTACATCAAGATGCTGGTGTTTCCCAACCCCGTCATGGAGATGGCCGATGCGGCGATCGTGACGGCCGTCGTTGAAGATACGGGGGTGTCCAACGCGGTCTCGGGGATCATTTTCCGGAATCGCCTCTACGACACTATTTTTGAGGTGGTGGTGTTTACAATCGCCATCATGGGGGCTAAGTTTTTGCTCGCCGACGAGCGTCCGTCCGCCCAGATCTATCAGTTCACGGATCAGCCCTCGATCGTTTTGGCTCGCTTGGGCGCTACGATCGCCGCTCTGATCGGGATTGAGCTGGCCATTCGCGGCCATTTGAGTCCCGGTGGGGGCTTTGCCGCCGGGGTTGCGGGCGGAACCGCGATCGGGTTGGTGGCGATTACCTCGTCTTCCCAATGGATGGAGGGCATTTACAAACGCTGGCAGGCGGCGATCGTTGAGAAAGTCTCGGTGTTGATCTTCATCGTCATTGCGGTGCTGACGCTAATTGGCATTGAACTGCCTCAGCAGGAAGTGGGCAAGTTGCTCAGTGGCGGCTGGATTCCGGTGCTTAATGTGCTGGTGGCGCTCAAGGTGGCGCTGGGCTCCTGGGCGGCGATCTTGGTGTTTATTCGCTATCGCGGTTTGTTGTGACGTGAGGGGCGATCGTGTCAAGACTCTTTCTATATTCACCCCTCAACCACCACAACGCGAATCACATCCAAAACTTTCAAGCAGGAATAATCTTCAACACCTGATTGCCTTTGAGCCGATAAATCGAAAAATCTCTGCGATCAAGCGTAAAAATTGTATTGACATTGCGTGTTTCAGCCAAATAACACAATGAAACATCGGCAAGTTGTGCGCCGATATCATGATATTTCAGTAAATAACGCCTCAGCCACGGTGTTGCCTCAACAGGCAAATGAACAACTTGCAAAAGTCCACCCTCGATCATCGTGAATAAAGTGCGGACTGCTGGTTTATTTCGCTTGAGTAACCAATGCACCTCTGTCAACACAGCCCAACAGGTCAGTAAAGGAGGAGTGAGCTGTTTGAGTGTATCCACACAGAGTTGATGGGCGTCATCTTGAGTCGATAGAATGGCAACTAAGGGGCCTGCATCAATAAGAATGGGTTGCGGCACAATAAATCACCTCATTCTTCACCAAATCCCTCAAAGTACTGGGGATTCGTACTTAAATCATTGGGTAAATCATTTACAACGCCAATCACACCTAAATCCAGGGCGACATCGTAACAGCTTTTGCTGGGTGTGAGTTGCTGCAAATGTAGTTCAACAGCTTCGATGATTAATTCCTGTACTGATTTCTGTTGTACTCCAGCGACTTCTCGCAACTGCTGCTCTAGATTAGGGCTAATCGGTATAGTGATGTTGGCAGTTCCTGATTCACTCATGGGCCACTTTATAGATAAACAAACGTCTTTCAATAGTTTAGCTTGGCTGTTTCCTTGCTCTTCTGCCCTAACCCTTTACGCCACTACTCGCCTCCGAGGGAATGATGTAGCGTTGGACAATTGTAAATAAGGTCAAGATCGGGGCGATCGCAATCACTGAACCCGCCGCAATTAAACGCCAGTCCAAAGAAAACGTACTCGCCAAATTCGCCACACCCAAAGGCAGGGTATAAAAGTCCGGGTCATCAATCACAATCAGCGGCCACAAGAAATCGCTCCAAGCCCCAATGAAAACAAAAATCGCCAATGTGACCAACGCCGGACGCACCGACGGGATCATAATATGCCACCAAAGCCCCAACTCCGAGCAGCCATCCATCCGCGCTGCCTCTTCCAGTTCCTTGGGCACACCCTGGAACGCCTGCCGCAGCAAGAAAATACCAAAGGCCGACGCGATCGCCGGAAACATAATCCCCAGATAGGTGTTGCGCAGGCCCAACTGCACCGTGAGCACGTAGAGCGGGATCATCACGATTTGGAAGGGAATCATGATTGTGGAGACGATCAGGGCAAAGAGTGTATCTCGCCCGCGAAAGGAGAGCCGCGCTAGGGGGTAAGCTGCCAACGAGCAAAAGAGCAGATTCAAGCTCACGGTCAGCACCGCCACGATCGTGCTGTTGAACAGGTAGCGACCGAAGGGATAGGTCTGCCAAACCGTTTGCAAATTTTTCAGGGTGGGCGATCGCGGGATTAACTGCCCCACAAAAGCACCCAGATTCTCCGGGGCAAGAAATATCTGCTCGTCGGCGGACTTAAAGGCGGTGCTCACCAGCCACAGCAGCGGAAAGAGCATGAGCACGGTAATACCCAGCAGGAGCAGGTAAGTGGCACAAATCTTGAGAGTGCGTTGGGTGGCTAGGGGGAGATTGGACATTGAAACAACTACAGAATTCTGCTCTCAGTTAACCAATACCCAGATTAATCAATACCCGGAGCGGGCGAGACGCCCGCGCTACGGATATTTAAAACCAGAAGACCGTAGCGCAGGCA
>JBMYQW010000416.1:0-4532 GCA_049601735.1 Spirulinaceae cyanobacterium
CGCCATATTGCCCCGAAAGTCTGAGCCTGTGGGAATCCGGTTGAGTGTGCCGATCGGTTGGCCATCCAGCACAATGATGCGCTTGTCCCCCTCGGCGGCGGCGGGCAAATATTGCTGCACCATCACCGGGATTTGCTCCCATTGGGTGCTGATTTCGAGCAATGAGTTGAGGTTGCGATCGCCCGCTTGCAAAAATAAAATCCCTTCCCCCGCTTTGCCCCCCAGCGGCTTGAGCACCGCCTGACCCTGGGCCGCCACAAAGTCTTTGATAACAGCCTTCGAGCCCGAGACGATCGTCTCAGGAATCACGCTCGGGAAGTTGAGGGCGTAGAGCTTTTCGTTGGCGGCTTGGAGGCTGCGCGGCCGGTTGAGCACCAAAGTTTGCGCCGGGTCGATCAAGTCCAAGATTTGGGTGACGTAGAGGAACGGAATCGTCACGGGCGGATCTTTACGCATCAGCACCGCAGCCATCGCCTCGAGGGGCAGCAATTCGGGTTCACCGAGTTGATACCAGTCGGGGACGGCGGTCCAGCGGCTGTCTTGAAGGGTGACAGGGGTCAGGGTGACGGGTGTAAGGGTCGCCCAGGCTTTGCCCCCTTTAACGGTGAGCCCGTCAATGGTGGTGATCCAGACGGTATGCCCCCGCTCCCCGGCGGCTTCCATCATGGCGACGGTGCTGTCGTGGGTGGGGTCGAGGCGGGCGATCGGGTCGATGATGAAGGCGATGTTCACGGGGGGTCGAGGGGAATGGCTAACCTCGCCATTTTAAAGCGGCGCCTCCGTCTGAAGCCATTTCGTGCTCAAAGGGGGAGATTGCGCGATAATGGGCTCCATCGCCAGGGTCAGCCCACCAACCACAGTGCCCGGACATCTCCAGCACCTCGAACAGCTTGAGCAAGATCTCGCCAAATATCGTCAACAGTTTCAAGACTCCACGGAAGTCTTGACGACCTTGACCACGATTAAGCAAGATTTCGCGGCCTTAACGCAGTACTACGCCCAAACCCCCCAAGCTGGAGCGACACCCGTTGAGCCTCAACGCCCAGCAGTTCAAGGCATCAACAACAATGGAGCAATGCGAACCGTTGCCGATGATGACATCACGAACACGGAACCTGTCCCGCCGCTGACGCCCGCGCAGCTCGTCTTACTGCAAGAGCGTCTGGCTTACGCCCTCGTGCAGCTTGAGCATTACGTCACGGAGCAGAACCACCAAACCCAGATGTTGGTTGAGCAGCGTTTGGGGGCGATCGAAGCCTCGGTACAAAACCAGATGAGCCTGTTTCGGCAGCATATTTTGCTGAGTTTGGCGCAACTTGATGAAAAGTAGACGACTTATCTTGAAACCCAGCTTGCGCCCCTAGCGGCCCAGCAGACTGCGCTCCGAGGCAATCTGGAAACCCTAGAGACCCAAGTCACCACGCAAGACGCGACGCTCGATGACTTGCAGGCAACCGTGAGCGATCGCCTCGACGGGCTACAGAGTGATGTGCAAATTAATCAAGACCGGCTGCAATGGTTTGTGCTCGGCGGCATTTTGCTCTCACTCTTGTTTTTGCTGCTACCCCTGGGGTTGCAATGGCGCAACGAGGTGCAGTTTCAGCACCTCGAACGGCAACCAACGGATGAGCAAGAGTCGGTTGAGCCTTGAGGGACAACCTCCAATACCGAACCGGAGGGTGTACCGCAAGGATCGTAGGGGTAGGTTTGAAATTATATCCGTGTGAGCTTAAGGCTGAGAGCCTCACCCACGGGGTTCAAACCCCAGGCTAATCGCCAAAGTAGGCTAAAGCCCACTAATCCAGAACCCGTTTTAACGGGTTTGAGCTATGAGCCAAGCGTTCAAACGCTTGGCGGTTGGAGTTGAAACACGCTCGGTGATTGAATTGCGAGCTCAAGTTTACGCCGATGGTTTCAAACCTGCCCCGACATCATGTTTTTTGAACACCATGTTTTGGTAAGTTCTACTATAATTAAATTCATCTTAACCTAAAGACCCCTCTCCCCTCTTCCAAACCGCCTGTGTTCACTACTGTTGCCCGTCCTCCTGCTCCAGCCTTCCCCCGCGATCTCGTGGCGGCGATCGCTGACCTCAAGCGCGACCTCAACGCCGTCATCTTGGCCCATTACTACCAAGACAGCGATATTCAAGATGTGGCCGACTACCTCGGGGACTCCTTAGGCTTGTCTCGCCAAGCTGCCACCACCGATGCCGATGTGATCCTGTTTGCGGGGGTGCATTTCATGGCAGAGACCGCGAAAATTCTCAACCCCCACAAGCAGGTGCTACTGCCGGATCTCAATGCCGGTTGTTCTCTAGCTGAGAGTTGCCCGCCCGAGGCCTTTGCCCAGTTCAAGGCCCAGCACCCGGATCATCTGGTCGTCTCCTACATCAACTGCACAGCGGCGATTAAGGCGATGAGCGACATCATTTGCACCAGCTCCAATGCCGTGAAAATCGTTAACCAAATCCCCGCCGATCAGCCGATTATCTTTGCCCCCGATCGCAACCTCGGGCGCTATGTCATGGAGCAAACGGGCCGCGAACTGGTGCTCTGGCAGGGCAGTTGCATCGTTCATGAAACCTTCTCGGAGCAAAAACTGGTGCAGCTCCAGGTGCGTCACCCCCAAGCGCAGATCATCGCCCACCCGGAATGCGAACCCCAGGTACTGCGCCATGCCGAATTTATTGGCTCTACCACGGCGCTGCTCAACTACGTCCGACAATGCGGCGCCCAGTCCTACATCGTGGCGACGGAACCGGGCATTCTGCACCAGATGCAAAAGGCTTGTCTTGAGACTCAGTTCATCCCTGCGCCGCCCATGAATAACTGCGCCTGCAATGAATGTCCCCATATGCGCCTGAATACATTGGAGAAAATTTATCTAGCCCTGCGCGATCGCCGCCCCGAAATCACCATGGACGAAGCAATTCGCCAGCGGGCGCTCCAGCCAATTCAGCGGATGTTGGCAATGAGTTAGGCAGTAAGTTTGCTGGGGAAGCGGGGTAGATTGGCGTTAGACGCTGCGGACTTAAAATCCGCTGTCGGTTGGCATACCACCAATCCCCATCACTAGAGAACCCATCATGAACGGGACATACAGCCTCGCAGGCTACGGCAAGATGCTGGGCGATCGCCGCCGCATGGCCGCCTATGCCCAGGCCCTCGAAGCGGCGATCGTCCCTGGGATGAAAGTGCTAGATATTGGCACGGGCACGGGCATTCATGCCCTACTCGCTGCTCGCCTTGGTGCGGCTCACGTCTGGGCGATCGAACCCGATCCCGTCATTCACCTGGCCCAGCGGCTCGCGAAAGAGAATGGCTGGGGCGATCGCATCACCTTCATTCAAGACCTCAGCACTCATGTCAATTTACCCGAGCCTGTGGATCTGATCGTCTCGGATTTGCGTGGGGTGCTACCTCTCTTTGGTCACCATCTGCCCAGCCTGCTCGATGCCCGGACGCGCCTCCTGAAACCCGATGGCGTGCTGATTCCGGAGCGCGATCGCCTTTATGTCACTCTGGTTCAGGCTCCCGAGCTCTACGCCCAATACCGTCAACCCTGGTCAGACGCCCCTTTAGGCTTTGACTTGAGTGCTATTGAGCAATACGCCCTGAACCGTTGGTACAAGTGTGAGTTAAAGCCGGAACAATGTGTTGTGCCCGCGCAGGTCTGGGGAACGCTGGACTATACCCGAATCGAGAACCCTAATATGCAGCAGACGGTGACTTGGGAGTTACCCGAATCGCAAATTCTACATGGCTTAGGGATGTGGTTTGATACCCGGCTGTATCGGGAGATTGGCTTTAGTAATGCCCCTGAGCAGCCGCAGTACCTCTACGGGCAGGGCTTTTTCCCGTTTGAGCAGCCGCTTGAAGTTCAGGAGGGCGATCGCCTCCAACTCCGGCTGCAAGCCAAACTCGTGCAAAATGCCTACATCTGGCAATGGAATACCGAGCTACAACGGCAGGGCAAAACGGTGGTGCGCTATCGGCAGTCTACGTTTAAGGGGAAGATCTCACAGGCTATGCTAAAAAGGGCAAGTTCGTGAGTTCTCATTCTGTGATGCGGGCCAAAATTGACCAAGATATTCTCATTCTCCACGCCGAAGATCTGCCTCGCTACAAAAAAACGGGTTCGGTGGTGCGCAACAGCTACTTCTGGGCGCTCAAGTCCATTAGCTGCTACGCCGGACGCGAGACGGATTGGGAGTTCGATCGCCCGGTCTGGGTGGCGCTCAATCGGCTGCTTTTGGCGTTTATGACCTCAGGCTATTTGGGCGTTCGAGAAACTCAACTGGAGTTTTCAGTGGAGACAACGATTCCGCCCGAATTACGTGACGTATCCACTTGGGAGTAAATCGCGAGACTCAGCGTGAACCGGAGGTCAATCCTGCCTCAAAATTTTGAGCGCCAGTGGAATAATCTCTACCGAGGGAGGGAGTAGGCAGATTGTGAATCGGCTTAAACTAGGGCGTGTCATCAGTTAAGCCAGATGACACACCCTAGGAAGCTCAGGGTTTGAAGGAA
>JBMYQW010000417.1:0-4532 GCA_049601735.1 Spirulinaceae cyanobacterium
CTCCAAGTTAAATCGGGCGGCTTGGTGTAGGGTGCGGATCGTGTGGTAGCTCTGTTGCAGTTGCGCTTGAATCTGGCGACTCTGCCCGAAGGCCCAGGTGCTCTGGTGGCGATAGAGCCCCAGCGTTAGCAAATGGTGGTAGAGGCGATCGAGGCGCTTAAGACTCGCACCATAGTCAAAAATGCAAATGTAGAGGTGATAAACGGGCTTGGCATCGCTGCTCGGCGGCGACCATAACTCATAGCAGGTGGCATCCAAAATTCGCCCTTGACCGATGAGATCTTCTTGCCAGCTCAGTTGCCCCGAGATGCCTAGCGTTTGGTAGCAATGCTCGGCAACCTGCTGAATCTCTTGTTCGGGGTCGGCCTGTCGCCCCACCATCAGCCAGGTTTCGCCTAGCTTGCCCCCACCGATCGCCCGCTTCTCCGCCAACAGGGTTTCTTTAATTTCAAAAAAACAATTGAGGGACTTGGGATGATACGTCCATTCGGCATCATCGCTTTGATCCATGCCATTGATCTGGAGCGCGTAAAAGTCCCCCAGAATGCGCTGGTAGCGATAGCCGTTGTAGGGCGAGGGCAGACGGCGGGGTTGTTTGTCGCCCCAATCTTCGCGGATGGGATCGCGATCGCGCCCGTCGTAGAGAAAAAGGTTCAGGGCAGGGTAGATCAGCCAGTCGCCCGTGTAGGTATGGTGATCGTGATTTGTTTCCGCAAGGGTTGTTTGCATGGGCATGGGGCAGCACCGAACAGCGTCGTCTTGTCGCTCCAGCATTATTCAAGTTGGGTTTGGGCTCATCCGGATAGCCTCAGCGTGAACAAACTTAGCGTGAACAAAATGTCGCCGATATGCGTCGTTGCATGGAACTGCTGTCTTGGTTATTCTGAAAAAAACATTGTGCTCCTTAGATCCATGAATCAAGCTATCCTTTTGACCACTTTGGGCTGCTCGGGCTCCCTCGCTGCTACGCTGCTGCTCAATCAACCCGCCATCGCGGCTCCGGATGCGCCTCAAGATCTCCAAGCAGCCTTGACCGGGAATGACAATCTGGCGATCGCCCAAGTCCAGTCCGACTGTCTGGGCACAGCAACCATGGGCTACACCTCCGATGATTCCCTCAGCGATGCGCTCGGCTGTGCCTGCACCTTATGTAATGTCAATCGGGAGCGTACCACCACGCCCCCAATCCAGTGAGCTGAACTGAATCTGAACTTGATCGGGTAGGGCGCGCCTTGTCTGCCTCCTCCTGATTTCAAAAATTCTGAGTAGATGAGCATTCTCCAACGCTGGCGCTGGCTTCCCCTCACCTTCATCGGTTGCCTCAGCGCCAGTTTGGCCTGGCTGCGCCCCACGCAGGTTGCCCAGGGGCCATTGCTGTTACCGTCCCTGTCTGCCTCCAACTCAGCTCCAACGCCACCGCTCCCCCCCTCCTTGGCAGGAATTGAAACGATCGTCCTGCTTGGCGATAGCATCACTGAACTAGGAGGTGAACCCGGTGGCTACGTGTGGTTGCTGGAGCAAACCCTGCAACGGCTCTATCCCCAACAGACGTGGCAGGTGATCAATGCGGGCGTCTCGGGCGATACCTCCACCGATTTGCGCGATCGCTTCCGCGCCGACGTGCTGGCCCATGAGCCCCAGTTACTCATCCTCAAGATTGGGGTCAATGATGTCTGGCATCGCTTCTACGATTTTCAGCGCAATCAGGCCATTCCCACAGGTGACTTTCCAGGCGGGGTTGAACTGGCGGCCTACCAAGCCAACTTGACCGCGATGCTAGAGCAAGCCCAAACAGCGGGGATTCAGGTGTTGCTGCTCTCTCCGACCCCCATTCGGGAAGTCCCTGGGCCAGAAAATGCGGCATTGCAAGGCTATATTGCCGCGATGCAGAGGCTGGCGGCGGAGTATGACGCTGAGTTTGTAAATCTCTATGAGCCCTTTCAAGGGGCGATCGCCGCCTATCATCAAGCGGCGGGGCCAGCCGCTTGGCTCCTCACCTACGATGGCGTTCATCCCAACCCGGCAGGCAATCAACTCATTGCCCATCAGCTTTTGCAAGCCTTAGGGATTCCCGAGAGCGCCTTACAGGCGGTGCGGCTGCAACCCTGTGTGGGAATGTGTAATTAGAGTGTTTTGAGATCCGATCCCTCGGACTGCTGACGCCCCAGATCCGCCACACCCGCCGCATAGGCCAGGGACAACAACGCCGTTTGATCCAGCGGTGCGGACGTTCTCAACGCATGGGTGGAGCTTCCGTTAGGGGTTGCCGAGGCAGATTCGGTGGTGTGATAACCGGAGCTGAGTACAACTAAACAGGTGGCAGCACAGAGGGCAAAATGATGGGGTTTCATAGGGGGTAAGTCAATGGGGTTTCATCAATCAGCAATTGCGATCAGTTATCCTAACACCAAACGCCGGGAGCTTCATCGGCCCAGCGTGACAATTGCCCGAAGGGCATAAGGCAGTTAACGCAGGCTTGGATCTGCACCTATCCCGATTGTGTTTCTTCAACTATGTTTTTGAAGCTATGGCAAACGTCACCCTCCGCGACATTACCCAACGCTACGACAAGACCCTCGCCCTCAACGAGATTTCTTTTGCCGTGCCCGATGGGGCCTTTTGGGTCTTGGTGGGCCCCTCGGGCTGTGGCAAGTCCACCTTGCTGCGCACGATCGCTGGTCTAGATGCCGTGCAAAACGGTGAACTCTACATCGGCGATCGCCTCATGAACACGGTTCCAGCGCGGCAGCGGGATGTGGCCATGGTGTTTCAAAATTACGCGCTCTACCCGCATATGACCGTGGCCGAAAACCTCTCCTTTGGCTTGCGCATGCGTCAGCAGCCCCCTGCACGGGTTCAAGATCAGGTGCAGCGAGTGGCGCGATCGCTGGCGATTGAACATCTCTTGGAGCGTAAACCCAAGCAACTCTCGGGCGGTCAACAGCAGCGGGTGGCCCTGGGTCGGGCGATCGCTCGCCAGCCCCAGGTTTTTTTGCTTGATGAACCGCTTTCTAACTTGGATGCCCAACTGCGCGATCGCACCCGTGCGGAACTCAAACAACTGCACCGGGAATGGGGCATCACCACGCTCTACGTGACCCATGACCAGACCGAGGCCATGACGCTGGGCGAGACGATCGTGCTCCTCGATCGCGGCGTCGTGCAACAAGTCGGTACGCCCAGCGAACTCTACGCCCAGCCCGCCAACCGGATGGTAGCCAGCTTTATCGGCAGTCCACCGATGAATCTCCTGCCCGTGACCTACCAGCAGGGCCAGCTCCAGGTGGCGCAGCAAGTTCTGCCCTGTCCTGAATTCTTGAGCGATCGCCTTGCGCTCCAAAACGGCGATCGGCTGGATTTGGGCCTGCGCCCGGAGCATTGCCATTTGGCCGCTCCTGCGGAAACACCACAGTTAGCGGTAATCATCGAAGTCCTGGAAAATCTGGGACGAGAAATTTTGGTGCAAGGTTTGGTCGTGGGTTCATCACTGACCTGGCAGTTCTACGTCCCCACCGATGTCGGAGTGCGGGTCGGCGATCGCCTCACGGTAACTTGGGATGCCGACCAGCTTTATGCCTTTGATACTGAGACGGGGGTGGCATTGTGAAGGGCAACGGGAAGGAGCCCGTGAATCAGCCCGTGAATCAGCCCGTGAATCTAGCTATCGAAGTACGGGGTCAGGGGCCACCCATACTCTGTCTTCATGGTCATCCTGGCTCAAGTCAGGCTATGCGGGTCTTTACCGAGCCGCTATCTGCACAGTTTCGGACGATCGCCCCGGACTTGCGCGGCTACGGCGGCAGTCGTGTCCGTGCCCCCTTTGTAATGAGCGATCATCTAGACGATTTAGAACATCTACTGAACCAGCAGGGGATTGAGCAATGTTTCCTGTTGGGCTGGTCGCTGGGGGGGATTTTGGCGCTAGAGCTGGCGCTACGCAACCCCGATCGCTACCGCGCGATCGCCCTCATTGGTACAGCCGCCCGGCCGCGCGGTGCTCATCCTCAAGTGACTGTCCTGGATCTCGCCTGTACCGGAATCGCGGCGCTGCTCAACCAACTGCGCCCCGGTTGGCCATGGAATATTGAGACTTTCGGGGTGCGATCGCTCTTTCGCTGGCTCATCTATCAGCAGACCCCGACGCCCTATCGCTATCTGGCCCAGTACGGCACAGCCGCCTATTGGCGCACCTCCCGCCAGGCAACTCAGGCTCTGCAAACGGCGCTCCGGCAAGGCTACGATCGCCTGGATGCTCTGGATAACTTGACTCTGCCCTGTGTGATGCTGGCCGGAGAACACGATGTCCATATCACCGCAGCATCCAGCCAAGAAACAGCCCAGCGGCTACCGAATTGCGACTGGCATTGCTTTGCCGATACCGCCCATTTGCTGCCTTTTGAGCAGCCGGAGATTATGAACGAACGATTGATGGCGTGGTTTTTAGCACAAGCAGGACAGCACAACTCCAATCGATTTATCTAAGAGTACTCCTTGAAAATAATTATCCCAAGGCAGGCGGGACGCCTGCGCTA
>JBMYQW010000418.1:0-4498 GCA_049601735.1 Spirulinaceae cyanobacterium
TCTTTCTGTTGTTCCGTTTCTTCGGCACGGCGCTGGGCTTCACTGGTCGTGGTCAGAATCACGCGAGCCATCTCGTTAAAGCCGCTGGCTAGTTGGCCAAAGTCATCCTCGGCATAGACGGTGGCCTTGGCGTTAAAATCTCCGTCCGAGACCGCATCAAACTGGGCTTGCAGGTCATCCGTTGAGCGTTTAATTTGGCTCGCTGTTTCTTTACCCAGGAACCAAATTGCACCAAAGCTGCTGCCGCCTGAAAATAAACAAACCGCTGCACTCCAGAGAAACATATGGGAGATGACGGCCTCTTTTTTTTCGGCGGGGGCTTGGGAATAGCTGAGGAAGGTAATGAAAGCCGCACTTAACGCGGAGGCAACCCCCGCTGAGGCCGCCATGACCCATTGCTTTTTCGCGAGGGGATAGTTGGCAAACCAAGCCATGCGGCTATCTTCTGCTTCGACGGTGGGCTCTACCGTGCGCTCGCTGACCCCCGTCCGGGTAAAGTTGGTGGGGGGGGCATCGGTGGTGTCGCCGCCAAAAATTTCACTGCTATCCCCGAGGCTTGTGCCGCTCGGGGCAAACCCCAGGCTCGGGGTTTCATCGGGAGCGCCTTCGGCAAAGTCCAACGTGGCATCGGTTAACTCCAAGTCGGAGTGACCCATGTCAAAGTCGGTCATGCCATCCAGGTCATCGTTGAAAACATCAAACTCATTGAGAAACCCGCTTTCGTCGCCGCCTTCCCCGTCAGCGGGAGCAGCCATATCGGCATCGTTAAATTCGGGTTTGGCAAAGGCCGCTGGGCCGATAGTCGTGTCGTTGAACTCGCTAAAGGATCCTGACCCATTGCCAAAGGCACTGTTGTCAAGGGCACTATTGTCGAAATCGCCATTGTCAAAATCACTCGTCCCAAAGGCACTATTTTCAAACTCATCAAACTCGATATCATCCCCAGCAGCACCAAAGTTGGTGGCATCTTCCATGCCAAAGTCGGAGGGAAAGTTGTCGTCGGCAAAGTCGGGGTCTGCATCGGCGATCGCCGCTGTAGAGTCCTCAAAAATATCCGTACTGTCCATGTCTTCTGCCGCCGACAAGCCAAAGGCCGAATCGGGTTCAAGTTCTTGCTCACCGGAGGCCATCAGTAGGGTATCGTCATGTTCTTTGTCCGGAAACGCATTGGCCGCATCCAATGCTGCATCATCCAGGTCAAACCCGGCGGCAAAGTCCTCATCCCCCAAAAACGGATCATCCCCAAACGCCGGATCAGCTTCAGCCAGTTCGGGGTCAAAGTCCATCGCCTCTTCCCCGCCCGCTTGACTATCGGGCGGAATTACAAAAGTGGACTCGCCAATCTCGGCCGGATCAAGATCGGAGCTATTGCTCCAGTCCATCCCCCCGAATGGAGCGGTACTGTTGGAATCCATGAGCTGGGTCGATTCTTCTTCCGACTGCCAGTCTGCCGCGCCATCGCCATCGAACATTTCCACAAAGGCATCGCCATCGGCTAGCTCATCTAGGTCATCAACGCCATGGTCTAAGCCATTCTCAAAACCATTCTCAGTGCCGTTGGTTGTGCCAGACGCTACGTCACCTGCGCCCATCATGCCATCTCCCATGAACTGGGTCAGGGCCGCATCATCTTCAAATCCTTCAAAGCTATCGTAGTCGACGAGTCCCTCCATTTCGGCATAGCCGCTGCCGTTTGAGTCGGCTGCAAACTCACCATTGTCCTCGTCTTCAAGGCCGGCGATCGCATCAGCGATGCCGCTCTCGGCATAGTTTAAATATTCCTGATTATCGGTAATCTCCTTGACCCGCTCGTACTGTTGCTGGGCGATCGCAAAGTCTTCGAGACCGTAGCAATAGATATGACCCCGGAGGAGCTGAACCGCCGCATCCTCTTCATAATCACTGGCGAGGCGATCGATAACCGTTGCCGCAGCTTCAAACTCCCCCTGCAAATAGGCTCGCTCCGCTTCACCGTAAGCCTGTGAATAATCTATCCCTTGTGTCATGAATCATTCCCTCTGTACAGCGGCAATCCCCTACCCCAGATTTAAGTCTATTATGAGTTCTCCCTAAGTTGTACTGCATCTTGCCGAGAGAAGCCCAGCCTAGCGCCTGTCATCCGCGATTAATCTCAGAAACCGGGTGCGACCAGCGATAACATACCCGTTCCACCCATATCAATTGGCGGCTGTAACCCTTTCTCCAATCAGGCTTGCGCCATTAAAGCAATAACAATCCCCAAGACGTCCCCTAAGACGCCCAGCGTGCCGAGCGCAAAATCTTACTCTGATCCAGCAGGCGAATTTGCGCTCCGTCCTTGACCCATTCTCCAACCACAAACGACAGCATCGTGTCCGGAACATTCGTTGGCGTCCCCAGTTGCTCACTGTCGAGCCAATCCACCTCACCAATCCGATTGATCGCCAAGCCGATGATGGTGTCTTGATCCTCGACCGTAATAATCGGAATTTCGACGCGCTGGGTATTGAGTGCCACCGGATCGCCCAAAAACTGCCCCAAATCAGCCACCCAAATCACCTGACCCCGAAAGTTAATGGTTCCCAGCAGCAGGGGTGATGCATTGGGAATTGGTGTAATCCGGTCTGGCGGCTGATTCATGACTTCCCGGATACCGATCGCCAGCAGCGCTAGCTCAATCCCCGACGGCAAAAAAAAGCGCAGGTGCAGCTCTCCCTCAGGGGTCTCTAACTTCTCAATGTCAGAGGTGAGATCGGGCGCTTGAGAATCAAGGGGAGAGGAAGATTCATTAGCCATACGGCAACAACCAAAGAATAGTTAACAACGCAGCAGAATAAAGCGGCTGGTGCAAAGCGTAGAGAACAAGGATTGGCCTTCAGAGGCTGGGCTGATCAACGCTAGTCGTGACTTAAATTGACAAAAAAAGCAATGAATTTATCTAGTCAAGAACCGGAACTCCAGCGGTTGCAGGGACGCCCCAACCCCGAGATTAGCCCCGGAGCAACTGCTTCACCGTACCAATGAGTTCCATCGGCTGAAACGGCTTGGCAATATAGGCGTCTGCACCCTGACGCATCCCCCAATAGCGGTCAAACTCCTCCCCCTTAGACGAACACATGACCACGGGCACGTTCTGGGTTTTCGGGTCAGACTTGAGGCGGCGACAGAGTTCATAGCCATTCATCTGGGGCATCACAATATCGAGCACCACAATATCGGGAGCAGACGTCTCCACTTGCTTGAGGGCCTCAATGCCATTGCTGGCGACTTCCACCGTCAAGCCGCTGCCCTTTAGTAAATCGGAGATCATCTGCCGCTGGGCCATGCTATCTTCAACCACCAAAACCTTACTCATATCTCCCTACCTAACCTATCGATGAAACCTGGAGCAGCCTTGAGGAATGATAATTCCATTCTCCCCTATCCCCGCATACTGTGATGAAAACCGACCTTTAACCATACTCTAGCAATATTAGAGTATCGCCTATTTTTACCCTAATCTACGGATCGATTTGGGCTTAACCATCAGATTTTGCTATTCGTGGGGGTCGCTGGGGAGCGCCTCGATCTTTAAAGGTCAATCCATTTTGCTGATTTACCCTCAAGGGAGCGCCAACCGTCTGGTCTAACCCTGCACATTGTCGCGCAGTGGATGCCGTGAATGCCCTGCTGTAGAACAACATAAACCGTGTATCATAGAGTGGGTCAATGAGCTGCTTGCAGCCAGAAAGCTAGGGGCTCGTCTGACTCAGCTAAAGCCATTGAGCCTGCTCAATGGCGGTTCGTCGATTATCGGCAGGGAGTGAAGGGTGAGTCAATGGGTCTGACAACCGAACCAGCGTCATGGTTTGGAGGATTGTCTGGTTTTAAAGGGCTTACTTCGTCAGCTTCACCCGGATTGCGTCTACTGGCTGGTTCTTGTCAGTACTGGCACTTTGCCCCCTAAGATGAGGACTCTGTGTTAGTCTTCACTTTCTAGAGACTGTTATGACGGTTTCGATTTACCCACAGCCCACGACGATGCATAGAGAGGACGGTCAGCGTGCTGTATCTCGCAGAAGTTAGAAAGCAAAAGAGCGGCGGCTTGCTCGCCAAGACATCCACTGAACTCCAACTCCTTGCTTGTCAGCGTAACGACCAGAGCTGGAGTGCCGTTCCGAGTGACGAGGTGATTGAAGCTGAGGCAGCCAGCGACTTTGATTCAGGCGTGATGGTGGTTGTTAATCTCAACAACAATCGTCAGATTCAGGGTGCGCCCGAGCCCGCTGCCACCCAAGTGGTGCGCGATCTGCAACGCTTCTCCCGGCTCCAGGAGAAAATCAAGGCGCAGGAAGAAGAAATTGAAGGCTGGAAACAGTCCTTGACCATGCAGGCGCAAGCTCTCAAAGAGCGCGAGATGGAGCTGGATGCCGAGCTAGAGGAACTGGATCAGCTCCGGAGTCAAGCCCCTGAGGAAGGGGAGGCTGCCCCGGTCGCCAGTAATGAAGCAATCGCAGCGGCCCAAGCAGAGGCCGATCGC
>JBMYQW010000419.1:0-4492 GCA_049601735.1 Spirulinaceae cyanobacterium
TTGGTTTACGATGGGCAAACCCTGCTCGATATTGCCGCGGTTCCGGTGCAGGCGATCGATACCAATGGTGCGGGCGATACTTATGCAGGGGCCTTTCTCTACGGTCTGACCCAGGGCATGGCGGTGTCCCAAGCCGCCACCTTGGCTTCCCGCGCCGCCGCCGAACTGGTGACTCAACTCGGGGCGCGCCTCACCCCGGATCAACTCCAGCGCCTCACGTCGTAACGGGGCGAATTCAACCGTAATTCCCGCTTCTGGAGGAAAACCGTATCGCTTCGGCTTTAAGTTCTATAATTGCAAGGTGATTATGCGAATTGACGGAACGCGGACAGCAACTAACAGCTAGGGTAGACATTCATGTTGCAGTGGTTCAAAAAAATATCCCAACGGTCGCGCTTGACCCAGGGCCAACAACCAGCGGGCGAAGTCACTGCCGAGCCAGGCAGTGAGCCGTCGAGCACCACCCAACCCCTCAACGATCGGGACTACGAATTTTTGTTTACCCAACTCCTGGAGGGGGTTTCGCACGGTTGGCAACCCGTTCGGATTCAACGTTTTTTTGCGGCATTGGAGGAGCGGAGCACCCTGGAGCAATGGACTGAATGGCTCCAACGCTACGGGGCCAAGATTCTCACCTCCTCAGCACCGAATACGACCCTGGCGCGGCGCATGGTTGCCCTCGGGGAGTTGACCCAAGACTTACCTGTCCTTCAGCAGTTGGGCGAGACCGCCAGCGGGATTGGTCGTCTGCTCTTGGCGCGATCGCGCCCGGAAGACGCCGACACCTGGCAATACGAACCGCTCCCCACGCCCCCAGATCCCCCCAACGAGCCCGGCGAGACGGGGCTTGCCTCGCCTGGTGCATCCCCCGCGACCTTGGCTGTGAGCGGCCCTGAAGCGGAGTCAAACCCAGCAGCGATCGCCGCGACAGGCAATGCGTCCCTTGCCTTGACCCTGCCCGCTCCCGGTGGTGAGGGCCAGCAAATCACCCTAGATGAGTTGATGGTTCGCCTCCAAGAAGATGATGCTTTGGTGGCTCAAGTCGCCCAACGCTTGGGGCTGCAAACGCAGGATCCCCATGTCATCATTCAGGAGTTGGTGCGTCAGATCAACCAGCGCCAGGGGGAGGCTAGCTCCGATGCGGGCACGGTCGAGACAGCCACCCCGACAGCTCCAGCGGCGGGCGGGGAGGCCGAGAGTGCCTTTAACCTCGGTGTGCAACAGTATGAAACGGGCGACTACGCTGGGGCGATCGCCTTTTGGGATCAAGCTATTGAACTCAAACCAGACTATTACCAAGCCTGGGGCAACCGGGGGCTGGGGCTCAAGAATCTCAAACGCTACGACGAAGCCCTAGAGTCTTACGAGAGAGCCCTGAAAATTGCCCCGGACTTTTACAAGGCCTGGTACAACCAGGGGCTCGTTCTGGATGAACTGCAACGCCATGCGGAGGCGATCGCCGCCTACGACAAGGTGATTGAACTCAAGTCCGACTTTCACAAGGCCTGGTACAGCCGAGGGTTAAGCCTGGAACAGTTGGGGGATACTACCAATGCGATCAAGGCCTACGACCAGGCGATTACACTCAAGCCCGATTTTCAGAAGGCCTGGTTGAATCGGGCCCAATGCCATCGTTTGTTGGCCCAGCCGGAAGCCGCCTTGGCCGACTATGACCAAGCCATCAAGCTCAAGCCCGATGATATTGAGTCGCTCCACCAGCGGGGGCGCTTACTTTGTCAACTGCAACGCTACCTTGCGGCGGTGGAGAGTTATACCCAGGCGCTTGAGCGCAGATCGGAGGATGTAACGCTGCTCCGGCTGCGCGGTGATGCCTTCGCCCAAGCCAGGGAATGGGTCAAGGCTCTCCGGGACTACGAGCAGGTCTTGGCTCAACAACCGGAGGCAGCAGTCGTCTGGTCAGCTAAGGGGCAAATGCTGCAACAGTTGGGCTGGGAAGATGCTGCGGCCGAGGCCTACCAAATTGCCGAGCAACAGTCGGATGAGACCCTCCCGGAGGTGGCCCGAGCCACTATTTGGCAGGGGCAAGGTCAGCTCTGCTACCAACAACGGGACTATGGTAACGCGCTAGAGCATTGCGATCGCATCCTCAAGCAAAAGAATGATCAGGCAGCGGTCTGGCGCGATCGCGGCCGCAACCTCCTGGCTCTGGGTCGTGGGGAAGAAGCGATCGCTAGCTTTGATCGGTCATTGCAGCTCGACCCTCTGGCGGCCGAGGTTTGGCGCGAGCGGGCCCGGGCTGCGGCGCAATCTGAGCAAGCCGATCTACTCCTTAGTGCTCTGAGTCTTCCCGCCCAGCAAGATCCCAGCCTCAATCAACGCGGCTTTACGGGACAGATTGCCACCCTCACTGCGGCCTTAACCCCCCTCGATCGTCAGCATCATGCGTTGGCTTGGTCCCAACTCCAGCAAGGCCTGGGCGATGCCTATTATCAAGCGGGAGCCGCCCCTGCTAGCCCTGACCCAGCCAACGCTGACCCAGCCAGCTTGACGATCAATGTTGAGCAACTCCAGCAAGCCCTGGCCCATTACCACCAGGCCCAGGCGGCCCTAACCCCTCCCACTGACCCCTCCACCTATTTGGCGCTGCTCGGGGCCCAAATGCGAACCGAACTGGCGCTCGAAGAGCCCCAAGCCGCCAAGGCGACTCACGAGAAGGCCCAGCAGTTCTTTGATGAACTGCTCAGTATGCCCGCCACGCCCTTGGGTCAAAAGCGAACCAGCGCCTTACAGATGGCGGTGCTGCATCAACTCCGGGTCGATCTCGGCCTCCAACTGGGCGAGTTGGTGTCGGCTTTGGAATGGGCAGAATATAGCCGTAACTTCAGCTTGGCTTGGCTATGGGAGCGCCTGCCTCTCCAGGAGGGTAGCCCCAAATGGCCGGCGATTCAACGTCGTTTAGATGAGCAAACGGCGGTGGTCTATTGGCATCTGAGTCCCCTGGCCTTGACCACCTTCTTGGTCACCCGTCAAGCGGCTGAACCCACCGTTTTAGGGCGGGTTCCCAATGTAGTCCTCAATGTGGTGCTCAGTCCGGCGCTCAGAGCGCGGGTGGAGTCGGCCAAGCAAAACAGTGAAGCCTCCTTAGGGCTTTTGCTGGAGTTGCTGGGCCTCGACCAGACCCAGCAGGACAATGCCCTCGCACCGATGCCGACGGTCTCGACCCCGCCGCCGGAACCGGCGGATGAGGCAGTGGTGCAGCAGCGACTACAGGATCTGGAAACCTGGCTTGCCCAATGGCAAGACCTGCGGCGCTCCCCGGGATTTGGCCCCGATCACTTACCGGAGCAGCTTGAACAACTGCGTCAATTGCTGCAAATTGAGGCGATCGTGACGGCTTTGCAAGCGAAAGGGGTTAATAATTTGATTTTGATTCCCCATCAAGGACTCCACGATACCCCCGTGCAGTCGCTTTTTCCCGATTCCTTCACGGTAACCTCCTTGCCCAGCCTGCGTCTGGCCCAACCCTCAACCCTCAGTTCGGCCAGTCGTACGAATGCGGACGACCCGTGGTTAAAGCCCCCCGCTGCTGTTGAAGATGAAGAGGACTGGCTCTCGTTAGGCTTAGGAGAAACTCCAACTCCTCCCACACCCCGGCGGCGATCGCTGCTCTGTTGGCCCCATGTGCTCCCGGATCAACCTAACCGTTGGGCCATGCAACTGATCACGCAGGAAATCGGCAAATCGACAGCCACTCCTTTAACGACCAAAACGATTGAAGATCTCACCCAGTCCCTCAGTACCGATGCCGCTTATATCCATTGGCAGCCCGAGATCATCGCCAATCCGATGTATCCCCAGCAGTCAGAACTCCAGCAAACTGTCCCTCAACAGTTGACCGTCAGTGACCTCGGCACGATTGCCTTGAATCATTGTGAGCTGTGGAGCTTGGAACTGCCAGAAGCCTGCTCAGTACGCTACCCTGAGAAAACGCCGGAAACCCTCAATGTCAGTACTGTACTACTCAGTCAGGGCGTAACCTATACCCTGCGTCCCCTCTGGCGGATTGAGTCGCCAGCCCACCAGCTTTTTATGGTTGAGTTTTATCACCGTTTAGCCCAGGGAAGTTCGGCGATCGTGGCCCATAAGCAAGCCCAGATTTGGTTGCGGACGATCACCATTGGTGAATTGCTCAAATGGTATCAAGCCCGCATTCAGCTCATGGAACCCCACCCTGACTGTGCAACCCAACTTGGGGCTCTCGTGCAAGCTATTCAAGATGATCCCATTCAAGCCCTCAACCCAGATGATACGCCCTACGCCCATCCATATTATTGGGCGGGCTATGTTATCGTGGGCTATCCGCTCTAAACCAGACAGCATTTGTTTGGGGGTCAAAACCCAAACGGTCAATGCTGATGGTTTCGCCTGTCCCCTCTCTTCAAATCGTCCCTTCATTTGCTAGGTTAAGAACAATGAGCGATGTGAATCCCCACCCCGCCGATGAGTCTCCCGTTTCTCAAGAATCGAGAAT
>JBMYQW010000420.1:0-4431 GCA_049601735.1 Spirulinaceae cyanobacterium
GTAATCCCAGCGATCGCGGCGATCGCCGCTTGGGGTCTGCTCTGGAGTTATCAGCAGTTGATCGGCCGCTGGCGACGCTTTATGGCCCTGAGCCTGCTGGTGATCGCCCTGAGCCCGATCGCTGTGGATATGATCCGGCTCCATCCCTACCAGTCGGTGTATTTCAATCGCCTCTCGGGCGGGGTAAAAGCGGCCTATGGTCAATACGACATGGACTATTGGGGTTTGAGTCTGCGCGAGGCTCTCACCTGGGTTGATGGTGTCGCTCCACCCCAAGCCACGATCGCCGTGGGCGGGCCGCAATATATTGGCGAACTGTTTGTCCGTTCCGATCTCACGGTGCTCAATTTAGAGGAAGACCTGGACTATGGTCTGAGCGCCCAACCGGACTATTACGTCTCCATGGTTTATCTAGAGTTGCCGACGCTCTTTGGCCATTGCCCAATGGTGCATCGGGTGCAGCGTGAGGGTGCGCCGCTGGCGATCGTCAAAGACTGTACCGGGGTGGAGTTTGAGCCGGGGCCGCCACTGCCAGAAACGGCAGAGTGAAAGAGGATGATGCGGAAGGATTCTGTTACGAATCCAACCCATACAATCAAACCAAACCTTCTACTCCCTCTTTGGGAGGATTTAGATAATGGACGATAGTAAGTTGGATGTACTCAAAGAGAAGTGCCCTACTTTTTTGAAGATGGTAATTGACTTCGAAGGAAGGTTAAAGGTTGTTAACTTGATAGCGATTACCCTTTGTTTAACGATAGGTATAGCTTCCCTAGTTTTTGGCATCCTTCAGAAGGACATAGTGACTAGTGGCATCGGAATTGCTCTTCTGATCATAGTCCCATTGGTTGTTATAGATATAAAAATGAAAAATGCCGACCGTAAGAACTATTTGGCTAGAATTCAAAGGTCTCCAGGTTCTGTGGCAGACTACCGTTATTTCAGATATGATGCGCGGATTGATGGAAAGACAATGAAAAGAAGCCATGCCGTCGTTGTGACATTTAACGATCGGAAGAAAGCTGAATTTGGAGCCAAGGATGAAGCCCAAGCCAAGCAAGCGGTTCAAGATTTGGCAGTATATTTGGCTTCTTTTAAATGAGCGAAAGTTGTTTTTGAAGCGATCGTAAGTGGTTGAATTAACTCAGTCTTGTGGTTCGGTAGGGTGTGTTAGGCGTCGCTCTTTCTGGGGGTTTGTGTGGACAATTTTAATGCCGCCGTAACGCACCAAATCAGGGTCACGACATAGGGTTTTAGTACGTTGCGTAGGTAATGACAGTAATTGATTTTCCACAGAGTTTTTAACTGCCAAAGCACTCTACTATTGCCCAGGCATTATCGTTGGGGAAACTGGCCCGATCGCACCTCCGCCATAAAGTCTTGGGTGGCCCGCTCAATCAGGGGCTGGAGATCCACATATTGCTTGGCAAAGGGCGGCACTTTCGGGGAGAGCCCGAGTAAATCGGCGGTCACTAATACCTGGCCATTGCAGTCCGGGCCCGCACCGATGCCGATCGTAGGGATCGGCAGCTTCTGGGTAATCTGCGCCGCCACGGTCGCTGGGATATGTTCGAGCACGATCGCAAACGCGCCCGCTTCCGCCACGGCGATCGCCTCCTGGACAATCCGCTCCGCCTCCGCTTCCGTCTTGCCCTGCTGCTTGTAGCCCGTTTGATGCACTGCCTGGGGCGTCAGGCCCACATGGCCCATGACGGGAATCCCTAGGGTCGTGAGGCGGGCAATGGTTGCGATCATTTCCGGGTAGCCCCCTTCGAGCTTGACCGCCTGGGCTCCTGTTTCCTTGAGCACCCGACCCGCCGAATGAATCGCCTGGCTCGGGCTCTCTTGATAGGTCAAAAAGGGCAGATCACAGACCACCAGCGCATTTTCAGCGCCGCGGCAGACCGCCGCCGTATGGTGGAGCATCTCGTCGAGCGTCACGGGCAGGGTATGGGTGTAGCCCAGAGCCACCATGCCCAGGGAATCGCCCACCAAAATCATTTCGATGCCGGCGCGATCGAGCAGACGGGCGATCGCATAGTCCCAGGCCGTGAGCATGGGGATTGCCCGCTGCTCTTGCTTCCATTTGCGAACCTGAGAAGGAGTCACTGCCATGACAGGAGAAAAGCTGATATAGTTGGGAGCCAAAATGCAAGCCACATCGGTTGTTGATGGGATGCTGATGGGGCTCTCTAATGGAGTATAGCTTGATGCCTGATCAGCTTCAGGAGCAAATTGAATCGGTTCGTGCTGGATTATGGGGCGCAACCCTGTTGACCCTAGCTGAGGGGGGTCTCCTTGCTGGGCAGGCAGGACTAAACTATTTCGGAATTCGGCTGCTCCCACCTTCACCGCTGGTAGTGACCCTAGCAGTGGCTTTGGGCAGTGGCTTTTTGTTTGGGATTGCCTATCGCTATATTGTGCGGCAAGACGCGAATCCTCATCTACGTCAGGGCGCGGTGCTCGCGTTTAGTGGCGTCCGCTTCGGGGCGCTACTGGAGGCCCATCCCCAATGGCTGACACAGCCGGAGCAATGGGCGGGCGCGATCGCCATAGGACTGGCAACGGTCGTGGCGTTTGGCGTAACCCGTTGGGGGCTCGATCGCGCTTTGCGGCAGGGTTGGCTGAAATCTTTAGGATAACGAGCCTTAGTCCACCCTGTCTTAATCCACAAGCTGAATTAAGCCGCGTAGGAGGCGATCGCAAATATTTTGCAGTTTGCTAGTATCGGCAGGGGCGATCGGGCTCTCACCCACCATCGTGGCGGTCAGTACCAGATGATCCGCACGGCTAATTTGTCCCGTAGTGTCAATTTTGTGCAGGATCTTCAACAAGAGGGGATCGGTGGTCATAATTTTCCGCGGTCCTATATTTCTCCGAAACAACGGCAGCAAGCAAGAAAAAAAGCAGCGCGCGCTCTTGGCTGACTGTTTAACTGTTTTCAGTTTAAGAAGAGAATAATCAGGGCGAAAGAGGGAAAAAGTGGCCCACTGGGGGCGAGAGTCGGCAGACTGTATAGAAAAAGTGATTATCTTGCTTTGGGATGATGCTGCCTTGTCATGAGTCATGCAACTAAAGCCGCTCTACTCCGCCTCACCAGTGAGTGTAAACACGTCTTCGGCTCTGGATTGGTTTGCAGGGTCTTCGTTTTCGCAATTTTGCCAGAAACAAACGCTACTCTCCAACCAACGCCAACGCCCGATTCAAAACCCCATCCGACAAATACATCCCCACCTGGCGCAACTGCATCAAGACTGAACGCGCTTCACCAATTTCACCCCGCTGCTTTGCCACCAGCACTAACCCTAGCGTCCCCCGCACCGGAATCTCCAACGCTGCTGCACAACGCCAGGCGGCGAGATCATCCACAATCGCCTCACCCCCCTGATGCAAATATGCCCAAGCCAACACCGCCGACTCACCCTGCCCCAAATCCCACGCCTGGATAATCGCTGGAATTTCTGGTGTCTCTACAACCTCTAGCCAATCAGTGGTATCAATCAGCCGAGCCGTCACATCCAATGTACCCCGCTGCTGAATTTCTGTAGCGACCGCTTGCGGGACTCGAATCCGAGGTGAAAGTAATTGCAGCAATTCACTCAAACCCGCCTTGCTCAGGTAAATGAGCGGCGAGGCATTGACCACCGGGAGTTCAGCCACGGGCCAATTCTTGAGCTAAATCATCAAAATCCACTTGAAACGCATCGACCTGCTCACAAGCCAACGCCATCAGGAAATCAGTACGATCGAGTCCCACAATCTGGGCTGCTTTCTCCTGGGAAATGATGCCCTTCTGATACCAAAAGATCGCTGCGGCTAAACGTAGTTCGTAAGCAAATTCCTGGGGTGATGTTTTCAAAGCCGAAAAGACCTCAGGCGGAACATCAAAGGTGATTGCTGTCATTGTTTCTGGGATTGAGCCTTAGTGCTGAGTCTGATACGAAATCCGGATTGTATGAACACAGAAAGCGAAGGGCTGCTCCTATTGGCGGGCAAGATGCCCGCGCTACGGGAGATTGAGCCCAGAAACCTGTAGCGCAGGCGTCCCGCCTGCCCGAGGAATAATCAGTGGGTTATCTCTCCCTGTACTTTGCGGCTTTAGTATGAGTTCGCTTTGCTGAGGAATTATAGCAACCCCGCGACGTATACTCCCACCACCAAAACACACCTTCATCGCCAGATTCCGCCAAACCTCAAACTGTTGGTACAATCCAGTAAGTGCAAGCATTATGACGGGCTGATAGCCCTTCCCCCTCCTGGGTGGGGACGGGCGTTCAAGCTCTTGTCTCTGCTCCGCACGAGCAAAGCTCTACAGGCTTTTGCGGTTAATGGATGGATGACACGTTTAAAACCCGTTCTTTTTCCCTAAGTCAAGCCCACCAGCTTGCTGCTGACCTCCCACAACTTCTGGGCTTTGGTATCGTCTAGGGC
>JBMYQW010000421.1:0-4425 GCA_049601735.1 Spirulinaceae cyanobacterium
AGTGTAGTTGTCGGATGTTGTCGGGGCAATCCCCCCGTGGTTGCCCCAGACCTCGTCGGGGTAGAAGGGCTCTACCCCTACATGAAAGCTCTGGGTTTCAAACTAGACGAGGTTTAGCTGTATCACGGCACTACTGCTCATCTTCCTCTTCCTCTTCCTCTTCCTCAGCCGAAATTTCAACACCCTCGCAGAGTTGCTGTTCGGGGTTACTCAGGGCCGGATTGTTCTGGAGATATGCCGCCACCCAGTAGCAGCCCCGCTCCACCAGTAAGTCCAAGTTGCCCACCAGTTGTAAATCCCAAATAATCAAGCGGCGATCGTCGCTGACGGTAATGAGATAGGGGTCACTGGGGTGAAAGCTCAAGCCCCGGACGCCCTGTTTATGACCGCCGAGGGTGGTGATCAAGGTGCCATCAATGTCCCAGAGTTTGACGGTCTGATCCAGGGAAGCGGTGGCCAAGCCGCCGCCATTCGCACTAAACTGCACGCGAGTAATGACATCGGTATGGCCGGTCAAGTCGCTGCGGAGCTGACCGCGCTCCGTCCAGAGCTTAAGGGTATTGTCTTCACTGGCACTGGCCAGCCAGCGCCCATCAGGACTAAAGGTGAGATCGGTGATCGGGCCGTGATGCTCACTCACCGATTGTAAGAGCCGCCCGCGATCGCTCCAGAGCTGAATCTGACCCTGCTTGTCCCCCAAGGCAATGATGTCTTTGCGGGGATGGAAGGCGATCGCCACTACGGCCGCTTGTTGGTCGAATAAGCTGGCAACCGGTTCGCCCGCAAACGACCAGAGCCGGGTGGTGCGATCGTCACTAGCGGAAGCCAGTTGTTCCCCATCGGCGCTAAAGGCCAGGTGACGAATCGCCCGCTCGTGGGCGGCGATCGTCACGGTGGGCTCGGGGCTAAATTCCCCCGGTTGTTCATTGCGCCAGAGCCAGATTTGTCCCTCGGGACTAGCGACGGCCAGCGCCGTTCCCTGAGCATTAAATACCAGCTTAGTCAGGGGCTGATCCGAGAGCGTCGTCGTCCAGATTTCCTGACCGTTGTGCTGGTAGAGGGTCAATGCGCCCTGACTATCAGCAACTGCATAGACTTCGCCCGACGGGGCAAACTGGGCCGCCGTAGGACGCTGGGTAGCGGGGAAAGGTTTGACCTGAATAAAGTCGTAGTCCGTATCCCAAAGCCGGACGACCTGATCGC
This sequence comes from Spirulinaceae cyanobacterium, assembly GCA_049601735.1. GTDB lineage: Bacteria > Cyanobacteriota > Cyanobacteriia > Cyanobacteriales > Spirulinaceae > SIO3F2. The sequence goes on from JBMYQW010000421.1 coordinate 1,204, forward strand.
CTCCGGCTGAGGCAACCCAGAGCCCGTTGGGGCTAAAGTCCAGGCTCAAAATCTGGGCATCATGACCGACCAATGTGCGGAGAACTTGGCCCTCCTGAGGGTCGAGCAATTGGATGGTCTTGTTGGCTTGACTCACCGCCACCCTCTCACCGTTGGGGGATACTTGCACCGTGAGTAAGGGCTGCTCAAAGATTTGCTCCTGGCGCAGTTCCCCCTGAAGTGACCAATGCTTGAGGGTGCGATCCTGGCTCACCGTCAAGATCTCAGCGGTATCGGGATGAACCGCAATATCGGTTACTGGGCGATCATGGGCTGACCATTGCTGTAATGGGCGGCCCTGCTCCACATCCCAGGCCCAAACCTCTCCCTGGGCAGTTCCGGCGACCACCGCCTGGCCATCCGGTGTTACGGCCAGGGCCGTAATCGGTTCAGACGTTGATTCAAAGCGGTGTAGCAACTCTCGGTTGGCGTCCCAAACCAGCACGCTGCCCGCTGAATCTCCGGTGGCCAAGATGTCGCCTGCGGCATCCCGCGCTAGGTGGGTAATCGGCGCTTGGTGGGGGGTATCGAGGCTCTCTTGAGCCCCCCCCTGGGCCGACCAGAAACGGAGTTGGCGATCGCCGCCTGCCGTGATAAAGCCGCCGGTCGCGGGCTCAAAAACCACCCCATTGACGGGGCTTTGATGGCTGCGCAGGGTCTTGAGGAGCGTGCCATCTCGCCGCCACAGGCGTACGGTTCGATCCCGACTGACCGAGACCAACCGTTGACCATCGGGGCTAAAGCGTACGGCTTGAATGGTTCCCTCATGACCCACCAGCCGATTGCGCTCCTGCACCCAAAAGACACTCTGCTGTAGCGCACTCATCACCTGGCGACGCCGCTCCTGACCGATCGCCGTTTCCGCTTGCAATTTGCGACCGCCTTGGAGCGCAGCTAAGAGGGCATCCAGAACGTGGTCTGAACGCAAGAGCACCTGGGAAGAATGGGTCAGGGCATTGAGTTCACTATTGATGATTTTGAAACGGGCCCGGCGCTGGGCGATGAGCGATCGCCCCAGCACCAGGGTCATGCCCGCCAGCACCAGGGCCAAGACTGCCGACCCGAGCGCCGTCAGGCGAAAGACCCGATTAAGGCGTGCTTCACTCAGAAGGCGGCGCTGCTCACTCTGTTGGCGTTGGCGCTCGGACTCTTGCAGGCGAGCCACCAGTTGTTCCTCCTGCTGCTTGCGAATGAAGGGAACGAGGTAGTCATGCACGAGCTGATATTGATTGCCATTGGTGCTCGGCAACAAAAAGACCATCCCCGCCGCCACGAAGATATCCAGCACCAGCTCCAAGGGCGTCTTAAAGGAGGTGGGGTTGTCCATCGACTGCCGCAAGGCTTGCTCGATCTCAAGATGGGTCTTGAGGGGGCGGGTGCTGTCTTCGTCGGTGAGGGTGTAGAGCACCAACTGGGCGATCGCCGCGTTTTCTGGGCCACAGTCCACCATGACCCGTTCGAGATAGCGTTGCACGAGCCATTCCTTCGTGCCCTTCTCCCGATATTGGGCCAGGGTGGTAATGTTTTCGGCCTGGAGTTGCTCGCCCACCACCTGAAGCTCGACCGGACTAATGCTCAACTGATCGCGGGCCAGTTCTTGCACCAGTTCCGTAATTAACGCCGACTCGATGTAGAAGTGAGCTTGGGTGGTGAGTTCGGTAATGATATTGTGCGCCTGGGCAACGGTAAAGTTGCCTACGTAGTAGAGGATATTCTTGTCGAGAATATTCTGGTTAATCGCTCCGAGGGGACGGTAGCGATTAATTTCGAGCAGATGAAACAGGTAATCTTCCCGCAGAGAAATCAAAATTTTGACGTAGGGAATTTCCAGACAAGCACCAAAAAAATCATAAAAGCGGCGGCGTTCAGTGGCGGATTTGTTATTGACAAAAAACTCTTCAAACTGGTCAAAAACTAAAACTGTCAGCAGTTGGTTGCGATCGGCATTCAAACGGCATTGTTGCAGCATGGCCTCTAGGCTACTGCAATCGTCAACCTGATGAAGCACACGACTATGGTGCTGCGGATAAATGGCTAACTGGCTGTTGAATTGGTTGAGGAGTTGCTGGTGCCAATGGGTATAGATGCGGGTGTACACCACTAAGAGATCGCGGGTGGCGATCGCCCCTCCCGTGAGTGCCGGCAGCAGTCCCGCACGAATCAGGGAGCTTTTGCCCACGCCCGAAGGGCCATACAGAATCGTGAGTTTGTATTCCGTCCGGCTCAGGCGCTCTCGAATCTTGTTGATATCCGCCTCACGGCCCGAAGCGCGAATTTCCGGTGCGACGCCGCCCTGCTGGTGTTCGGTCGGGTTCTCCTGTTCATCGGTTTGAAGCCGTTGGCGGGGGCGCAGTTGCACCGCACCCACAAAGGCCGTGAAGCCAAACTGCTGCCGAATCGATTGGCCTTGTTTTTTGTAATGGTAGGCCGAGAGGTAGTCCTGCTGGTCGAAATAGGCGTCGTGAAGGGCGCTGAGAATATCGAGGTAGAGGCGAGGCTCGTATTGGGGACTGGCATCGAGCTTGGCCCGTTCGAGGTTTTCTACCCCGAGTTCGATCTCGCCCTGGGCCAGTTGGGCCTGGGCGAGAATGAAATGATACGAGCCCCGATTGTAGGAGCGCACCCATTCACGGTTAGGGATCTGGTTTTTGGGAATCAGGTTATCGGGCGGGGTTTGGGCAGAAAGGTCAAGGGACTGCTGGATCATGGCGATCGCCCGGTCGTAGTCTCGAAGGCCAAGGGCCGCAGCGGCAGCAAAGCTATAGGCCCGCGCCAAGCGAAAGGGGTTGGGATATTGCTGGTGCAAGGCGATCGCCACCTCAGCCAATTCAGCCAGCGGCTGCCATTTCGCTAGCCGCTCGAGAATATCGCCCAAGGCATTGATTAACTTCGCCCGCAGGTCATCCCGGTTATGCTGGGCCAGCAAGGCGAGGCTCTCCTGAAAAAAGTCTTGAGCCAGTTCACAACCGGGCTGATAATAAAACGGGTGATGGATGGCATAGTTGCGCCACCAAACCCCCAGGGAATATTGCACATAGGCGTAGCGTTCGGCTACTTGAGCGGTGTCGAGGTTGGCAAAAACATCCAGCGATCGCCGTTGGCGACGCCGGGCTGGCTGTGCCGCTGTTGTCTCTGAAGTTGACGCAGGGGGGTGCGTCGCTTGATAGTAGGCTTGCCAGCGGG
>JBMYQW010000422.1:0-4416 GCA_049601735.1 Spirulinaceae cyanobacterium
CGTCACGTGACCCGGCATCGCTCGAGGCTGCGGCCGATGTGGGGAGCAAAGCGGCGCAACGTACGGTCGACCGACTGGGCGCGCGCAAACTGTCGACGGTCAATGCGCCGGTCCTGTTCGCGCCGGAAATGGCGCGTGGTTTCATCGGTCATGCCATTCGGGCCGCACAAAAATTTCATTCACGCTGTGCTCACAGGTGATGACATCAAATGGGTGCGATCGCACCTGCGCATCAAGCCAAGCCTGCATCTCTGGATTGGCACGAGCGGCAACATTCGCGGGTGTGCCCGTCAGCCAACTCTTGCCCAGGCGTTGGAGTTTGGCGATCGTCCCTTGTTGTGGCGCAGGAGGCGCATCAAATACCTTAAGTTGGTTGACCGAGGCTTGTAAGGCTGCGATCTGCTCTTGCTTAACACCCGGTTCCCGTTGTGTGACCAGGGTAATGGCATGGTTGCGCTGCAACTGATTGAGCAGATTAAAAGTCCGCACCTGAGTCCCCCCCTTGGTGGGCGGATAGGGGAACGTGGCGGAGAGCATCAGGATGTTCATCGTTGCTGACGAGAGCGTATGCGGTTCGGAAAATCTGGCCTAGACTGGGGACGGAATCTTTCCCCTTGCACCTGTGCCCCACGTTAGCATCTGTATTCCTACCTACAACCGATCGCACCTCTTGCCCCTGGCGATCGACTCGGTACTTTCCCAAACCTACACCGATTGGGAATTGCTGGTCTGTGATGATGGCTCCACCGATGATACGGCTAAGGTGATGGCTGGCTACGATGATGCCCGGATTCAGTACCTGCGTCACCCGAGCAATATCGGCAAAAGCAACAATATGCGATCGGGCTATTTAGCCGCTCAAGGTGAGTATTTTATTAAGTTCGACGATGACGATCGTCTCACCCCTGAATTTCTTGCCCATACCGTTGCCATTCTAGATACCCATCCTGAGGTGGATTTTGTGGGAACGGATCATTGGATTATTGATGAGAAAAGTCAGCGAGATCTTGCCGCCACTGAAGCCAATACAAAATTCTGGAAACGGCATAATCTTCCTGCGGGGATAGTCGAGGATCTCCTTAAACAAGTCTTTGTCAAACAGAGTTTTCAGGTTGGGGCAACCTTATTTCGCTACAGGGCACTTCAAGCCGTAGAATTCATGCGTCCCGACTTGCAAAATTGCGAAGACAACGATCTATTCGTTCGGTTAGCTCTTGCCGAAAAGGTGGGCTATTATTTGTCCGAGAGATTGATGGAATATCGTCGTCATCCCGAGCAAAATAGTTTAGCTAGAGCCGTGCGCTATCTGGATGACAAGGTGCAATATCTTCGCTATTTCCAGTTTGCTGATGCAGATTTAGAGCGGGTACGGCGATCGCGTCTCCAAGAAACAGAACTCTTACTCGGTCTACGCTTGATTGAAACTGGAGAAACACAACGCGGTAGAGCGTTGCTTCAAGAGAAAACTGGACTTAAGCCCCAAGTAGGACGTTGGTTTTCCTATCTGCCGCTGGGGCTGCGTCAGTGGCTATTGCTTCAAGTTCGCCAGCTATAACCTTCCGCTCAAAAATCGTAGTCATGCCAAACTCCATTCCTCTGCCTAATTCCCTAGTCATTGGTGTTAAAAAAGCGGATACGACCTCAATCTACGGTAATGACCAGAACGCAGTGAATCAAAAAACAAAGTACACGTCGAATCATTGGTTGTCCAATTGGCGCTCGAACCAGAAAATCAGCTAAGTTGTTGTGGGAATCTTTGCCAAAAAGATATCTAAATAATTCGATTTGTTACACAGATGGGCTGAGATCTTATCAATCTGCTATTCCCGCCAAACAACATCGAGCTGTCGGCAAAGAGTCAGGTCAAACCAACCATATTGAAAGATTCAAAAATACAGTGAGACAGAGAGTTTACAGGCTTGTTCGTAAGGTCTTGTCTTTTTCCAAGGACTTTCTGAATCATTGCAGCGCAATATGGATGTTCATCCATCATTACAATGAAAACTTGAAAACTACTTGGCTTTCACTACGTTTTGGTCTCTACCAGAAAAATAATTGCGTTTAGCTTGAGCAAGCCATCACCCAAGATCGGGTTGAGCAGGCCATGCAGAACTATCCTGATAAACTGAGAGATATCGACATCTCAGCGGCATTCCAGGACAATTAACCCCGTGTAAAGCCTGATCAACCCAACTTTTTCATCTCCTCATACTCCGATGCCAAGATACTCATGATCACCAGCGACTCAAACCCGGTCTCCGTGAGGATACAGTCACGCAACCGTCCTTCCTCCACCAACCCCACTTTCCGATAGAGTCCATAAGCCCGCTGGTTAAACGTTTTCACATCAAGCTGAAGGCGATGAGCATGGTACTGCTCAAAAGCCTGCTGCTGAAGGTGTCGCAGGGCCTGCTTACCATAGCCCTGACCCTTTTCAGTTACCACCAGTCGCTTCAACTCTAGACAGCGGTTCGGATTGGTCAAACCCGCGAGAATCGTATAGCCTACGGGGACAGCATCGGCTGAACGCTCAATGATCTGGTGTGTCACATTCGGATCACTCAACGCCGCCGTATGTTCAGCCCGTGACCATTGGAGAATAAATGCGCAATTCGCCGGATCACGTTCCGCCTGACAGACAAAATCTAGATCCGTTGTTTGGGTGGGGCGGAGGAGAATTATTCCCATGGGGCAGTTGCTCCGTTTTCACGAGGGTAATGAGCTGAGGCAACCGTGTTGTTGTCGCATATCATGTTATGCCGTCCGTGTATGCTGACATCGTCGCCACTTTTGAACAGTACTACTTTATTAACAATCAAATTCTATGCGTTACTGGCTCGTGAAATCTGAACCCAGTGAATACAGCATTGCTGATCTGTCCCGCGATGGTGAAGAAATTTGGGACGGCGTGCGTAACTACCAAGCCCGGAACTTTTTACGGGAGATGGCCGTGGGCGATCGCCTCTTTTATTACCATTCCAACACCAAGCCGCCGGGCATTGTCGGCCTAGCCGAAGTAACCGAGAGCGACATTGTTGACCCCAGCCAATTTGACCCCAAAGACAAGCATTACGACCCCAAGTCCAAGCCCGAGAGCCCCCGCTGGCGCACGATCCGGCTCAAATATGTGGCAACGTTTACTGAGATGATCACCCTGGATCAGCTCAAAGCAACCTTCACGCCCGAGGAGTTGCTCGTGGTGCGACGGGGGAATCGCCTCTCGGTGATGCCCGTGCCCGAAGCCACCGCAACGAAGATGTTGGCCTTGGTGGAGACGTGAGGACGGGATTCACGGTTGGCTTGGGCAACTCTTCACATAATCTGCGGCGATCTTTACCGAAACTTGAAAACCCACGTCAGATTTTTGCGTAATCTTTAAGGAAAGCGCATGATTGAACCTGTGGTTCAGTTCTAACGGATGAGATTGAGGAGCCTTTGTAATGCCGAGCCTGTTATTCAACCTAATGCGGACTGAGCGAGTCCAGAGCCTCGCAGTCGGACTTTTCGGTAGTACCGTAGCTCTGACGAGTTGGGTTACTCCTGCCGCTGCTGCCCCCGTCACGGTTGATTTCGATGGCACAGTCGAAGCCTTCATTACCAGCGATGATGACTTTGCCGCCTTTGTCGAAGATCTAGGCTTTGCCTTGCCCAATGGCGATGTTGATGATGTCATTGCCGGGAGCATTACGGTGGATGATGACCCCAGCCAATATCTTGATGGCGACCTGAGCCTGGGGTATGACCTCCTCAGCAGCACCCTAGGTATGGAGGTGGATGCGGGCTCGATCGCCCTGCTTGATTCCTTCTTTGACTTTGAGGTCAGTGGTTCGGGTCAAGTCACCGATGGCACGACAACCATGGACTATAGTCTCCGCTTTGATGCCAGCGCCAACGAGTTCAAAGCCATCTTCGATAATTTTGACCCCGACAATGAAATTCTTAGCGCCTGTGCCACGGGGGAATGTGATTGGTCGGGTCTGTTTAGCTTTAGCGTTGGTGGTGTGAATATTTTTGACCCCAATGCGGGCTTGGTGCCCACAAAATTGATTGAGTCACGAGTATCATTCAATTTAAAAACCAATGCGCGATCGGGGGGCAATGTGGGAGATTTTGAAATTGCCACCTCGAATGAAGACATTCAGCAGCAAATTGATGAAGTTTTGGCCCTAAAGGAAGTAACCGTCGCAGAAACCCCAGCAACCGAAGTTCCGGAACCCTCCATGATTATTGGTCTAGGGATGCTCTTGGGCTTGGGTGCATTGCTCAAAGATCGTAAAAGTTAATCAATCCATTCATTTTTGCTCTGACATCACGATTCAATCTCCTGCCTAAGGAAATGCTCCAGTTCAATCGCAACTGGGGCATTTTTTTTCGGCATTAAGGACAGTTGGCATCTTGAATTGTGCCGCTTGTGGT
>JBMYQW010000423.1:0-4415 GCA_049601735.1 Spirulinaceae cyanobacterium
AGGGGGAGGTGGGTCAACCCATTGGAACTCCTACCAGGAGCTGAATACAGCGTTAAGTTCACACCAGTGGTTTGAAACCTGCCCCCACGACCGCATCTTTCATTTTTGGGGTTTGTAAACCGGATCTGGTATCAGTCCATCTTCTGCTCCACGCCAAAACCCACCAAGCGCATCTGGGTCAAGGGTTGACCGGGCTCAGGTCGGTGGTAGTTGTAAATACGCCGGATACGAAGCTGGGGGTTAATTAGGGTGATCGAATCGACGGAGACCACGCGGGTGTAGGTGGTGGTCATGAGGAGTTCACGGCTGGTGGCATCAAAGCGGAAGGGGGAGATAATCGGCCGATCTTCTTCGTAGGCGCGATCGCGCAAATAGTCGCCCTCCAGAATCGCCCCGGTGATTTGCTTGACCACGAACAAGATCTGGAGCTGTTGCTCCACCCGATCGCCCGTCTCGGAGACGGTTTGAAACCCCAGCGCAAAGCCCTGCAACTCATCGAGATGGTCGGGGATCGCATAGTGATTATCGGTGAGCACCTGGGTTTTCGCATCTGGGGTCAGGCGTTGAATTTGAAAATCCGTATGGGAGCGTTCGACCACCTGTTGGCTCAAGTAATGGTAGGTGCGCTCGGTTGACCAGTTGCCGACACAATGGGCAAAAAATTCCGCAAAGATTGCTTGACTCATGGGGACTCCTCAGGAGGGGTCGGGCGATCGCTGCCCGTTTCGCTCGGAATTGCGGTCGCGCTATCACCAAACCAGTCGCTGAGTTTTTGACGGGCTTGGGTCTTGATCTCGGGCGTAATGGCGGTGGCGACAGCGGCAACAGCGGCGGCGAGGGTTGCCAGATCATCGCCGTAGCCTGCGATCGGCACAAAGTCCGGAATCAAGTCCGTGGGCAAAATGAAATAGGCCAGCGCCCCGTAGATCGTTGTCTTGGCCCAAGCGGGAGTCTCGGGCGCTTGAGCCGCGTAGTACAAAATCAGAGCTTTTTCGACCACTTGCTTGCCCGCGACACGGGCAAAACGGCCGAGCTTGCGCCAGAAGCGATCGTTGGAGTAGTTGGGGGGTTTGGCAGGTGGGGACATGGGTTGAACGTCTTCTCTTAAAGGTTCCTAAAAATTATGGTTGCGACGATTTTTGGGCTGCGGGCTTGGGGGAACGCTTGAGGGCGCGCTTTAGCCCCCGGAATAGGGTCGCTAATCCCTGGCGCTGACGCCGCCAGCCTTGACTCAATTGGCGACAAAACAGGCGGCTCAATGGGCGACTCAATTGGGCGATCGCCCGACTGAAATAGGCTTCAGGGGGCAACACCGGGCGATCGGGTAGGGAGCGCAGTAGGGCCTCAAGCAGTAGCCCCTGCACAAGGGTCATCCCCCCCAAAAAAACGAGCCAGATCAGCCCCTCCCAGAGCGGTCCAGAACGATACCAGCCGGAAGACTGCAAGAGAGCGATCGCGCAGCCGACGCAAATAATGCCCAGGAAATTGCCAATCACCCACCCCGGCCAATAGACGCGATCGCGGTGGGGCTTGAAGACCCAGGACTGTGTGCCCCACAGTAGGGCAACGGCTAAGACTTGGAGCAGCGGATTACGCACGAGAAACCAAACGCCAATGGGAATCACAGACACAGCCCACCAGACCGGGGCATTGAGGAGCCGCCGCGCCAGCCCATAGCTCTGCACCCCGCTATAACCGATCGCCCCGAGCAGCGCCACGCCTGCCTGACGCCAGCCGCTCGTCTCACCGAGCAAGGCGGTGCTACTCACCGCCAGCATCCACACCCCCAAGATGGCGATGCCATTCAAGAGCAGCCATTGACGCCACAAGGGCTGGCGCGGCAGACACGCGATGGGTTGCGGCGGGGAGGGGGGATTTAGTTGGGCCGCAAGCGGGGCCGACTCGGTCTCCGGCGGGGGCGGCGCATTTGGTACATCTAGTGCATTTGGCGCATCGGGTGCAGCTACGTCGGTTGTGGTCAAATGAATCTCCGCCATCCAGGCGGGCTTCTCCTGGCCATGGGCTCGGCCGTAGACCCGGACACGCTCAAGCTGCGGTGATGCCAACTTCTTAAAAGACTGCTCCAGATAGGGCAGGAGGCGGGCAGTAGTGGGCGCGGGCTCCGAGTCGATCAGCAGGGCGAGTACCGCCTCCTTGCGCTGGGTTTGAATACGTAACCCCCGAGGGGCCAGTTGCCGATTGAGCAGGGTGGCAATCGCTTGGGCATCCCCTTGTTTGGCCTGGTGCAACAGATCAGTAGTGAGAGCATCGTCAGTCATGGCAGCGTCAAGTCATGGCGATGAGAGGGGCGATGAAGGAGCGGTGAACAAGTCAAAAGACACAGGCGTAGGAGGGGCGATTAGAGGGGGCGATCGTGTTTATTGTGCAGCATGGGATTGAGCGGCATTCTGCGCCACCCAGGCTAAATGGTTGAGCTCCTTGAAAATGTTAACGGCCAGGATCGGCCCCCCTTTACGGCCCCGAATACAGATATTGGCAATGCGCGAATCTTGGAGGCGATCTTTAGCCACATCCGCATCCACAAGCCCCGCCGGAGTGGCAATCACCAGTGCCGGATGGGTATCGCCCGCTTCAATCAGTTCCACTAGCATGGTCAAAGCTGGGAGGCTCTGGCCGATCACAAAGATGCTGTTGGGATAGGCATGGGCCAGCCGCACCAGACAATTAGCGATCGGGGGTGAGGCGGCGGTTCCCCAAACCTGGCCGGCGCAATGGAGCGGATTGAGGAAGGTGGTCTGGATGAAGGGATGGAGTGCCATCTGCACCAGGGGCAAGTCGGTGATAATCGGCTGACGGGCCCTGAGGGCATCGGCGCCGGATTGGAGCGCCCCGTTAGAGAAGGCCGCCAAGGACTGGTATTCAAAGTCCCCCGTTTCACCGATGAGCCGACGCACAATGGCGTATTCGGCCGGTGAGAAGGAATGGGCCGCGATCTCGCGATCGACAGCGGCTAAACCCTGTATATCCAATTTCGGTATGTCTAGTTTTGCTATGGCGAATTGCGAACCGTCCATCCTCTGACCTTCCCGAGGTATCGCTCCCCATTCTAATCGCTCTGTTCCGCTTGGGCAGAGAAATCAATCCCCAGTTTGAGGGCCGGGTTCTGCTCCCAGCGATCGGCCACATGGGCATAGATGCAAGTGGTGCGGGGGTCGGCATGGCCCAAGAGGTCTTGCACCTGCCGTAATTCAGCCCCCGCCCGCAGGGCCAGGGTTCCGGCGGTGTGACGTAGGCTATGGGCTGAGATCGTGCGACCGTCTTGCTGCTTGAGCTGGGCCTGCTGAAGATGACCATCGACGATCAAGCGAATCCCCCGCCGTGAGAGCCGCTTCCCCCCTGCCCGGTTGCCCACCGCAACCAGGAGCGGCCGATCGCCCCCCAATGCTTCCCCCTGGTTTTGACGGGCATCCAGATAGGCTTGCAAACATTGCACCAGCTCCGGCGTCAGGGGCACGATACGAATGCTACGCTTCCCAGTCACACGGATGCCCCAGTTGTGTCCCTGGCGGAGCACATCGCCCAGGTTGGCGCGGTGGAGTTCCACGGTGCGGGGGCCTTCGAGGGCCATGACGGCCAAGAGAAAGCGATCGCGCCGACTTTTGATATCCCCTAAATCGGGAACCGCCTGCAAAAGCTGCTCCACTTCGTTTTTTTCGAGATAGGTGATGCGATCGGCCGGGTCACGACGTTCGCGGGGCGGCTTGACCCCGAGTGCCGGATTGCGCTCGATCAGGCCCTGCTCAACGGCCGCTTGGTAGAAGCGTCGCACCACCGAGAGCTTGAGAGCGATCGTGGCGGGTTTGCATTGCTCCTCTTGTACCAGCCAGGCGCGATATTGCTTGAGCTGGCGTGCAGTGATCTCGGCAGGCCGGTAGGCGTGGCGATCGCACCATTGCAGAAACTGTTGAATCTGCCGTCGATAGGTTTCGAGGGTATCGGCCGCCGCGTCCCCCGCCGCCACATCAATGCTGAGGAAGTCAGCAAAGGCCGCCAGCAGATCGGGCGTGGTGAGGGCGGCGGTGGGTTGGGCGGGGGTCAGCACGGTGATCCGTTGTTGTCCGGACTGCTGTTGTCTAGGGTGTTGTTGTCTAGACGATCGACATCAATCCCCTGGGCTTGGAGCTTCGCCACGAGTTGGGCCAGTTGGGCTTCGGCTTGCTCGGCTCGTTGCGCTTCCTGCTCGGCTCGTTGCGCTTCTTGTTCAGCCTGCTCACTGCCTGTGAGTAAGAGGTTGCCCTGGCGATCGCACCAGCGCAGCCAACGGTCATATTGCTTCCCTTCAAAGCTGCCCGACCAGAGTGTGAGTCCCAACCCCACCTTGGGGAGCCACGCCTCGGTCAGTCGCTCGTACTGCCCTTGTTTGAGACCAAACACTTGCAGCGGCTCCTCCGAGA
>JBMYQW010000424.1:0-4344 GCA_049601735.1 Spirulinaceae cyanobacterium
TCTTAAGCCTCATTAAGCGCCTCAATGCCCGGTAAAACCTTACCTTCTAGCAGCTCCAAACTCGCGCCGCCGCCCGTGGAAATATGGCTCATCTTGTCCGCGACACCGACCTTTTCCACCGCTGCCACCGAGTCGCCACCGCCAATGATCGTGATGGCTCCCTTGGGCGTCAATTCCGCCAGGGTATTGGCGATCGCCTCCGTGCCCACCGCAAACTTGTCAAACTCAAACACGCCCATCGGCCCGTTCCAGATCACACATTTGCAATCCGCCAGCGCCCCTTGGAAGGTTTTGACCGCATCGGGGCCAATATCGAGACCCATCCAGCCCTCGGGAATCGCCTCCACACTGACCGTTTGGGCGTTGGCATCGGGGGCAAAGTTATCCGCCACGACCACATCGGTAGGTAACAGGAGTTCGACACCTTTCTCTTTCGCTTTAGCTTCAAGTTCCTTGGCCAGTTCCAGCTTGTCTTCCTCGACCAAGGATTTCCCCACACTCAGACCCCGCGCCTTGTAAAAGGTGAAGATCATGCCGCCGCCGATCAGGAGCTTGTCGCATTTGTCGAGCAGGGTTTCAATCACGCCAATCTTGCTGGAGACTTTCGAGCCGCCGATGATGGCTGCGAGGGGGCGCTGGGGATTGTCGATCGCATTCTGGAGAAATTTCAGCTCCTTCTCAATCAGGTAGCCCGCCACACTGGGGCTGAGATATTTCGTGACCCCCTCTGTGGAAGCGTGAGCGCGGTGCGCCGTCCCGAAGGCATCATTGACAAACAGGTCAGCATTAGCCGCCAGTTTTTCGGCAAACGCCGGATCATTTTTGGTTTCTTCGCTGTAGAAGCGGACATTTTCGAGGAGGGCTACATCACCATTTTGCATTCCGCTTACCACCGTGCTGACGGCATCGCCGACGCAGTCGCTGCACATGGCGACTTTCTTGCCGAGCAGTTCAGAGAGGCGATCGGCCACCGGAGTCAGCCGTAAGCCCTCTTTGACTTCCCCCTTGGGGCGGCCCATATGGCTAGAGAGCAAGACTTTTGCACCTTTGCCCGTCAGGTCATTGATCGTCGGTAGGGCGGCCCGAATCCGCGTATCGTCTGTGATCTTGCCCGCATCGTCGAGGGGGACGTTAAAGTCAGCACGAACGAGAACGCGCTTGCCGTTGAGATCAGCTTCGGTTAATTTTGCTACGGTTTGCTTCGGCACTGCTATATTCTCCTGAATCCCGGTTTATTCTATTTGATATATCTAGGTTGAGCGACGCTTGAAGTGCGCGACACTGGCGTCGCTTCCTAGCAGATTGTACCGGAGCGTGTGTAACTGGAGATACCATTAATGTTCAAAACCATTCTGTTTCCCCTCGATCAAAGCCAAGGAACCCGCCAGGCCGCAGAAATGGTTGTGGCGATGGTCAAGCAGTACAGCAGCCGCCTCATTCTGCTCTCTGTAGTGGAGCTGCCCAGCGAGGAGGGCGCGGGGAATATGAGTTCTACCGAAGCGGTGGAGCAACTTTTAGCCGGGGCCAAGAAACTCTTTGCCGAGCAAGGCATTACCGCCGAGGTGGTGGAGCGGGAAGGAATGCCCTCGTTTACGATCTGTGATGTGGCCGATGAGAAGAGCGTGAACCTGATCATCATGGGCTGTAGCGGCACGGGCTTGACGGCGGAAGGCGCGGCAGAGAGTGTCACGAATCGCGTGATCAATCTCTCCCCTTGCCCAGTTTTGGTTGTGCCCTGATGGCGGGGTACGGGCGTTCGATTCCACGCAGCCCGAGACGCCGGCTATGAGCAGTCGAGCCTGATGGGAGGACGCGCCTGCGGGCGGGTTCGACAGGTTGGCGTCTTTCTCGTTATAATGACGGCTTGAATCTTGCGGGTATAGTTTAGTGGTAAAACGAAAGCTTCCCAAGCTTTAGTTGCGAGTTCGATTCTCGCTACCCGCTTTCATGGCGTTTAGGGCGTGTCATTGCTTGCGATCGCACCACAATCACCCCATGGGTATCGGCGATCGTCCCGTCAAGATCAAACAACACAATGGGGGGGATGCGGCGTCATTCGCCTCCAGGGGCAATGTTCCTGTCTAAGTTGGCACGGGCATTTCTGCGCCACATTGCGGGTTTGATCCGTCGCAATGCCGAAGCGCGAAATCGCTGATCCCAGGTCGCCTCATCCAGATGAGCCAGTTCCGTGAGGGGAGGGGCGAGGTTTTCCGGATAGGGTTGAAATCCTGGCTCGTCGGTCTCTTGGGCAAAGCGTTGGTTCCAGGGACAGACATCCTGACAGACATCGCAGCCCGCCACCCAGTTGTTGAGGTCGAGGTCGGCGGGGAGCGTTTCGGCGCGGTTTTCGATCGTATGGTAAGCAATACAGCGGTTGGCATCGACCACAAAGGGCTCCCGAATGGCTTGGGTGGGGCAGGCCTCAATGCAGCGGGTACAAGTGCCGCAATGCTGACTGTGGGGGCGATCGCTCGCCAGTTTCAATGTGGTCAACACCTCCCCCAGAAAAACCCAACTGCCGTATTCCCGCGTGATCAGATTGCTGTTTTTGGCGATCCAGCCCAGCCCGGCCCGCTCGGCCCAGACTTTGTCTTGCACTGGGCCAGTATCGGCATAATATTTCGTCCGATGCTCCGGGGCTTGGGTCTGGAGCCATTGGCTGAGGGCCTTGAGTTTTTTATGCAAAATGCGATGGTAATCGCGGCCCCAGCCGTAGCGGGAAATCTTGGCGATCGCCGGATCATGACGGTGCTGGTGGGGCGTGTAATAGTTCAGCGCCACGGCAATCACCGACTTCACACCGGGCAAGCATTGTTCAATGTCTTGGCGTTTGGGGTTCGCCATCCAGGCCATCTCGGCTTGGTAGCCTGCCGTCAGCCATTGTTGCAAATGGTCACTGGCGCGATCGCTGTTCGCAAAATCGTTGTCCGCAAAATCGGCTGGCGTGACAGCGGCAATCCCGACTTTATGAAAGCCCAGTTCTTGGGCTTTTTGCTGAATCTGTTGCGGGGTGACGGGGGGAAGCATGGAGCAAGTTGGAGTCCCTAAATTACAGCGGAATGCTAGGATTCAAAGTTAATTTTACTCACTGGCTTTTTTCTGGAGCAATGAACAGGCCCCCCGAACCCGACCCCAAAAAACCGATGTTCTCAGCGGAGTTTTACAATCAGCAATCCACCGCAGATATCACAGGCGGGCCCCCTGAGCCCCCCCAACCTCCGAAGAACCGCATCGGTGTGGCGGCCATGGTGTTCTTTGTGTTGCTCTCGATTCCGGCATTTGTGCTGCTGCTCATCGGCTTGGCATTTTTATTCATGGAGCAGGCTGCCCTGCCCTTCATTCTCTTTGTCGCCGCCTTTGCCTTGGTGTTTCCCCCCTTGCAGATGCTCTACGTGCGGCGTGTCCCCCTCCTGCGCTGGAAGTATCTCAATATGTTTTTGGCAGTGGTGCTAATGTTTGGTGGGATGATCGCTCTGGGGTCGATCGCGGGTGAACGCAAGGCTGCTGAACCAGACCTGCCCCCTGTAACCGTGAGCGAGATTAAGCTCTGCCATACAATCACCGACGGTACCTGTGCGAGTAATAGCAACCTGTTTACACGAGATATTGGTGAGATTCATCTTGTCGGTACACCGGAGAACTTTGCCGCAGACACGCCGCTCACCTTGGAGGTGGAATATTTTCCGCAGCCGAGCCAGCCCGAGCTAGTCAAAGACGAGACCTTTGCTGATCCGGTGCAAGACGACGGTACTATCCAGTTGCAATACAATCCGGAAACGCTGCCAGTCGGACGTTATGAAGTAACCTTGCGATCAGATACAGAGGGGTTTGAACCCGTCACCACAAGCTTTGAAGTCTGGCCGTCACCAGACTGGGTTGAGGCGATCGCCAGCCAAACCAAACCGGAAGTGGATACCGAGATCAAGAGTTTAAGCCTCTGCATTGATAGCAACCCAGAGGGCGTAGCGGGCACGCAAACCGAAGCCGAATTGGGCGATCGCTGTGGCGCTAGCCTGGATACCTTCACATCGGATGTAACAGCCCTCAAGGTAGATGCCGATCTCGAAGATGCCCAGGACGGCGTACAACTCACGTTCCAATGGTTCTACCAGAACGATGATGGCAGTTGGGAAGAAATCAACAGCAACACTGTTGATCTAGACTTTGCCTTGAATGGTTTCATCTTTACCCTCCAAGGCGACTTTCCGCCCGGTAACTATGAAGTTCTGGCTATGCTCGAAGCCCATAATCGCCCACCGACCCGCTATCCCTTCACGATCACTAAGGCAGAATAATCATCTGGCCTAGAGAAAGAAGTATGCTTTTGCTGGGTTGCAGGGCAGC
>JBMYQW010000425.1:0-4341 GCA_049601735.1 Spirulinaceae cyanobacterium
GGCTTGCTCAAAATACTCTAGCGCCCTGCTCTTTTCTCCTAGGGAGGAGTAGACTGCACCAATGTTAGAGAGGGTATTTGCTTCCCCGCCGCGATCGCCCACCGCCCGTAACAGGGGTAAGGCTTGCTCGTAATACTCTAACGCCCTGCTCTTTTCTCCTATTGATGAGTAGACTAGACCGATATTATTGAGCGTCGTGGCTTCTCCGCCGCGATCGCCCACCGCCCGCCTCAGGGGTAAGGCTTGCTCAAAATACTCTAGCGCCCTGCTCTTTTCTCCTAGGGAGGAGTAGACTAAACCGATATTATTGAGCGTCGTGGCTTCCCATCCCTGAACCGTTTGCAGGTTTTTGCCGCTGGTTTGTGGGGCAAGGGCTTGCCAGATCGCGAGGGATTTTTCGTAGGATTCTAATGCCTCCGATTTGAACCCTAAAAGGTCATAGGCTCGCCCTAAAGCTAATCTTGCAAACGCTTCCCCCAAGGAATTATTTTCAGCTTGATAGAGGCGAATTGCTGCGTCAAATTTTTCAATGGCCGCTTGCAGAGATGCGGCGCTTCCCTGTTGAAAGAGGGACATACCTTCGTTGAATAACTGCTCGGCTGCGGAGGTTTCGGCATTCTGTGCCAGCAGCCATTCACGGGGGAATTCTAGCTCCGGGGTTGGGGATATCTCAGAATGAGAGGCTTCGCCAACGACTCCGCTCACCCCTCGCTTGTGGCTCGGGCAGGCGGGGACGCCTGCGCTACGGGTTTCGTGTGTTGAGCTGCCGTAGCGTGGGTGGTCAGTGAGCTTGTCGAATCTGCATTGATTCGGTAGCTCGACAGGCTCACCATGGCGTAGGCTCAACGCACCGCCCGCCCGCCCCGGCTCCTGAATTGCCGCCACAGGCCCCGTTGCCGCGAGACTCGACAACACCACTGCCCCCAAAACACCCCAGCGCCAAGACATCACGAGCAACCTCGAACCCTACAAAACGATGGGCACAGTCTAACCTGAGCCCCCCACCGCCCGCCGCCTCGTTTCACAAACTGCAATCTGCATGGGCTCAGGGGCACAGCGCCAAGACCTTGCAACTACGACAAACTCAAGGGAAACGCCGAGTCAGAGCTGTCCGTGCGCCAGAGTTGCTCCAAGCCCATAGCGGGCATGGTGAGGTAAAGCACATCATTGGGTTCGAGCATCAGCTCTAGCAGATACCAACTGTGATAGGTCTTGCCGTTGCGTTCGAGGTAGAGGGGCACGAAATCGGCGGCTTCGGCGATTTCCCGGACGAGGCGATCGCAAAACGGATGGCGCGGCGTAATCAGCGTTGCCAAGGCGACCCAGAGCAGATCTTCCGTGATGCCGTTACCGAGGATCTTGCCACCTAGGGCCGCCGCCGCGAAGGATGGCGTCGCCAACTCATTGGGAGAGAGCACGGTTTCAAACTCAAAGACCTGCTGCACCGAAAGGGCAAACTGGGGATCATGATTGCGCATGACAACGGGAATCTGGGCGGCGATCGCCTTGGCACAGAGGGCGATTTCCACATTCACCATGTCGTTGCTGGTGACGGTGATCAGGGCTTGGGCCTGGGGCAGGTGGGCCGATTCCAGTGTTGAGGCCATGGTGGCGTCTTCAATGATGACCGGGACGCCGAGCGTTCGCGCCGCATGAATAAAGCGATTATCTGGGTTCGATTCCAGCACCACCACTCGATGACCCTGGCGACAGAGCTGCTGCACAATCCGAAAGCCAACCCCCCCCAGGCCACAGACCACATAATGGTTGCGCCGAGGCACTTGGGCGGCGGCCCAAAACTGCGTAAGCCGACTGCCCAAGATAAAGTCATTGATCAGGGCATAGCAGATGCCAATCACGCCGGCGCCGACAATCATCATGATTGCGGTGAAGACCTTAATCGCATCGGAGGACTGTTCCGCCACCTGCTCTTGCCCCCCCGCCCCCGTAATCATGCCCACGGAGAAATAGAGTGCATCAACGGGGGAGGTGTTGAAATTAGTACTTAAATAGGTGGCGGTGGCCAGCAAGATCGTCACGAGCAGCGCCAGCATCACTAATGCAACGGAGCGGCCATAATGATGAAATTTGCGGAGATTCGCAAAGGTGGTCAGAAGCGCCTTGAGCCGCACGTAGCGTTTGGTCTCAACTTTGGGTCTTGTGCCGATGATGAGACGATCGCCCGCGGCCAAAGATTTGTCATGCTGGAGCGCCGCCATCAGGTTGCCCTCCTCGCGGGCGGAGAGGTAATAGATCAGCATCCGGTTTTGGCTCTCCCAGAGGCTACTGAGCTTGCGACCCAGCCAAGGGTGGTGGGCGTGGATCACTTCTTCATGGATGGGCCAGGTTTGGTCGAAGAGTTCGAGCTGACCCGTAGCATTGTTCCCTTGGGCGGCAAAGGTGAAAATCGGCGCGGCCAAGCGCGAGACACTCATGCTGACATGGTTAACCAGGGTGCGATCGAGGCGCTCACCCAGGGTGGAGTTAAAGATGCGGTTGACGATCCGTACCTTGGGGTTGAGCATCCGCGCTCGGGTGAGGATTTCCAGATTCAAGGCATCATCATTACTGGTTAGCACCAGGGCTTGGGCATGGTGAATCCCTGCACTCATCAGGGTGGTATTGCTGTGGAGATCGCCAATGATAATGTCGGCGCCCCGCTCCCCCTGTACCGGGCGATCGCTAATGCCGATCGCCTCAGCCCCCTGTTGGCGTAGCAAATGAAAAATCTGATACCCGGTTCGACCGAGGCCACAGACAATAATCTTTGGTTTGATCATTTAAGGCGTTAGGGCGCGTGATGACGCAACAGGAAGAGTGAAGACAGAATTCGTTTTAGAAGCGATTCACCCTTGCAGCGATGAAATCCGCCTATATTGTGACCGATATTGGTTCAATTGGCTTGTCGTCCGCTGTACTATTTTGGATATCTCCTGACATAGGGTGAGGCGACCGTAACCCGCTGTGCGAGGAAGAACATTGGCGGCGGCGATCGCCGCCCTGGGTCAGACCCTGGTTGCAGATGTCTATCGTTGCAAATTTCCATCGGGATGATTTGAGCAGGGATTCTGTCAACCCAGCCGGAGCCAATTTTTAAATTTATCCATAGTCCAATTCGACAACCTTGACAACAATTGGAACGGACGATTGATGCTAGTCATAGAGTGATTATTAAGTCCAAAAGTTCCTGCTCGATCATAGAATTGCTGACAAACAGCTCAATTCCATGATCTCAACTCGGGAGCTTGGCTTGTTGATTCAATGCAGAAAAAATGATGACGAACATGAAGGCGATCGCTACCCTCGAACCGGCACAACTTGATCTAGCGGGCTATTGTCACCCCACCCCGAAATATCTTCAAACCCGTGCGCGACTCAACTATTTAATTGAACGGTATCTCTCCCTCGATATCCTCAGCGATCGCCTCATTGACCTGCCCAGCCAGTTTGCGAATCCCCGCCAACGCCCTTGGCAACCGATTGCTTGGCGGGAAATTTGCCAGGAGCAAATTGTGGGTGTTGAACCGGAATTTTTTCTAGGTTTAATTGCCGCTGTGGTAGAAATCGAGTTGCCGATTCGGGGCTATTCTCGGGAAAGTTGGCAATATTTCCAGCAAGCCCATCCGCAATTTGCCCGCTTTGTCGGTGGCGTTTGGGATGAGACGGGTAATGTGGTTGAAGTGGGGATTTGGGAAAAAGAAGAGCGTCAACATGCCCCTGCATTTCGCAAAATTTATCAAGAACTCACCGGCCAAAAATTGACGCCTGTGGCGAACACAGTAACAGGCTTCCAACCCCAGGGCGACCATCGAACCCAGTTGTATAACCATGCGGTGGGTCGGATTGCGACGGAATGGAGTGCGATTTCCGCCTATCTGTGGCTGATGGCCCATTCGACTGGGGCGCTACAACAGGCGATCGCCCAACCCCTCCAAGACGAAGTGAACCACTTGGCTAAGTTCTGGGGGATTGCCCGCTGGGGCTTTGGTGATTCCGCCGTGACCCGCACGACCCAAGCCACGGGGGCGCTGCTGCGCCTATTGCTCCACCATCGGGGCGAGCGCACCCACAGTGAAACGGTTTTTCAAGGCATCCATCCCCGCCACCTCATTGAACTGGGCTTCATTTTCCCGCGCGTCATGCGCCAGATGTGGCGTTGGAACGCCCATCTCCAAACCGATGCCCTGGCCGCGTTGTTCGGCACGCCGCCCCAGCGTCGTTAGCTGTCGTGGGGTCAGGCGAAATCCGCAGGGCAAAACCTCAAAATCTGCGTTTCTATGCCTGACTAAGGCGATTTCTGGAAATGAATATACCAGTCCAAACGGAGATGGTGCGTTACGG
>JBMYQW010000426.1:0-4327 GCA_049601735.1 Spirulinaceae cyanobacterium
CCCCCAAGGTAATCAATAACTCGACCGCGAGGGGCGACTCGACTTGATAGCCCGGAATCAGTTGAATCATCACCGGGTCAGTATTTTGCAAGCAAAAGAGGGCGATCGCCAGACAAACAATGAAGATCAAAACAAAGTTGAGTTGTCGCATGATGGGGACTGAGAATTCCGAACGCATCCCGTTATCCTAGTCCGAGTTGCCCCACCGGAATCTTGAGATTTCTTGAAAAGCAAACGACTCGGTAGAGCTGCTGTAGTAAGAGTTTGAAACGCTTCCCTCCCCTCCCTTTGCCCATGAATCGCTCGATCGCTGACCTACGCCAAAACTATACCCAAGGGGGTCTGACCGAAGAGCAGGCCCAAGCTGACCCCTTGGCCCAATTTGCCCTGTGGCTTGAGGCGGCGATCGCCGCCGACCTGCCCGAGCCCAATGCCATGACCCTGGCCACAGCAACGCCAGAGGGTCGCCCCACTGCCCGGATCGTCCTGCTCAAAGCCGCAAGCCTCCAAGGGTTTACCTTTTTTACCAACTACGAGAGCCACAAAGGCCAACAGCTCCAAGCCAATGCCCAAGCTGCCCTCGTCTTCGTTTGGCTGGAACTCGAGCGCCAAGTCCGGATTGAGGGCACGGTGGAGCAGATTAGCCCAGCCGAATCGGATGCCTATTTCCAGAGCCGACCCCGGGGGTCACAGCTAGGGGCTTGGGCCGCTGAACAGAGTCAGGTGGTTGCGAGTCGCGCTGTTTTGGAGCAGCGTCTGGCCGACCTTGCAGCACAATATCCCGCTGACCGAGAGATTCCCCGTCCACCCCATTGGGGCGGCTTTCGGGTTGTGCCCACCCGGATCGAGTTTTGGCAGGGTCGCCCCAACCGACTGCACGATCGCCTTTGCTATGAACGCAGTGATCCGGGGCAACTCTGGCGACGCTACCGCCTAGCGCCCTAGGACATACTGATGAGATGGGTGCGCTCTGTTAAATCTGGCCGGTTAAATTGCGACCCGATGCAACCCTCAAAACGATTCTGCCACCTCCGGGCCATTCCCCCCGATTGTGGGAAGATGGGAAAGACTTGCACGGTCAACGTATCGTTGTTTTTTAGACCCACTTTTTAGACTCACCATGATAGGTTCCTTCTCTCGCGGGTGGCAGCCCCGGCAATGGCTACGCAAGACCCTCCGCTACACGGTACTGGCAGTTTTGCTGGTCGGGGCGATCGCCACGTTGGGGGTCGCTCCGGCTCAGGCGGGCTTGGCCCAAGGCAATGCCATTACCGACCCGGCGGCAATTCTGCGCTATGCCCTACCGATCGACAACGATGAAGTCCGGGACTTACAAAAGAGCCTGGAAGAGCTGTCCGTCGGTCTCCGCACTAAGCGATGGAGCCTCATCAATGGCAATCTCAAGGCGGCACGGCGCAGCCTTAAATATGGCGATGCCGATATCCTCGCCAGCATCCCCGCAGAGCGGCAGTCCCAAGCCCAGCAACTCTTGGATGAACTCACCACGGGCATTGAAAACCTTTTTACCAACGCCGAAGCTAAAGACATCAGTGCCATCTGGACGTTGCGCGGCCAACTACTGGCTCAAGTGAGCGAGCTTGAGCAGCTCATGGTGACGGACTTCCCCTTCACTGTTCCCGCCGAATACGCAGCATTGCCTCAACTCAAAGGACGCGCCACCGTTGAGCTAGAAACCAATAAGGGAACGATGGCGATCGTGGCCGATGGCTACAACGCCCCTGTGAATGCAGGCAACTTCGTAGATTTAGTCGAGCGCGGCTTCTATGACGGGCAGACCTTTTTCCAAAATCAGGACTACATCATTCAAACGGGCGATCCACCGGGCGCGGATGTGGGCTTCAATGACCCGAAAACAGGCGAATATCGAGCGATCCCCTTAGAAGTCCGCGTGCAAGAAGAGGTGGAGCCGATCTATGAATTTACCCTCGAAGATGTGGGCTATTACCTCCCCAATTTGGCACTACCCTTCAATGCCTACGGCGCCGTGGCGCTGGCGCGACCGGGTGATGATCCCAATGGCGGCTCGTCGCAGTTCTTTTTCTTCTTGTTTGATAGTGAGCTGACGCCACCGGGCTTTAATGTGCTAGATGGTCGCTACAGCGTGTTTGGCTATCTGGTTGAAGGCAAAGATGTTCTGGAAAACCTAGAAGGGGGGGACAAAATTCTTTCGGCTAAGGTGGTGGCCGGTTTAGAGAATTTAGTCGAGCCCACATAAACCAGCACTGGTTCAACCGTAACTGTCCCTGGCAGTATCCCCGTTAGCAAGCCCTTTCCCTAAATCCACTTCGGCAAGCTCAGTGCATCGCCTCTCCCTACTTGGGAGAGGGACTTTGAATTCGGCTCCCCTTCTCCCTTTTTAGGAGAAGGGGCTGGGGGATGTTGCGATAGCTTCCCGGAGGGTGGGCGGTTCTGGGACGGTTACGTTTTGTGAATGGTTGAGGGCGCGTTTGAAGGCTTTGGTGTCGGTGGGGGAAGTCATGAAGGTAAAGGCAGAAGAAATGAGCGATGCAGGGCGTTGCCCATGCGAAACAAGCAGAACGTTTTAGGGCGTATCATCAATTAAACCCAGAAGCCTGTAGAGCTTTGCTCGTGCGGAGCAGAAGGGATTAAATGCCCGACCCCAAAAACAGAAAAAAGGGCCGTAAGTCAGTCACAATGAGCTTGTCATAGCAGTCGGCAATATTGCCAAGAGCAACCCATCGACCGCAACGGTTTTGGTGATGTCTAGCGACAGCGTAGCGCACTCTGCTGGCATTTTGTTAGGGGATTGAAAGCAGATTATCAATCCAACTGGGAGTAGAAGAGAATCTTGAATCTTTCGACAAAATTTTGACCAATCCCCTCAACTTGCTGCTTCGTGAAGGTTGAGACCTCGATGAAAATCTGGGGTGAGGGTTTTTGAGTCCGATCTGTTTTTGGGTCTAGGGAGCGCGATGTGCTGGATGGGGCAGCGGCAGCGGCTCCCACACGCGTAGACTGATAGGCGTCGTGGGCAATTCCCCAACCACCCAACACCTCTGGAAGGGCAGAACCATTGCTGGAAGCCGTCGGCCCTACTGAATTAATCCGGGTGTCCTGTTCAATCGGGTCGGACGCGATCGCCCCCCTAGGACTCAACGCTTCAGCCGACCCAATGCCCGTAACCGTCGCGTTGAGATCAGCGGTGGATTCGGGCGCGGTATGCGCTGAGAGTGTGGGCGACTCAAGCGGTGGAACTGCCTCAAGGGGCTCAGGCTCCGATACTTTGAGCGTGACTTGAGAAGTTGCAACGGTCGGCGCATCGGTCGGTTCAGGTGGAGAGGGGAGCGGCGATCGCTGCGGTTGCCTGCCCATTGCTGCCGCCTCGTCCCCATCTCCTAAATCTAGGTCAGTGATGTAGGGAAGCGTTTCTGTGATATCGGCTGCTACCCAGCTCTCGCCAGCGACGGGCTCACCCTCAGACGCTACGCCCGGCTGCTGCTGCTCTGCCTCTTGCTGTGGCTCCTGAGAATCAGCCCCTGCGTCTAGCTCAGGCTCTACTCCATCGGGTTCTGCATCAGCGGCTTCCCCTGCATCACCCTCTAGGAGATCGATGTCCTCAAGATCGCTCTCTAGGCCCTCAAGACCCAGAACCAGTTCCTGCTCTCCCTGCTCCCAGCGCAGGTCTTCATCCGGCTCGGCAGGCGTCATGAAGCTGATCTGAGCGGGGTCAATGCCAAGGTCTTCCGCTGCGATCGCATCGGCGATCGTGCCCTCGCGGACAACGACAAACGCAAAGGGTTCCTCCGCGTCGAGGGTCAGGGTTTGAGCGGTATTGAGGGCGGCGCTACCGGGAGATGGGTTATCTTCAGCAAAGAGCACCTGGGCTCGTTGGAGGGCTTCGGTGATAAAGGCGTCAGAATCAGGGTCGAGATCCTCCATGCCCGCGAGGCTAAAGAGCCCAACTTCACCTGCAAAATTGTCGCTCTGAACCGCAATCTCGATAACCCCTGTTTCTGGGGCGCTGAAAACCCCGATTGCCGCCTCTACTTCCAAGGCTGACGCAGCAGAGGATGGCAGATCAGAGTCTTCCCAGAAATCGAAATCACCGGACAGATCGAACTCAACGTCCTCTTCACCCACATCAATGATTGCTGAGGGCGTCCAGATGGGTTCAAGGATGAAGGTGCGACGCGCAGGGGAACGCGATCTTTGGGGACGAGAAAAGACGTTTTTCAGGGTTTTTAAGAACATAAGAGCAGGGTGTCTGGAGGTTGACCAATCGGAACCGTTGCTCGTCAGAACTAACAGAGTTCTAATCGCAACATTTCTGTAGACAGCAGCAATT
>JBMYQW010000427.1:0-4314 GCA_049601735.1 Spirulinaceae cyanobacterium
GTAGCGCAGGCGTCCCGCCTGCCTTGGGATAATTATTTTCAAGGAGTACTCTAAGGAATGAGGGGAGTCGATGTCCGGTTGACGACTTCTCAATGGATGACTGGGCTGACGCAGCATTAGCCTTCCGTACTGAGCTTCTGGCCAATCTTCGGTTCTGTCCCCGCCAGTAGACGCCCAATATTGGCGCGGTGACGTAGAATCACGTACCCTCCCGCCACGATCCCCAAGAGGCAATAGGCCAAGGGCTGTCCGAAGACCACCATCAGAATCATCACGGCAGCGGCCCCCACAATCGAACCGAGCGAGACCCTGCGCCAAGTCGCCAAGACGACGCCAAAGAGCGCCAAGGTGCTCAAGCCCACCAGCGGTGTCATGGTGAGAATCACGCCAATGCTGGTCGCGACAGATTTACCGCCCCGAAACCCGAGCCAGACTGGTTTGCTATGGCCCAGGATGGCACTCAAGGCCGCCAAAACCACCAGCCAAGGTTGCCCGATGGGGGGAATAACGACGAAACTCGGTAGAAAAAGCGCCAGCGCAACGGCGATCGCTCCCTTCAAGGCATCGATTAAGAGCACCACGGCGGCGGGGCCTTTACCCACCGTGCGCAGCACATTGGTCGCGCCTGTCGAGCCGGAGCCCTGCTCGCGGATATCAATGCCTTTGAGCCACTGAGTGAGTAAAAAGCCTGTCGGGAATGAGCCGAATAGGTAGCCGACGCTTGCGATCGCTACAACCCAACCAATTAATTGCCCCATTACCCTTCTCCTAGGAATGCCATTGCTCCCCGAATTGTACGCAAAAACAGGTGATCATTTGCCGCCTAAGCACAACCTTATACTTCGGGTTTAGGCTCTGTCTCGGGGAGTGAGGGCGATCGCAGGAGGTCTTGCAGCGCATAGCCTCGCTGGGCAAAATTGCGCACAAATTTTTGAGGCTCTTCCAGCGGCTGAGTTGAGGGGGGCGTTGCTGCTGCCCCGTCTGCCCGTCGCTGCCGTTTACGTTTCGCTTGTCGTCCCATGGGGATTTCCTGAAATTGCGCTGCCCGTCACCAATGGGGATATGCTAACCTAACTTCAGTTTTCCTCCCAAATGCTGGGCGGAAAAGACGGTGTTGATTGCAACGTTCATTTCTGGTGTGAGTTCATGTCAAAATTAGCAGGTCATCTTCTTCAGACTACCCCTCTGGTACTCGCAGCATCCCTGGCTGCGCAACAGGGTGCAAGTGCAACGACTGCACCCCCAGTTGAGAGTCCCGACACATCTGCTGCTCCCTCGGTCGCTGTAGAAACCCCGGCCGTTACTGAATTTAAGCCGGAGCCGTCTATTCTAGCGGCTGATTATGCAGCGCCAGCGCCTGAGCCAGTTGCGGCTGCACCCGTTGCTGCCCCTGAGCCTGTGGTCGCGCCTCCCGCCCCAGCACCAGCGCCAGTTGTGGCTGCGCCTGTCCCAGCGCCTGAGCCTGTGGTCGCTGCACCAGAACCGACTGTTCCCCCAGCCGTTGCCCCTACTGCACCTGCGCCTGCAACGATCGCTGACTTTGAATCGGTCAACACCAATGCTGATGCCCTCCAGACACCCGCCTCTCCGGAGCGTGAACCTGAAATCGCGGCTCCAGTTGCACCCCAGCCTGAACTTGTTGCGCCCGCCAATGCCCCCACTGCGGTGGGTGCAGGAGTGGAGGCGATTCCCGCTGCTACCCCTGAACGGGCTGCACCTGAACTAGCCGCCTCCGAGCGGGTTGAGTCTGAGCCGCTTGCCCCCCAACCCGTAGCCTCGGACGCAGATCGTCTTTTGCCCCAACCCCGTTCGACGCCGCTTCCTCTGCCCCAACCCACTGCTGAGGTCAATGGCCTAGAGGAACTGGAGGTTGGCAATGAGGTTAGCCCTGAGATTGGCGCTGAGATTGGCCATGGCGATTCAGCGGATGCTCCCACCCAACCCCTCCATTTTGAAGCCACGCTGGAACCAGACTCCAGTTCGCCGCCCCGCTTCAAGCAACCGAGTTCCGCTACTGCCGACAGTGGTGAATTTGTTGATATTGATGAGGCGATCGCTGATCTAGAACAGCAGCCTACCATTCCACCGCCTAACGCCGAGGCAACGCCCAGCCGAGTGGTTGGTACGGTGACGCCGCCTCCCGCCGCCGCTAGTCATGGCGAAGAAGAATTTCTCGATCTCGATGCGGCGATCGCTAACTTGCAGCCGATTTCTGACTCGGCTTTTGATGCCTTGCTTGAGCGGATCGTGCGTGAGAACACCGATGTGATTGACCCCGCGATCGCGCAAGCAACGGACGCTGTCCCTGAAGCTGCCCTGATCGAAGATGAAGATGAGTCCGTCTCCTTGGATGCGCTGGATGAGTCGGCGCTTGAAGCCGCCGCAAGTAATGAAGACTTTGCCGACCTTGACAGTGAAGCGGCTGATTGGCCGACCTTTACCGAGCTTGCCTTTGATGCCCTAGAAGAGCTAGAACCCCAAACTGTCAGCGGACCCGAGCCACTCTCTGTAGAGGAGATTCTGGAGCAGGTGAATGCTTACAGCACCGAGGAGAGCAATGGTGCATTGGGCCAGGACGTCTTCAGTGCGTCTCAGTTTGCCGATGTCTTCCCGTCCGACTGGGCTTACACCGCTTTGGATGATCTCGTCCGTCGCTATGACTGCTTGAAAGGCTACCCGAATGGCACGTTTCGGGGCAACCGGGCCCTGAGCCGTTATGAGTTTGCCGCAGGTTTGAATGCTTGTATTCAGCAGGTCGAGCGCCTGATTGCGGAGACCACTTCTGACTTGGCAACCCGTGCCGACTTAGAGGTCATTGGCGGACTGATGCGTGAGTTTGAGATTGAGATCAATACGCTCAATGCGCGTGTGGATGCGATGGAAGGTCGAGTCACCTTCCTAGAAGACAATCAATTCTCAACCACAACAAAGTTGGCTGGGGAAGTGCTCTTTGCCGTGGCGGATCTCTTCACGGAAGCCCAGCTCTTTGACTGGAATTACGATGGCGTGATCGATGCTTCGGATCGGGAATTTGGGGGCTCCGAGACTGTTTTCCAAGACCGGGTTCGTTTGAATCTACTGACGACATTTAACGGGCGCGATCGCCTCCACACCCGCTTGCAAGCCCGCAATGCGGTTCAGTTTGATGCGTTTAATCGCCGGGTGAGCAATCAAGTCACAAACGAGGGAGCTTGGGCGTTTGCTAGTAGCAGTAACGATGAGAATGCAGTAGAAATCTCTGAACTGAACTATCGTACCCCCATTGGCTCCAAATTGATTCTTCAAGTTGCGGCTGCGGGCTTGAGTGCTGATGAGATTGTGGATTCGACCCTGAATCCGTTCGACTCCAGCGGTGGTGGTGCCCTCTCGGACTTCGGGCAGGGCAACCCCATCTACAACGTGGGCGGGAACGATGCCGGGATTGGTCTCAACTTCATGCTCAATGACAAGATTACGCTGAGTGCTGGCTACACCAACGAAACCGCAGCCGAAGCTAACAGCGGCATCTTCCAAGATGGCTATAACTTCGTTAGTCAACTCACCTTCCGTCCCAATGAAAAAGTTGCGGTTGCCGCCACCTTTAGCCATGCCTATGGTCAAGATAGCCTGAGTATTGACACAGGGAGTCGAGGGGCAAATATGGTGAGTAATGCTCGTGGTGTGAATTCAACCGGGCGTCCCGTGGTCGGTAACTCCTACGGCATCCAAGCATTAGCCAATCTTACCGATCAGGTCTTTCTCGGCGGCTGGGTTGGCTACACCTTTGCACGAGTCACCGAAGTCGGTGATGCCGACATCTGGAACTATGCGCTCTTTGCCGGTGTGAACGACCTCGGCGGCGAAGGCAACCAGCTCGGTGTGGTGATTGGGATGGAGCCTCGTTTAGAAAGTGCTGATGCGTCTGTTGGTATTGCCGATCGCAGCACGGGCCTTCATATTGAGGGCTTCTACAAGATCAAAGTCAACAAGAATATTGAAATCACCCCCGGTGTGATTTGGCTGACGGCTCCGGATCACAACAGTGAGAACACCGATATGCTGGCTGGGGTCGTTCGCACCCGCTTTAAGTTCTAGAGAGCGATCGCTCAAATGATAGGATTTAGAGTATTCGTCAACGCTTACTACACATTTTTGGAGTATTCCTTATGGTTGAACATCTGTTAATTGGCATTGTGATGGGTTTAGTGCCGATCACCCTAGCGGGTTTATTCTTTGCCGCTTATCTGCAATACAAGCGTGACGATGAAGCGATCAGCTAAGTTAATTTAGATAGATTGAATTCTGGATGTAGTTCCAGGATTTCAGAGTAGGGGC
>JBMYQW010000428.1:0-4293 GCA_049601735.1 Spirulinaceae cyanobacterium
ATCCCCTCTTGGGAGGGGCGGTCGCGCGTCGCGCAGACCGGGGTGGGTCGGGTGTAGGCCAACAATGCAACCCTGACCTAGAGAGGGTTTCGTGCTTAAGTTCACACGGCTGGGTTTCCCTGCCCTGCGCCCGTTTGCGCATCGTCTTGATCGTCATTGCTAAACCAACGCGGTGGGCATTGCCCACCCTACAACTGCTATGACTTACCTTATCTTGTGCATTAGAGCACCAAGGGATAAATCTCTTAACACATTGGCTGTGTTGGGTTTCGCTCCACTCTACCCAACCTACAGTAATACACTTTTTTAGCTGTGCCATGGTACTACGGTTGTGATGGCTGCTCATGGGGATACCTCTGGAGCAGGCAGCTCAGGACTGGCGGTTTCATCGGTGTTCGTCACCGCGCCGGGATCAGACGTTGCCTCAGGGGTAGCTGGCGGCGGTTCCCCATTCCAAAAGTCACAAAGACCCTCGGGCGCGATCGCCAGCATCGTCCGGCAGATATAGGTGTTGTTAAAAATCGCCCCCTCCAGATTCGCATCGGTAAAGTCAGCATCGGGAATCCGGGCGTTGGTGAAGTCGGCATTGCGCAGATCAGCCCCCCGCAGGTTCGCCCCCCGCAAAATCGCCCGCTGGAAATTTACCCCCACGAGGTACGCCTCCGACAAATCTGCCCCCGAGAGCGATTCACCCTGAGCGCCGAGGGTTTGAATCTGGGAGACTTGTCGCCATTTCGGGTCAATCAACGTGCCCGCTTCCAGCTTGATCTCGGCGAGATTGGCCAATTGCAACTGTGCCCCCCGAAAATCTGTGGTTTCGAGCTGCGCCTCCCGAAAGTCTGCGCCGCGCAGATCCGCGCCGCGCAGGTCGGTATGGCGAATTTCTGCCCCATGGAAGTTTGCACCTTGCAAATCGGCATTATTGAGTTCCACATACCGGAGCGAGGCGGCTTCCCAGTTGGTCTGTTTAAACAGACCCCCCTGACCATTGACGATGAACAGGTAGGCCCCCGCCAAATTCGTTTCCGTGAGATCCGCCCCCCGGAGGGTGATGCCCTCCAAGTTTGCTCCGCTCAGGTCTTGCTGGGCGAGGTCTGCCCCCAACACTGGCTCATTGACAATCTGCCAGATCAGCAATGATTTACTATCTAGCGCCGTTTCACTATCGACCCTGGTGCCCTTGAAGTTGGTGCGAAACAGATTGCCATGGAGCAGGTATGCGCCGCGCAGATCCGCATTTTTAAAGGTGGTGTCGGTGAGGTTCGCTTCCACAAAGTTGCTGCCCCGCAGGTCTGCCCCTTCCAAGTTGGCGTCGGTCAGGTTGGCCTGGGCCAGGGTGGCGCGGCGCAGATCCGCCCGCTTCAAGCTGCCATCCAAGAGCGTCGAACCGCTCAAATCAGCGAATTGCAAGTTTGCTCCGCCCAGATTGACCCGGGCCATATCTGCATCAGTGGCCTGGGCATTCTCCAGATCTGCCCGAAACATATAGACCCCCGGCAGCAAAACCCCCTGCATATCTGCGCCTTCGAGGTTGGCCGCGCCGAGATTGGCATTGCGAAAGTCTGCTTCTTGCAAGTTCGCCCCCAGCAGATTAGCCCCCTGAAGTTTGGCTCCCTTAAAATCTGCCTGCCGACAATCGGCATCTTCGATATCTGCGCCCCGGAGATCTCGACCCCCGAGGGGAGCTTTCTTGAGATCGCAGGCAATGCAGGCGTTGGTGTCGATCAGTTGCGCCAGATGGTCTTTTTTATAGGCATCGGCGGGAGCCTGGAGCACCAGAACGATCAGGCTAGTGGCGATCGCCAGTCTAAACCAAGGCATTAGGGGCCAAGATCGCCACAATCGAGAGAGTCGAGAAACCATGCTGTTCTGTAGGGTGGGCCTTGCCCACCATGATGACACCTATAATTTCACGAGTTGCTGCAACGATAAAATTTTTAATTTGCACCCAGATTTGCAACCCAACACCTCTTATCCCTCAGCACCATGGCTGGCTTGAATCATGGCAGCCATGGTGAGGTTCAATTCTGGGAAAGTCGGGGAAACAATTGTCGCCTCACTGCGAAATTTCTGGACTTGATATTCACCCTCAACTAACTGATAGACAAAGACTGTCGGTTGTTTGGGTTGCCCGAGAAAATTCCGCCCCCCCAGCGCGGCATAGTCCACAATCCAATATTCCGGAATGCCCATTTCTTCATAATCCGCCCGTTTTTTGAAGTAATCATCCCGCCAATTATGGCTGACCACTTCCACAACCAGCTTGACGGAGGCGGCGTTTTCAATCACTGATTCTTTGGCCCAGCGCGGTTCGTCGTTAAGCGCGGCGCGATCGAGCACAATCACATCGGGTTCATAGCCGGACTTCCCCTGATTCGCTTTGACGATCGCCTCTTTCGGAATCGTCCAATGGCCCCGCTGGCCCATTTGCAAGATCGTTAAAACCAGTTCCTCCACGAGAAACCCGGCCAAGTTGGAATGAGCACCCGTTGGTTTAGGCATTTCAATCAGGATGCCCTCATGGAGTTCGTATCGCCGCCCGTCATCGGGATACTGTGCCATGAAGGCATCGAAGGTGATGGGTTTGATTAGAGATTGAACCATTAACGCGTCTCGGTTAAGACCAAACTATGAGCCATTCTCGCGCATTTGCGCCGCGTGATCCGCCCAGCGTTGCACCTGCACCCCCCGGTTCAGGAAGCGGCTCACGTCCCCACCCGGCAGGGAAAGCTCGCGCTCATATTCCGCCGAGCCTGCATGGAGCCCCAAAACAACATAGCGACCATTACTCATCAACGCTAAAAGCGCACTGCCAGACACCCCAGGATTCGTATCGCATTGATGGAAAATAAGCCCGTCGTTGATGCCCAAAATGCCACACCCCTCGTGCTGACCGGCGGTTTCGCCCGGTTCACCGAAAACATTGGCATAGTCTGGTGTTGGGAAATCTCCAGCGTAACCCACGATGCGCAACCGGCCAAAGAACAGATCAACGAGACGGGGATTGGTAAAGTCCAGATTGCTCCAGCCTAGATAACCAAACTCATCTCCCAGGGGGCGATCGAGCCTCAAGATTGCCCAGTCTTCGGTCGGGCTCTCGGGATGCTCACTCCACCCCTGCACAAAGTCCACCACTTCCGCTTCTGCTAGGGCTTCACCGCGAATCATATTGGCTTTAAACACCAGCGTCAGCCGCTCCTGGGCAGCTTGATATTCCTGGGCAGTCAGAATCTGATTGGTGAAGGGATGGGTGAGGCAATGGGAGTTGGTCAAGACGAGATCGCGCCCAATGAGCGTCCCGGTGCAGTGAGACAGGGTGATCTCGAAATCATCGCTTGGAACCCAATCTAGGCGGCCAATCGCGGAATAGGGATAGGCCGAGGTGGTGACGGGTTTACGATCGTCTTCCCCGATCACAACGCGAGTGTTGGTGGGCAGATCAGAGACGGGCAATTCGTCGGGGATGAAGCCTTCACTCATCTCAATAGTGGCTTCCAGATCGGGGTCAGGCTGGGGGTCGGGTTCGGCGCGAAGGGCTGAGAAGGGGGGGGTGAGCGATAAGCCGATGAGGGTAGCGATCGCCACAAGACGAAAATTCATAGACGTTTGGAAATAAGAACGAGCGACAGCTCTATTGTGCGTCAGATGATGGATTGTAATGGCAGGTTACTGATTTTGATACAGCTCAATCCCCCAGGCCCGGCTAGCCCTCCAGTAAGTTATTGAACTGGAGCCGAAATTGCCTGCTGCCGAACGTGAACTGATCATGAAAGCTGCTAACACGTGGCTCAAAAGCCTGGTGCAACCAGTGGAAATGTAAGTCCTTTTCGGGTTATGGTCTCTCAATCGAATAAGGCGTTATGAGGAGGATCACCTCTCCCGTTTGCTCAGGATCTGAGCCCTGCCCGGATTGCGATCGCGACGGTGAAGTCTCTTGTAAAACATCGGGACTTTCTTCTATAAACAGGGTCTCTTGTGATTGGAGAATGCCGGTTAAAATTAGCGTTTGCTGATCACGAATCTGGATCTGTCCCGAGGAGAGTTGGCGCTGCTCAAACTGTCCTTCATTATCGGCGGTGAAGGTTGAAGAGAACACCGTCGGTTCAACGGTTAGCGTCATTCGTCCCTCATTATTCTGTTTGAAGTTGGCATTAATTGCTAAACTCAAACCGACTTTTTCTGGATTAATATGGGTGCTGGTATCCCGCTCCGCAATGTTCTGCTCACCTTCAAGGTTCCTCATTATTTCCGGTGTGATTTGTACTGTTGCAGTTTGTCCTGACTGGGCCAAAA
>JBMYQW010000429.1:0-4291 GCA_049601735.1 Spirulinaceae cyanobacterium
TCGTTGGGACGATGACGATGACGATTGGTTTTAATCAATAAAATCCCCCCTGCCCCGGCGTAACCTGGAAAACCCTCTAGCGTTTTTGCTTTCCATCAGACTGCGATCGCTCCAACCGACTACACCTACTCAATTTCCTTGCCCAGCGTATCAGTGCGATAATCCAAGCAATGAATCGTGGTTGCAGGGTGTACTAAACTGGCGCAGGGCAGGGAGACCCAGCCCCTACTACTGTTGACGCCAACAATCAAACCGTTTCTCCTTTTTCGCTACCGCTCAACATGACATGAAATCGATGGTTGCAGGACGGCAGAACTTTCGGAACTATTACGAGATCTTAGAAATCTCGTCCCAGGCCGCGCCTGATGAGATCAAGCGATCGTTTCGGCGCTTGGCCCGGCAATATCACCCGGACATGAATCCGGGCGACAAGATCGCCGAAGACAAATTCAAAGACCTCAACGAAGCCTACGAGATCCTCTCGGATGAGGGGCGCCGCAACCAATATGACCAGTTCAAGCGGGCGCTGGAGTCGATGAACAAGCGCAAGCCCAAGCGGAGCGGTGGCCGCGACCCGCAGGTTCAAGACTTCGATCGCTTCGTTGAAGACCTGCTCAACCGTCCGGAGCCCTCCCGGCGCGATCGCATTGACCCCCGCTCTGCGGCAGCTTACAGCGCCCCCCGACGCACTAAAACCGAACGCCCCCCCGAACCCAAAGCCAAAAAATCCACGGCAGGGCCACGCTCCTATCGCCTAGAGCGCAAGCGGGATGTGGAAGCGCGGCTCTCCCTGCCACTGGAGAAAGCCTTCAATGGCGGCCGGGAACGGATTCGTCTTGAAGACGGGCGATCGCTAGAGGTGGATATGCCGCCGGGAATGCGCGACGGGCAGAAAATCCGGCTGCGCAATCAGGGCATCAATGGCGGCGATCTCTACCTCAAAATCACGGTGGAACCCCATGCCCACTTTGAGGTGCAGGGTCGGGATGTCTTTTGCCCCGTGCCAATTACGCCAACCGAGGCGGTTCTGGGTGGCCCGGTCGAAGTGCCCACGCTGGATGGGCTGGTGAAGATGAATTTACCCCCCGGCGCTAAGATGGGGCAGCGATTGCGCCTAGCCCAGAAAGGCTTTCCGGATGAGACAGAGGAGCGGGGCGACCAGGTGGTGGAACTCCGCATCGAGATTCCCACGGAGTTGACTCCAGCCGAAAAGGAGCTCTATGAAAAACTGCGGGCGATCGAGTCTTTTGCGCCAAGAAAGGCACTCGTTGAATAGTTGCAATGGGGAGAGTTTTATATTCTTCTCTATTGAATGGTTCTGGAGACTTACAATGTAGATCGAGTAAACGTCAGTTAGTTCAGCGGAGCGATGTTGAAGATCAAGTGGTTTTGTCTGTTAATGATTACGATAGGGCTAATTTTTCTCATTAGTCCACTGTCTTTAGCCCGCACTAAAATCGATCCAGACCAATGCAGCTATAACGGCATCCCACTTTACGGCAAGGTGAAGTTTGTCGAGAGCTTCCCGGATCTAGAAATCGAGTTTGTGGACTCCTTTCCTGACTTGGAGGTCCAGTTTGTCGAGAATTTCCCAGATGACTGTGGTAAATGGCAAGTCGTTGATTCGTTTCCTGACTTTACGATCAAGCCCGTGACCTCTTTTCCAGATCTAGAGGTTGAAATCGTTGAAAATTTCCCAGGTATACCGTAAGCAGTTGAAGTCTTCACAGATAAATGAAACTTGCTTCATCTAAACTTGACAACATAGTCTTCAGTAACTTCAAGCCCAATGGGATAGAGAAATAATAGTAAGAGTTGTATTGTCTAGAGACTAAGCTCATCATAAAAAAACATGAGTTCAGACTCAATAAATAATGATATTGAAGTGGATTCTGACCTGCCAGGACTACAACAGGCGATCGCGCTAGGTAACGTTCCACTAGTTAAACAGCTTATTCAACTGGGCCATAATGTTGAGGAAATCAATTATTACGGTTACTCTCCCCTTGATCTAGCTGCTGAACAGGGACATCTTGAAATAATGGAGATTTTGCTCGATTCAGGTGCTCGCCCCTGGTACAGTCATGAGTCGGCCCCTATATTTCAAGCAGCACAGAATGGACAGACTCAAGCTGTGAAGCTCCTGATAGAGCGTGGTGGGTTTACAGAAATGACTATTGATGATGGCTATACACTACTCATGGAGGCTGTGATAACTAGCAATCTGGATTGTGTAAAAATCCTGGTAGAAGCAGGTGCAGACATTAACGATAAAACTCGATTTGGAGAGACTGCTATCTCAATGGCGCAGGAACTTGAGGATCAAGAGATATATGAGTATCTAATACAAGTCGCCAAAAATCAGGCAGAAAGAAATTGAGTAGGATTCATGAAGGCGAAAGAAGCTGCTCCTCAATATTTTTTGGCAAGGCAATTGGATAGAAGCGATCGCTGGCAAAGGCATAATCTTCACCACTTTCATCAATCACTCGAACTAAGTTATGAGCTGCGGCTTCCAAATCCTCAATAAGACGATAGAGTTTACCAACCGCCAAAGAAACCTCATATCCTTCATTGTTAAGGCATAGAGCAAAGTGAATTTTTTGTTGTGTCTCCATCATTAATCTAGGAAGGGGAGCTTTAGTTTGAATTCTCGCTTACCAATGCCATGAGCTTCATACCAATGAACTTCAGCAAGACGAATCGTATCATCAGGTAGCCGAACTGAGGCAATTCCTTTCATTTTGCGCCATCTGCCTCTACCATAACGCTTCTGCAATTGAGCACGAACGCGAATTCCAGTTCCAGTGGCGATCGCTTCAATATAGGTTATTGCTCCAACAATTTCAAAATCCATGTTGTTCCACTCAGCAAGTACTTTTGCATCCTAGCGTTGGGCTACGTTGCGAGCCAAGCTATGTGTAACCTGTGCTGTACGGGCTACGCTTACGTTCAACTCAACTGACAAAACCACGAAGGTAGGACAGAACTTTATGTTCTGCCCTACCTTCATGCCAAACGTTGCTGGCTCTAACGATAATAACGCTCTTCCAGCCAAGCCCGTAGCGCCGTTTCGCTCTGGGCAACAAAGGTCTCGCGGTTGACCGGATCGTAGGCGTGGTACTCGGTGTCTCCCGTGGCGAGCATTTTAGTCCAAATCTGTGGTTCCTTCGGCATTGCGATCGCCATGACCAGTTGGTGCCAGAGCGCCAGAAGCTGCTCCTGCGCACGCTGACGCAGCGACATTGCCGATTGACGGTAGGTTTGCTCTAGCTGTTGGCGCTGTTGGATGAGGGTAAAGTCGGTCATGGTCAAACACCTCCGAGAAGTGATGATTTGGGGCTGACAGTTATCACTGTAGAGAGGTGTTGAATGGAGTTCAAAGCAGGGAGTCGATGATGACTATCGATAAAATCGATTCATGCAAACACCGACTCGTAACGTAAATTATGTTTGACGCGATCGCCCATCCCCACATTCTCGTTGTCGGTGCCAGCCAAGGCATTGGTCTCGGTTTTGTCCGCCAATTCCTTGCGAATCCCCACATTGCCCACATCTATGCCACCTATCGCCGCCCAGAGACCGCCGCCGGACTCTTCGCACTGCAAACCGATCGCCGCCTCACCTGCCTCAACCTGGACATTACCGACGAGAAACAGATTATCCAGTTGATGCAGCAGATTCAGCAACAAACCCAGCAACTCCATGGCCTGATCAACTGTGTGGGGCTGTTGCATGGGGGGGAATTGCAACCCGAGAAAAGTTTGCGCCAGCTCAATGCCGCGAACCTGGGGCAATATTTCCAGATCAATAGCATTGGCGCGGTGCTCCTGGCTAAACAGGCCTTGCCGCTGTTCCAGCATGATGAACCCAGCGTCCTAGCCACCCTCTCCGCCAAAATCGGCAGCATTGGCGACAATCACCTCGGTGGCTGGTATGGTTATCGGGCCTCGAAGGCGGCACTGAATATGTTGATGCGCACAGCCGCAATTGAATATCAGCGCAAGCGCACCCACACGATCATTGCCCTGTTGCATCCCGGCACGACCGATACACAGCTCTCGCAACCCTTTCAGCGCAATGTGCCTGAGGGGAAGCTATTCCCTGTCGAGCGCACGGTGCGTCAGTTGCTGGACGTGATTGAGCAACTGACGCCCGCCGATAGCGGTGAGTTTTTCAATTGGGATGGGACGCGGTTGCCGTGGTAGACAGGTGAATCCAATCCGTAGCACGAGCCCCTTTATTCAAAAGGCTGCCGTGACGGCCCACACCCGACCCACCCCGGTCGGCG
>JBMYQW010000430.1:0-4272 GCA_049601735.1 Spirulinaceae cyanobacterium
GGGCGGTCAAGCGTAGCGCCGACCGGGGTGGGTCGGGTGTGGGCCGCCACGGAAGCCTTGAGGATAAAGCATTTCATGCTTAAGTTCACACGGAGGCTTTCAAACCCTCCCGACTCCGGGTTTCAAAATAGACGGGGTTTAGGTCTACGATCGCAGCGCCTGATCAATGGGAATTTGCACCGTAAATGTTGTGCCCTGCCCCACTGCTGAATTGCAGGTCAGTTGCCCCCCATGGCGCTCCGTTACCACCTGATAGCTGATCGAGAGCCCTAGCCCCGTGCCTTTGCCCACGGTTTTTGTCGTGAAGAAGGGATCAAAAAGGCGAGACTGCTGCTCGGGGGGGATGCCGGGGCCATTATCGCGGAAGCTGATCTTGACCCACCGCTGGGGTAAGCATTGGGTGGTGATGGTGAGCTGTGGCGCAGGCTGCTCCGGGACGGTTTCGAGGGCATCGATCGCATTACTGAGCAGATTCATAAACACCTGATTGAGCTGCCCCGCGTAACATTCCACCAGCGGCAAATCCGGGTCATACTGCCGGATCACGTCAATGCTCATGCCCCCATTGCTCATCTCCCCGTTCAGGCTGCCCGATTTCGCCTTAAGACGATTGTGCAAAATCAAGAGCGTACTCTCAATGCCCTCATGCAGATCCACCGCTTTCATCTCAGACTCATCCATGCGGGAGAAGGTGCGCAGGGAGGCGACAATGTCTTTGATGCGATCGGCCCCCACCTGCATCGAGCGAAAGAGTTCCTGGATATCCTGCTGCAAAAAGTCCAGATCCATCGCGGCTTGTTGCTCTAGAACGGCGGGCGTGGGCTGGGGGTATTCCTGCTGGTAACAAGCAATGAGCGCCAGGAGGTCTTGGGTATAGTCGCGGGCATGGCTGAGGTTGCCATAGATGAAGTTCACGGGATTGTTGATTTCATGGGCAACTCCGGCCACGAGCTGCCCCAGACTAGACATCTTCTCGGTTTGAATCAGTTGACTTTGGGTGCTCTGGAGCTTGTGAATAGCGGTTTCGAGGGCTTGGGCTTTCGCTTGGGTTTCGTGGTATAGGCGGCTTTGGGTGATGGCGATCGCCAACTGATCCACCACCGCCTGAATCAGCAAGACCTCGGGATCACTCCAGAGATGGGCCTGCCGATGGCCACAGAGCAATGCGCCGACCACTTCTTGGTGGATGCTCAAGGGCACAACGAGCAGGGCGCCGTAGCCCGATTGTTCGAGGAGCCGCTGTTGAGATTCGGTTAACCCTTCCGCGCTCGTCTCCAGTTGCACCGTTTCCTGGCGCAGCAACAGGGGCGTCAGGGTACTCCAGAGATTCGCTTGATCCGGAGTGAGATCTCGGGGCTGGATATTGCTGTCATCATCGGTTGGCAAGGAATCGGCGGCTGGTACAAAATCGGTTGGTACAGAATCGGCTGCAACGGGATCAGATTCAGCAGCGAGTCGCCAGGTTGGGTTGGACTCAGGGTTTGGGTCAGACGTTGGGACGATCGCCGCATCGGGCGTCTCACACCAAGCAAACTGGATCGTGTCGATCGCCAGTAAACTGCGAATTTGTGCGATCGCTAGATTGAGAATTTCGGTAATGGGCGTGTCTAGAGACGCCCGAATCTGGTTCGAGAGCTGATTGAGCAGTTGCTCCCGCTCGATCTGCTGCTGGAGCCGCTCGGTAAACTGGCGCAACTCGCCTTCAATGCGTTTATGACCGCTGATATCGGTGGCAATACAGAGCAACCCCGTGATCTGGTGGGTGGGGCTGAGAATTGGGCTCACGCGCAGAAAGACGGGCACGAGTTGGCCGCGGCGATCGCTCAAGACCAGTTCATGCTGCCAGGCTTGGCCCCCCATCACGGTGCTAAAAATGCCTTGCAACACGAGCGGATCACTCAAGTAGGTGGCCAGACTTTGCTGGGTGAGGGTTGCCGTGGGCTGTTTCGGATAGAGCGCCGACCAAGCGCCATTGACATAGAGCACTTGCCCCTGGGCATCGGTGATGGCGATCGCATCACTGGCACTCTCGACCGCTTGCTGATAGCGCCGCAATTCCCGTTCGGTCTGCTTGCGATCGGTGATATCAGTGCAAGTGCCCACATACCCCTGACCCGAGGGAGCTGTTGCTACATAGCTATCAGTCTGGGCTGGATGAGTCTGGGCTTGATGGGATTGAGCCTGACTATAGACCCAGCGCACCGAACCATCGGGACGCAAAAAGCGATATTCCGACTGGAACCATTGACCCCCAGCCTGGGCAGCTGCCCATTCTTGCCGGACGCGATCGGCATCCTCGGGATGCACTGCCGCCAACCAACCCACCTGCCGCAGGTCATCCAGCCCCAATCCGGTCAAGATGCAGAGTTGGGGGTTGGCATAAAGACATTGCCCCTGCCCATCGGTGTAAAAAATGGCGACCGGCGAGGTCTCCATGATCGCCGTCAAGGACGACGACCCGAGCAGGGCGAGCATATCAGCAGGCGGAACGGACAAGATAGCAGCGTCCTAGGTCAACAACAGCAGTGCAGCGCACCGTTACTTGCCTTTACAAGACAACGCCAGACCATTCAGGGCATTCTTTAGCAATTGCTGGGAATTGTGTGAGCCTTGCCATCAGCCCACGATCGCCCGAATACCAATACCCTGACAAGCCAGAGCTTCAGGAGCTTACGCCTCGGACAGACGGGTCTGACTTGCGGTACAATGATTGACGCCTTGTGGAGAGGTGGCAGAGTGGTTGAATGCGACGGTCTCGAAAATCGTTAAGGTGCAAGCCTTCGAGGGTTCGAATCCCTCCCTCTCCGTTGTTGTGAAACACGGCCCGTACGGGACGGCTTGAAACCTGCTGAAGCCAACCCTATTTGAGCTTTTGCTTAATAAACTGCACGAGCTGGCCCATTTGTTTCTTGAGGGTGGCGACCTCTTTTTCTAGCTTGACTACTTTCTTGGCAAGCTGTTGCGCTTGAGCCTCGGACAATCCACCGCTAGCCGCTCCAGCGTCAGCGCCTGCCGTGGCAGCAGGTGCGGGTGCGGCTTTCATCGCCTTTTTCTTCTTGGCCGCTTTCTGCATCGCCTCCTTGAGCGCAGCGACGAGCTGGTCTTTCTCAAAGGGCTTCTCGACGAAGGCAAAATATTCAAAGGGTTCCGGCAGCTTTTCGGTCACTTCTTCTTTGCGACCGGACATCAGCATCAGCGGAATCGTCTGCAACTGGGCGTCTTTCTGAATTTCTTGATAGACTTCCCAGCCACTTTTCTTGGGCAGTAGGAAGTCCAGCATGATTAAGGTCGGGGACTCATTGCGAATCTTGGCTAACCCTTCAACCCCATCCTTGGCTTCGAGAACTTCGACATTCCCTACGGGCAGCATATCCTTCACCATCCGGCGGATCACGCGACTGTCATCAATAACGAGGATTTTTTGACTGGCCACAGGACACTCCTTGGGGGCGAATGGAAGAACAAGTAGATTCTAATATTAGATCGTCCCGAAGGGTAACAGCAGCACGATTTTCTCGGTCAACCCGCAACGAACTGTGCATGGACGGCGATCGCCGCAACATTGGCGCTGAGGAGAGGATGAAACCTTGAGAGCCCAAGCACAGGGGCAAGATTGGCTACCCGTCGGCTCGGGCCTAGGGCGTGTCATCATTTAACCGCAGAAGCCTCATGGAACAAGGGATGGAACGCCCGACCCAAATAATATAAAAAGGGGCGGTAAGCCAGTCCCTGTCAGAGCTTGAAGCCTAAATGATACAGCCCATAGATCCTTAGGGGTGCAGAAAAGTCTTGAAACAACGCAAAATCGTTGTTCTCTCAGGTCACCGTGACAACGAGTAGACCCCATTTTGAACGAAAATAGGTCACTCCAGACTATAGTTTATTTGTTCACAATGGGCTTGAAAAAGTTTTCTGCACCACTAAGGTCAAGAGGCTTATGTCGTTTTCTTCATCTGTAGATATATTTTTAGATTGTTCAGCTACATCGGCAGAATTATACCAGTAAACTCTTGGTCTGGGTTTATCTTGCCAAAAAATATGGTTATCCATTGTTGCTATTCTTGATTTCTGAGAACCAATTTCAGCAATTACCTGATAAACAAACTGTTTATCATTCTCAAAGCGAGGATTTTGTCGCTTTTCTTCATAGTCCTCAGGATGAAGTTTAATTATTGTTCCTGCAATTTTTCGGTCATTAAAGCGTTGATTGGGATGTGCTCTAAGAGTACTCCTTGAAAATAATTATCCCAAGGCAGGCAGGACGCCTGCGCT
>JBMYQW010000431.1:0-4268 GCA_049601735.1 Spirulinaceae cyanobacterium
GCCGGAAAATAAGTTTGGGTATCCAAAAAACTTTTAGGCATAACGATGCCAACTTTTCCACCGGGTGCAACCCATTGCAAACAACGCTCAAAAAACAGCATTTCAGGGGGGACACCTTGATCAAGTTCAGACGTTGCTTGATATTTGCCGTCTCGCATTGTCCATTTAAGACCACAGCTAAAGTTATCTAATATTCTCTCGTCTGAGATACGTCCCTCACCCACACCTGAAAAGGGAGGGTTGGTCAAAATCAATGTTGGCTTACCTCGCCCAGCTAGTACATGGAGGTGTGCATTTAAGTTATCAAGAGCATCAAGGCTATCTCCCTGAGTCATACCCGTATGACCATCACCATTAAGGATCATGGCAGTTTTGGCAATTTTAACCAGACGCTTGCTAATCTCCACCATAAAAAGACGATTTCTATGGCGCTCTAGCTGCCTTTGTTTAGCAACACCTGTTGCCTTTGATGCCAGAATCTTGCGCCGCACATAACGCATGACTCCTGTCAAGAATCCACCCGAGCCCCCCGCAGGATCAAGAATGATATCTTCATGGGTTGGATTCAACAAACCAACCATGAAATCAACGATAATTCTGTTTGTGAAAAACTGTCCTCTTTGCCGCTTTAAGTAGGTTGCAGTATATTGTTCGTAAGCATATCCCATGATGTCCCAGTCATCAGATTCAAAGAGATCACTTAAAAGACGATAATTTTGCAGCTCGATCACCACATCAGCGATCGCACGTCTACCAACGGTAACTTTTTCATGTTCACTAAATACATCAGGGTTATCCGTCACTACTTTTGTGAAGAGAGCTTGCACCCGTTGCTCAACTTGAGCTTGTCCTTCAAGATCTTTGTATTCTTCAGGTGTACAGTAAAAAGTTATCAATTCATCTGATGATTCTTCATCCTTGGCTTTGGCAAGAATTATACGAACCATATCCATGGTGAGATCTTCTTCCTCGCCATCAATCCCTCGACCATGAAGTTTGTTATGGCATCTTCGCAGCAATCCTTTGATATCTTTTGGTCGCTTTAAATCTTGTTTGCGTCTGCGCCCTAGCGCATCCCAAGCCTCGCCTTTTCGAGGTATCCCTGTCCAAGGTATTAATTCATTTTTAGGAGTACTGAGGCGTCGATAATATTTA
The DNA here is from genome assembly GCA_049601735.1 of Spirulinaceae cyanobacterium. Classification (GTDB taxonomy): domain Bacteria; phylum Cyanobacteriota; class Cyanobacteriia; order Cyanobacteriales; family Spirulinaceae; genus SIO3F2. Next base: position 1,156 of record JBMYQW010000431.1, read on the forward strand.
ACATCACCGTTATACCAAACACCACCATTGGCACTAGTATTAAAGATATAGGAAACTAATTGACTATAACCAGCAGTTTCATTGGGTGCTTTGCATTCAATGATGATCTCAATCCTGCCTTGATCTCTTGCCTTGCAAGCCGATGATGTTGCATAAATAACAATGTCAGCTCGAATCGGTCTACCATTGGCGTCTTTTAGTTCCTGTGATCCGTAATGAATGGGAACTTCTCTGGCTAAGTTCTTTTTGGGATACTGATACTCAAAATGAAGGATTCTTAAATATTGTTGCCGAACAAATTCTTCTGGGGTTCCATCCAAAGGAGAACCACTGAGAAAATCGATAATTTTACCTTCATCATTTAAAGGAATACTAAAGTGATCCATTTTCGTACCCATGTACCAAAAACCTCAGAGCCCTACGATATCATAGGGCAATCTTAACCACAAGATTTTCAACATACTGTGTGGCGAACAGAACCTGTTGCGATCGATGCCGATGGAGGCAATATTATGACAGTTTTCTCTGCCCCCGTTGCATTAGCGCCAGCACCATCACCGCTACCAAAACCCCGCACCCAACCAGTACCGTCCCGAAAATCAAACCATTGGCAGAATGCCGCACGGCGATCGCCGCAAACGCCCAAATAAACACACCCGGAAACACCAAATCTCGGTAAAGCCAAGTCATACCACAGCCCAAGAGCGCCGCCACCCCGATCATCACCGCCGTCCAGAGCGGCATCGCCTGCTGCCAGCCCCAGCTATAAAAGACGATCGCCCCATTCACGACCGTCGCCACGCTGATCCAGCCCAAATACAAACTCAAGGGGCGCTCCACAAACCAGCTATCTCGCCTCGGCAAATTGCCCTGGGCCCGGCGCTGACTATAGCCCCAAACCAACGCCGCCAAAATTGCCAGCATCGCCAGCCCGGAGGCCCAGAAGAGTCGCAGTAGAAACAAAAAGACCCAGACAATCTGCGCCAGGGAACTGATGATCAGGGCATAGCGCACCGGGTTGAGGTCGGTGCGATCGCGCTGTCCTGGCAATAGTTGATAGAGGCCAAAGGCGATCAAACCCAGATAGATCACGCCCCAAATAATGAAGGCATAGTTCGCGGGTGTGATCATCACCTCGCGGAACGTAGTGTTAGAAATGACGCCGATCGACTCGCCCCCGAGTGGCTGGATATTTGACCAAGCATTCACAACAAACGTGGCGATAATCGTCAGAAAGGTCAGCAGGGCGCGCAATAACGGACTAGACATGAATTTCAGATTAGGAGAGGGCAAGACATCCCTTTATTGTAGGGCTGCTGTATGATGCGACCATCTGCTTCTGGTCATAACACTGCCTACTCGCTCTATGTCGTCTGACTCCCCAACGGTTCCCCAGCCTATTGCTCACCCCAATCCTCAAAAACCCACTGTCCCCCTGACGCTCAAAACCCAAATCAGCTACGGCATTGGGGAAATTAGTAGTGAAATCACGGGCAGTGTGCAGGTCTTCTATTGGCTGTTTTTTCTCACGGAGGTGGCACGGCTCTCGCCTGCCCAAGCGGGGAGTGTGCTCTTGATTGCCCGCGTTTGGGATGCGGTGCTCGACCCGCTCGTGGGTTGGCTGAGTGACCATACCGAATCCCGCTGGGGACGGCGCTACCCTTGGATGGTGGTGGGGGCGGTTCCCTTTGGGGTGAGTTTTGCCCTGCTGCTCTGGGCAATTCCCGCTGCGCCGCCGACCTGGCGTTGGCTCTGGGCTAGCGCGATCGCGGTGCTCTTCTACACGGCCTTTACGATCGTGATGGTTCCCTACACCACCCTGGGCGCGGAACTCACGGCGGAATACGACGAACGGACGCGCCTGATTAGCACCAAGGCGGCCTTCAGCATTGCCAGTAGCATCATTGCCCTAATTATTGCCGGGATTGTCTTTGCCCTGATCGAGGATGACGTGCTCAAGTACCAGGTGGTGGGCGGCATTTGCGGGGCGATCGCCACCGTGAGCATTCTCATCTGTGTTTGGGGAACCCGAGAACGGTTTGATGCGGTGCAAAAAGTCCGCCAACGCCGGGTGAAGCCGCCGCAAATGTCGATTTTCAAGCAGTTGCGCACGGCAGCGAGTAATCGCCCCTTTCTGTATATTGTGGGCATTTATCTCTGCTCTTGGTTGGGCTTGCAGGTGACGGCGGCGATGCTGCCCTACTTCGTGGTGGAATGGATGGGACGCACGGAGCAGGACTTCACCCAAATGGCGCTCACCTTTCAAATCACCGCCCTCGTGATGATGGTGTTTTGGCGGCGCTTGAGCGTCCATCTCGGTAAAAAGGCGATTTATCTCTGGGGTATTCCACTGACGCTGGTGGCGCAACTGGGCTTTTTTGCCCTGCAACCGGGCCAAACCGCCTTCATGTATGGGCTATGCGTGTTGGCGGGGATGGGCCTCTCGGCGGCCTATTTTGTGCCCTGGTCGATGCTGCCCGATGCGGTGGACTTTGATGAGCTGCGCACGGGCAAGCGGCGCGAGGGTATTTTCTCAGGGCTGATGATTCAGATCAAAAAGTTGGCGATCGCCGCCACGATTTTCTTCATCACCGAAGCCCTAGAAACCTCTGGCTTCACCACGGGCAATGTGGGCGTGGCCACCCAACCCGACTCGGCCCTGTTGATGATTCGGCTACTGATTGCCCCAATCCCGGCGATCTCGCTGGTGGTGGGGCTGATTCTGGCAGCGGCTTATCCGTTGTCGCGATCGGTTCACGATGAAATTCTGCTTAAACTTCATGACCAACGGCAGGCTCAGGACATGGATGGGGGGGAGGCGATCGGGGAACTCAAGGCAGCGAAGTCTTTAGAATAATCGTGATGAACCCAGTCCAACTTGATAACGTGCAGAACGCTAATTGTGCTGCGGTTTGCCTTGGAGGCCGAGGCGGGCAAGATGCCCGCACTACGGGATCTTTATTAATAGAAAATCCCGTAGCGCAGGCGTCTCGCCTGCCGCCAATGTTACAAAATATAGACTTGCCAACAGCATCGTGACAGCGTAATCCAACACACCCCTCTGGGCCACTGAATTTTGGGCTTCAATCAGCCCGTTTAAAAACGCCGAATTG
>JBMYQW010000432.1:0-4264 GCA_049601735.1 Spirulinaceae cyanobacterium
GGGATTGCCCCTACAGGTTTTTCTAATGCACAAAATAAGGCGTGTCACGGCACTAGGAACCGATAGAAACCAAATCTTGACAGCCCCTAGCGCAAAAACGCACTGGTGACCCACAAGGCCAACAGACTGATCACCGTAGTGAGCTGTATGCTCGACAAGCCCCCATTCGCGGTGGGAACGGCCCCCAACTGGAGCACACCCAGCGCCAGCAAGATACCAACGGCCAAACCGCCCAGCGTCAGCAACACGGCACGACCGAAGCGATTTTCCTTGCGGGTCAGCCAATAGAGCGTAATCGCCAGCCCTAAGGCCATAATCGTGGAGAAGACCTGGCCGTTCGCATCGGTCGCCAGCAAGGAAACCACGCCCAAACCGCCAAAGAGCAAGCTAGGAACCAGCACTTCGGTGCGATCGGGGTTATCCACAAACTGCCCCAACCAATTGCTTTGCAGACCCTCCGCCTGCCCATTCTCGCTCGTGGAACTGGGACGAGGGGCAGGCTGCCGTTCGGGAAAGCGAATTACCTCCGGCACCTTGAGCTTGCCTTCCTGGCGCATCCGCAGACGTTCCATGATGATGGCATCGTAGGCAGCTTCGATCGAGGCAACTTTTTGGCGATCGTCCCCCAGTTCTGCACTCAGACGTGCCTTTGCATTTTGAATATCCTCAAATGAGGCTTCCTGGGTTACTCCCAACGTTTCATAAGGATTTTGTTCGCTCATGTTGTGGATCACCTTCAATCCGATCGCATTAACTCGAATCTAGACGCACCAGCAGAATGCCGCTGCCGATGTCCCAGACGACACCTGTTTGTTATAGCAAATCCCTTGCCGTCAGGCTATAGCCCTGCCCACTCTCCAGAACAGCGGTAGATGCGCCAACTCCGCCCTTAAGATGGAGCCAAGATTGAGCGCCTCAAGCATTGCGTCCCACCTCTCACCCACGGCTTTGCCCAAAGGAAGCGACGAGAGATTGGCTTGTCGCGTCGAATCCGGACATAATGAGAAGGAAGCCAGGTGCAACCATGCTATACCAGCCTATTCCCTGTCGAAGACTGCCAAGGACATTGCTTGAAATGAAGACTTGAATCGCGATGACCTGGAGATTTATTAATCTCTGCTGCATTTTTTTTATGGATTGAGGGTTTTTCTCTAGAATTCTCGTAAAAGCAATGCCTGGCTCGATGCTCTACCCCTCTTTATCTCCTTGCCCATCCTGCTGCACGACTTTCCCCCTCTTAAGTTATGTCGAGTGACCCACCTAAAATTCTTGTCGTGGATGACAATGCTGCCATCCGGAACCTTGTTCAACGCTTCCTGAGCCACAAGCAATATCAGGTGGAGTCGGCGATTGACGGTCAATCGGCGTTAGAGATTTTCGAGCGATTCAACCCGACTCTCGTGATCTTAGACGTCAACCTCCCGGATGCCTTGGGCTATAACCTCTGTGAAGAAATGCAAAAGCGTACTGATGTTTTTGTGTTGATGCTGACCAGCCGCACTGATCCCGAGGACAAGGCCATTGGCTTTCGTAAGGGAGCGGATGACTATCTCACCAAGCCGTTTGATCTCCAAGAACTAGAATTCCGAGTCGGCGCACTCCTCAAGCGACAGCGCATGGTCGCTGCCAATGTTGAACCCCGCCAGCTCATTGCGGGACAAATCACAATTGACCCCCAACAGCGACAGGTTTGGGTCGATGAGGAGCCCGTGCCCTTTACGACCCTAGAGTTCGATTTACTGAATTTTTTGGTGGCACACCCCAACGAAGCCATGAGTCGAGCTAAACTCATCAGTGCGGTCTGGGCCTATGATGAGTCTGCGGTGGGCGATCAACGGGTTGTGGATGTTCACATTGGCCAAATCCGCAAGAAGATTGAGTCAGATCAGCAGAATTTGGCTCAAATCAAGACCATTCGTGGATTCGGCTACCGTTTGGATGTGCCTTCCTAGCAAGCCATTGCTTCACCTAATCCCCTATACGCGAGGGCTTCCGTCTCACCTCTACTAACCATGCCATCCTCTGTCACCCAAGCCTTTAATCAATTTTCTCACCACCGCCATCCCCCCCATCCGAAACAACGACGCTGGCTCTCGCCACACGCCAACGTGTGCTTGCCCTACTGGAAAAACAGTAGAGACCAAAACGTAGTGAAAGCTAAGTGGTTTTCGGATTTTCATTGTAATGATGGATGAACATCCACATTGCGCTGCAATGATTCAGAGAGTCCTTGGAAAAAGACAAGGCCTTACGAACAAGCCTGGAAACTCTCTGTCTCACTGTATTGTTGAATCTTTCAATATGGTTGGTTTGACCTGATTCTTTACCAACAGCTCGATGTTGTTTGGCGGAAATAGCAGATTGATACGAAATCCGCTTTGTCTGCACCCAGAATCTAAAGACCCCACAGGATAGGGAAAACAAGCCCCTACACCAAGAGGATTCTTGGAATTTACTATCCGGATTTAGTATGATAGGCTCTTAGACCATCTGTGTAACAAATCGAATTCTTTCGATATCTTTCATTTTAGCCAAGATCCTTCAGGAACAGCTAGGAAGGTGAATTAGGTAAACCAACGCTGTATTAAGGTTTGAGGTATGCCAGGAGGCGGAATTGAACCGCCGACACGAGGATTTTCAGGCTTCTACATCCCCATAATTACAGCTTGAGGAACTATGCCACAAGTACCATAACCCACACCGCGACTGTCGTTGTCTTCCAGACGTATCTTAAAAACATCCCCCGAACTCAAGTTTATATCTGCCAAAGACAAGGGGAATCGGTAAACAAAGTCTGCTGTATTGATAGAGTTGCCAAGCCGCTTCATCACCTCTCCTAAAGCCAAGTCAGCCAGTACAGTCTCATCAGACGAAACAAACTTCACTCGCATTAACCCGATGTCCGTAGCTCCCCCACCAGTCAAGGGCAGATAGATTGTTGTTGCTCCAAGTGGAACGGTGAACCAACCAATCTCAAGGGCTCCTGTTCGGGTATCACCCAGGTGGCCATCCTGTTCGCCATAACACCAAAATGCAGCTCCCTGGTGAGTTGGATTTAAGGCTGACCAGTGTGCATCTCTATGTAGAATACTAACCTGTCCGCCAACGCTTGAGACTGGGTTCTCTTGTAAGTATCTAGCGACGGCTTCGCGTAAAGCCACATTATCAATCAAAGGTGAACCAAAAACCTGTTGCATTGTTACTTCAGTAGCTCCAGAACCTGGTGGATAACTTCAAACATAGTGAAAACACCTTGCCATGGCAAGGATAACCGACCTGAAGTGAGGTTAAAGACACATTGGCTCATGGCATGAACTCCGTGACATTGACAATAACTGCATTACCTGACAGAGAGATTGCTCGAACCTCACCCAAGAACAGATCATCAAAATAAGATTGCCCAAACTGCAAAAGCACTGCGAAAGTGGTCGTCGTTAAAGTATTTTCGCCATAGTTGAGCAGCAGTGTCTCGTTTGGGGTTGCCACTGAAACCCCATAAGACAAACGCATACTGTTAGATGGAACAATTACCGTGGGCTCATTCATTACGGTAAACTGTACAACTGGATTGACTGTAGTTGCTTTAGGGCGTTGTTCGCCATATATGTTGGGCATGACGTTAGGGTGCGCGGTAATCCGTCACATTGAGTTGAACATTGCCGCCATTGGGAGCCATTGCATAAATATCAGTGTGCCAGGCTCCTAGACTGAGGGTTTCACCGGGAGCGATGACCTTATCAAAGTTAACTGCACTCAGGGTGTTGTCAAAACCAATCAGTACTGGCTCCGTCGAAGGATTGGAGATTTCTAGTCCTGAGCGCCATGAATCCTCAGTCAGTGCGGGGATAACTTGGCTGACCACTCCACCTGACAAGAGCCCCACCGCAGGATTAATTGTATCGCCTATGACCTGAGTTGCAAAAATACGATCGAGTTTGCTGCTGGTCTCTTCAGTACCACTGACTTCATAGTATTGGTAAACTTTGATCGGAAGTGCGTTAGAACTCCCCACAAAAACCTGCCAATCTAACGAATAGTCTTGAAACTCACTGAAGAGTGGAACAATCTCATCTGTCCGGAAAACTCGATGAGAGTTGTACCCATGCCTGGAGGGAAATCGAATGGGAGCATTCCTGAGCCGTCCATTAGGCAGCAGCACCTTGAGATCGATGAAGATGATAGCTGGATTAGGAAGGGAGATTTCAAAGTAGAGAAAACCCCTTGGTCGGAACAAAATTGAACCATTGGCTTGGGGGGTTTCTGC
>JBMYQW010000433.1:0-4222 GCA_049601735.1 Spirulinaceae cyanobacterium
GCACAGGCTCCTTAGCCAGAACGTCTGTTGCAGCAGCAAAAATTTGACCCTGAAGTAGAGCATTGAAGAGTGCCTTTTCATTCACCACACCACCGCGTGACAGATTTAGCAAAATCGCTCTTGGCTTCATTAGCAAAAGTTCCGGGCTTTGAGTGCTTATTCTGCGCTTTTTTCTGAAACTGAGCGGGTCGTTGAGTGGGCTCACTGACAATACCGCGCCTCAACAATCCGGGTCGAGATTCTTACGGGCTGGCGATCGCCCTTGATCTGTCGCTGTAAGGGATGTACTGTAATCTGCTTACAGACCCGTTGGCTCTGGCCCAAATCTTGATAGCTCCAAGCGTAGGTCATGGCATCGGGCATGGCTTGGGCTGGATGCCACGTTAAAACAACACTCAGCAAGGTGATACAGGCAATCGAGAGGTAGAGAAGTAGACGAACCATGGCAGACCAAGCGGAGAGTAAAGAACACAGCAAGATTACTGACAACAACTACAGGTTTGCGTTGGCGGATTTCGGAGATTTCGGAGAACCGTTTTACGCAGGGGAAGCACGATTAACGACAAAACGAGTGCGGTTGCGATCGCCAATGCGCTCATAGTGAAATTCATCCACACCCCGCATCGTCAGATAGACGCCGAGTCCGCCGAGCGGTCGCTCTTCAAGGGGAGTATCCACTTGCAGCAGTTCTAATTGATGTAACTGCTGCGGGTCGTAGACGACCCCGGTATCTTCTAAAATTACAGTCAATTGCTGGGCAGTGAGGATCGCGTCGAACGCCAGCCAGCCGGGCTGATCGGTTGCCGAATAACCATGCTGCACAATATTTGTGCTGACCTCATCCACCGCCAAGCGCAAATTATAGCTCTGCTGCGCATCTAAACCCGCCTGTTGGGCGAGCTGCTTAATGTAGTCGGCGATCGCGCTCAACGAGGTTAATTCACCCGTGACCACTAGCTTAGACATTCCACCTCTTGGCCCACAGGCTGCCGTCTCACCACGAGCAGGGTAATGTCATCCCAGCGGGGAGCCTGTTGGGCATGATCGTCCACTTCGGTCACAATCTGTTGCACCACAGCAGTCGCTCCTGGCAGGGGGTGAGGAATGGTTTGGAGGAGTCGTGCCTGGGTGAAAAAATCGCCATTGACGGCTCGGGCTTCCGTGACGCCATCGGTATAGCCCAGCAACAGTTCTCCTGGTGCGAGGTGAGCTTGCCCCACCCGAAACTTTACCTGGGGCACGATACCGATCGCTGGCCCCGTCGCCTTCAGCTCACACCGGACATTTCCCTGTTGATCCAAAATCTGCACGGGCTCATGGCCCCCGCTCACATAGGTCAAGCGACCCGTTGCCGGATCAAGAATGCCAAAAAACAAAGTCGCAAACATCCCCAGGTCTCCATGGTTGAAGGCAATGTAGTCATTGGTTAAACAAATGGCTTGCAACGGATGGAAGGGTTGGTCGTGGGGAGCGGGAACCTGCGCCAGCCTCTCGTCACCCTTGGCGTTGGGGAGCGGCGACCAATCCAGATTGGGGTGGACGCTAGCTTGTACGGTCAAGCCCGCCAGGGCGGTTTGTCCTGAAAAAATCCGCATCAAGCTCCGAAATAGGCTCATGAAGAAGGCGGCCCCCACGCCTTTGTCACAGACATCGGCAATAATCAAGCCTAAACAGCCATTGTCTAGTTCAAAAATATCATAGAAATCCCCAGCAACTTGCGAAGCGGGTTGAAAATACGCCGCAATCTCCCAGCCGTGGGGTTGGGGAAATGCCGATGGCAAAAAGTTGACTTGAATTTGGCGGCCTTTATCGAGTTCAGCATCAAGGCGCTGAGAGTAGTGATGCAGTTGGCCGTAAATCTGGGCATTCTCCAGCACGATCGCCATCTGGGTTGCGGTGGCTTGCATCAACTGCAAGCTCTCGGTAGTGAAATGCTCAGGTGTGCTGTGGAGCAGCGTCAGCACCCCACAAATCATGTCTTGTTTGAAGAGGGGCACACCCAGGACCGAGCGGACTTCGGTACGATCGTCTGGCCAGCTCAACCAGCGGTTATCGAGTCGGGTATCTGGAATCAAGACCGCTTGCCGATGCTGTTGAATCCAGCCAGCAACTCCTCGATCTAATGTTTGATTGAAGAGCTGATAGTTCGATCGCTCCTGAATGGTCGGCTCAGTAAAAATGGCATCTTCAATTTGACCCATCCCATTCACCAGTAAAAGGCTACCCCGCTCGGCATTGGTCATGCGGTTGGAGAGGGCAAGGGTCTCTTGCAAAAATGTCTTGAGAATCTGTGTTTTGGTATTGCGGGGCGATCGCGCCATCGTCACGAAGCCCTCAAGCAGACGATGTTGGGCCTCCATCGCGGTTTGGGCGGTGGTCAGTTCCATCACCTGGCGACGCAGACGCGTAATTTCTGCCAGTAACTGCTGCTCCCGGATTGACTGCATGCGATGACGACGGAGGAGAATTCGGGTGAATTTAGCGCCAAGAGCGGAAGGTTTTAAGCCCCAACTCCAAGGTGTCACAGGTGGTAAAGAAGCCCAGGAACCCCGTGACGGCCATGGTGCGACGAATCTCCTGGGCAAGGCCCACCAAAATCAGTTGGCCATCTCTCGCCGTGGTTTGGCGATAGAGCGCCAATAGAAGCCGTAACCCAGCGCTGGACATATACGGAACTTCTGTGAGGTTTAACAGAATTTTGCTCCGGGCAACCGCTAACGGCAAGACCCGCTGTTGCACCTTGGGGGCAGTATTTGCATCAATATCCCCGCTCAGAGCAATAATTTTAATATCGCCAACGGTTTTGATCTCAATCTTCATGAGGATCGGGATGAGAGGGTGATATCACCCTAGGGTCAGGCAACTAACTTGGGCAACCAGATTAGGCAACAGATTAGGGCTATGCCATAGGCACGTCATAATTGTCTAGCATTGCATATTTCCGAAGGTTGTGACGGTTTCTTCAGTGTTTGTGTAAGCGGGTTCAGGCATAAGTCGCCAATGCCACCGACCCCCAGCCAGGAAATTGCGCAGGGGTAAAGACAGCTCGGAATTTACCAGGCTCATCAGCATCGCTACCCCATATCAATGCCCTCCATGCAAGGGTTCATCATATGCTCTTGCTATTCTCTGATGCCTAATGGCAATGCAGGCTCCGGCGTTGGAGATACTGGAGATGAACTGGGCTCAACGGACTCGATAGTCGGCGAGTTTTCTGCCCGCTCAGGCATGGACTCTGTTGCTGCGTCGTTAGGTGACGCGGGCTGTATCGGCTCCGGATTGCTCTCGGGTTGTACCTCGTTCTCCTTACTCTTAAAGTTATTGTTCTGAGAATTACTGTTGCTCTGAGGAGTTTCTGCCGACAGAGGGAGAGCGTCCGTTGCGTCCTTCTCAGGCGCAGGGTGAGCGGGTTTCGTCGCTGCCTGGGGAGCAATGACGGGTACACCCTGTTCGTCGAGGAGTAGCGGGGGCTCAAGCTCTGCATCCTCTTCACCCGCTTGGTAATGGGGATCAGCTTGATCCGTGGTGGTCACAGCACCCAGATCATTCTTTTGCAACTCGGGTATTTCATTGCTGCGGTCGCCAGGTTCAGCTTCAGGCGTTGCTTCAACCGCAATATCTGGTGTGGGTGGTTTGGGCTGACGTTCAGGTGTGGGAGCCGTGTCTCCTTCTTCACTTGCCGCATTCGAGGCTTCATCGGAGCCGTTCGTTTCAACGGGTTCGGCTGGTTGCGCAGGACGAACATCCGCTGGTTGAGCCTCGACTTCGGTGGATTGAGCGGGATTGGTGCGATCGCGGTACGTAGAATCGAGCAGAGCGCCTTGCAATTCGGGGGCAATGGCATTGGTGATCAACGCCGCGAGGGGCGTATCCTGATCGGGTTGATAGTCCACAATCCGCACCGTGTTATTGAAAACATTGTCAATCGGTTGACCATTCGCGCCAATAAATTCCAGCTTGACCCAGTTCAACCCCGGTTTAAAGCCCTCCAAATAGAGCGATTGCCAATCATCAAGCAGAAAGCTCTGGTCATTCACTGTTACCTGAATCCGCCAGCTATTATTGACCGCAGCGATCGCATCCGGTTCGGCCCAGCGCAAGGGCGCATTGCTTAAGAAGAAATCCAACAGCAGTGGCTGGGCGCTGTAGCGACCCTGGGGGCTGTTGTAGGTCAACAGGGGCAAGTTAGGGTCGGGCTGGTGGTTGCGATCGCGACTCAGAA
>JBMYQW010000434.1:0-4209 GCA_049601735.1 Spirulinaceae cyanobacterium
TCGGGCGCTCGATCCCTTGTTCCGTAAGGCTTCTGGCTCTAACTGACGACACGCCCTAGTTGCGTCGCAGTCCCAACGCCATCACCCCACCGCCGAGCAAGGCCAGCACGACCCCCGGTTCTGGCACCGACTCAGCGTCTGAACCCTGATCGGGTGCTGCGGGCAGCGATCGCAGCGCAATGTTATCGACATATTGCCGGGGCGTTTGCGCATTCTGTTGATAGGGGCGCTGCACCTGGAGGCGCACCTCATGCTCACCGGGCAGCACATCAAACACCGTACCCCGCAAAGTTTTTTGGCTGAGTCTATTTGCCAACACCGATGAGAAATTGTGCTCCGCGATCACCTGACCGTCAAAGAGCAACGAAAATAGGCCGCCTGAAGCATTGAAGCTGTCGTTTAACGCGGCAATATCGGCCACCAATTCAAAGTTACCGCCGGCCAGGTTGACCGTTTGGAACAGACCGCCGCCCGCGGGCTGACCCGGCATAAAGCTCGCTTGGCCCACGTGGACAGCCATGGTCTGCTCGCCGCCCGTGGCAAAGATATCGGCCTCGGGCACGAGCGTAGGAAAGAAGGGCTGACCGATGGTTCCATTGGTTGTGTTAAACACTGTCCAGCCACTGAGATCGCCCGTCTCAAAGTCGCCATTCACAAGGACTGTGGCCTGTGCCGGGGTGCTGCTGATGCTCCAGCCCATCACACTACAGATGGCGCTAAAAATACTCAGCCCAAAAGCTGTTTTCTTCGTTCTCTTCATTGCATCCTCCAGAGTTACTCACGTCCCAACGGATTGGGAATGATGGTGTGTAGCTGCACCCTGGAGACGGATCAAAGAGCGATCGCCCGTTGCTCGTCTGGATTGGGGGGCTTACCCAACAATGGGGTCAAGCCTAAAAATTCACTGATGTGGCCCTAGCGTAACACCAGATTTTGTCGTATTGCTAATTTTTCTATGCAAAAAGAATATTTCTTAGCGTTGCGCTGGGGCTAGGGAGGGGGATGCGGCGATTCATTGGCCATGGCGCGATCGCTACCCATTCGAGGCACGGGACGCGATCGCGCTCAAATCACAATCAAATTCAGCCACCAGACGCCGGCGTCAACGATAAAATTGACAGAACAGTCGATCGCAACGCTTGCGAGAATATCGCCCATGTCTCCCTCTCCCACAACTCAACGCTCTGCTGAGTCTGACGCTGCACCCCTCCGGCCCTACGGCATGGGTCAGGATGTGGATCCGACGGTGACGATCCCCTTCGTGAACCGCTGGAGCGAGGAGCCCCCCTTGGAAAGTACGCTGCACCTCAACCAACTGATTCTGTTGCTCAATTGCCTCAACTGGCTCTGGCAAGACCGCGATGATTATTTCGCGGCGGGCAATCTAACGGTTTTCTACAGTGCCAACCAAAGTAAAAGCGAGGACTTCCGCGGCCCGGATTTCTTTGTGGTGCTCGGCACTGAAAAACGTCCCCGGCGTAGTTGGACGGTTTGGGAGGAAAACGGTCAATATCCCCATGTGATTGTGGAATTACTCTCCGATTCCACTGCTAAAACCGATCGCGGCCTGAAAAAAAATATTTACCAAAACACCTTCCGCACCCCGGAATATTTTTGGTTTGACCCTGAAACCCTGGAGTTCCAAGGATTTTGCCTCATCAGCGGTCGCTATGATCCTGTGCAGCCCACCGCTCAAGGCTGGCTCTGGAGTCAGCAACTGAAGTTGTATCTGGGTGTGCAAGACCGCCAACTGCGCTTCTTTACCGCAGCAGGAGAGCTGGTGCCGACACCGGAAGAAGCTGCCGCAGCCGAGCGGCAACGGGCCGAGACTCAGCAACAATTGGCCGCTGCCCAACAGCAGCGGGCCGAGACTCAACAGCAGCGGGCTGACACCGAGCAGCAACGAGCAGAGACTCAACAGCAACGGGCTGATACAGCAGAACAGCAAAACGCCAAACTGGTTGAGAAGCTACGTGCGTTGGGGGTTGATCCAGACACCTTGATTTGAGATGCACCCTAAAATAGGGCAAGTCAGCCCCAACCCCATCGATTGGATTAATGCGACTGCGCCGTTGCCGTCAACCCCGACTGTTGCCAAACCCGCTCGATCGCCCGCACTCGTCTGCGCTGATCCGCCGCCACACAGTCCCAATCACTCACGCCGCGACCCTCGCGCCGACAGATGCCAATCAACCCCGAAGCGTCGATCTTGCCCCGTCGCCGAAACGCCTCCACCCGCGCCCAGACCATCGCCTGCTCACCCGTCATTCCTTGGGCTTGGGCAGCTTGGTAAGCTTTGGGGAACTGCCGCGAAACCCAGGGGCTGGCTTGGTTGTAGAGATCCACAATGTTGAGCATCACCAAGGGTTCAGTTTGGGGGTCGAGTTGGGCGGCTTGCAGATCCGACTCGATCAGCGCCAGACGCTCTTGCACCCGTTCTAGGCATTTCTGGTTCGCTAAATCCACATCGCCACCGCCGCGCCCCTGGTCACTACACCAGCCCTGATTGCGCCGGAAATTCCCCGGATCGGCATGACCCCAATAGCCACCCTTGGGTTCACCCGTTACCGTCAGGTTGCCCTCCGCATGACCGATCGCCACCACTCCGATTGAGTCCAACGAATCAAAGAGCCCTTGAGGGGGTGGTAGCGGCGTTAATTCATTCGTTAAGCCGCCCAAATTACTAATGGCCACCCAGAGCGAGCGCAACGGAGGCGACACCGCCGCCGAGCCAAGCAGCAACAGCATACAGCAGAGCATTCCAGCCCACCAATCCCGGCTACAGACGGCCAGATGCCAGCGTAAATAGGGGGTGTAACATTTGGAGCGAGAGGGATTCATGGTTGTTTACGGTGTGCTCACGTCACTCGGTAGGGGCGGGTTTGGGGTTGGCAAGGCCGTCGGGGTGGAGGCCGAGGGTGAGAGGTCAGGACTCGACACCGACTGAGTTCGCGGCGGACTCAGCAACGGGTGCAACACAATGATGTAAACACCAGCGGCGGCGAGGGTTCCCATCAGCCAAAGCAGCGATCGCCGCGAGGCCTGAGCCCGTTGGGTTGCCAGCACCAGATTCAGCTTTTGACTGAGCTTGCGATCGAGCGCCTGAAACTGATGGGAGACATTTTCATCCAAGATGCCGAACCATTGGCCGATCGCATTTTGGTTGGTCTGACTCTGTTGATGCACATGATGGTGGAGCCCGGTGAACTTCTGGTCAAGATGCCCTTCGAGTTGAGCCAGTTCTTTATGGAAGGTGTAGCCCACACCATTCTTGCGCCGTTGCCAGGTGGGTTGGGGCGTTGCCACAACGGTCGCAGGATCAACAAATTCGGCTTGGAGGACGGTTTCTGGGGTTTTGAGTGGGGTTTGAAGTGGGGTTTGCATGGGTCTTTAGGGGGGGAGAAAGGACGTTGCATAGCGTGGGCAATGCCCACTAAGACAGTCAATTTAGAGACGGTCAACTATTCTCAAACGAGGCGAATTGAAGGTTGCTATTGACACGGTTGCAATCGACGCAGTGGAGACATCACTGGGGCAACCATTCCACGGTGATGCCCCTTGCAAAATCACCAATGAGCAATTGGGTTTGGTTGCTAACGGCGTAGATCAGTACTGAGCCTCGGGGCGTTTGGGTTTGGCAGGTGGGGAGTCCGAGCACGGTTTGGACTTGTGTCAAATCTTGAAAACTTGCGCCCTGGGCCAATTGGGTTTGCAGAGCTTGGGCTTGCTGGGGGGAGAGCACGGTGGCTTCGGGACGGGGCGGGCAGGTGGGATGATGAATGAGTTGCGCCAGCGAGGCATCGGGAGGCTGGCGGGTTTGCGACCAACCCCGTAACCAAAAAGAAAGGTCAAAGGCGCGATCGGACTGACTCAGGCTAGCGCCAACCAGACCGGCCAAAACAATGCCATTAGCCAAGCAGAGGGTTCCTTTAAGGAAGTTGTCCATTGTTTTTGGAGAGGGGAGGGATGTCTTTTGATTAGTATAGGTGAACCATTTTTAAACAGCAAGTACATTTTTATTGTATTTATTGAATTTGCTCTCTCAACATCACGATCGCCCCCCAAAAACACCCCCGATAAACCGCGTCTATTTTGAAACCCGGAGTCGGGAGGGTTTCAAACCCTCCCCTACAGGACTGGGTTAATGTAAACAGGAATCGAAATTTCCGAATCCTCAACACTGTACTTTTCAAGCTGGATCAGGTTTAG
>JBMYQW010000435.1:0-4187 GCA_049601735.1 Spirulinaceae cyanobacterium
CATCTACCCCTTGACGATTCACTTTATCAATATCTGCTCTCAATCTCCTTGCGTGAGCCAGATGTACTGACCCAGCTCCGACAAGAGACGGCCCAGTTACCTGCGAGTCGGATGCAAATTGCCTCAGAGCAGGGCCAGTTGCTTGCTCTGCTCGTGCGGCTTTTGGGGGCAACTCGCACGCTGGAGGTGGGTGTTTTTACGGGCTATAGTGCCCTAGTTGTTGCCCTCGCCTTACCCGAAACAGGGCAAGTTGTGGCTTGTGATATTGATGAGCAGAGTACGGCGATCGCCCGCCGCTACTGGCAACAAGCAGAGGTAGCCCACAAGATCGACCTGCGCATTGCCCCCGCCCTAGAGACGTTAGACCAGCTCATTGCTGACGGTGAAACGGGAAAATTTGATTTTGCCTTTATTGATGCCGACAAACGCAACTACCCGGCTTACTACGCGCGATCGCTTCAACTCGTGCGCTCAGGCGGACTCATTGCGATTGATAACGTGCTCTGGTCAGGGCGGGTGGCTGACCCTGATGAGCAAGAGCCCCGCACCGTTGCCATCCGCAACTTCAATCAGCAACTCTACCAGGACGATCGTATTGATTTGAGCCTACTGCCGATCGCCGATGGATTAACCCTGGCACGGAAACGCTAAAGATTTCTGTTTGCCCCTGGCCCCTTCTGAGCTACCCTGTCTTCTGTATCAAAATGTAAATAATTGAATTGGAGGGCATTATGGAACGCACTTTTTTGATGATCAAACCCGATGGAGTCCAACGGGGACTAGTGGGCAACGTGATTCAACGCATAGAAACTAAAGGCTTCAAATTGGTTGGGCTCAAGCTCATGTCCGTATCGCGGGAACTGGCGGAACAACATTACGACGTACATAAGGAGCGTCCCTTCTTTGCAGGCTTGGTGGAATTCATCATTTCTAGCCCTGTGGTCGCCATGGTTTGGGAAGGGGATGGTGTCGTGGCATCGGCCCGCAAACTCATTGGGGCGACGAATCCGCTTAATGCTGAACCGGGCACGATTCGGGGCGACTATGGTGTGAATATGGGGCGCAACTTGATCCATGGCTCTGATGCGATTGAAACCGCCCAGCGGGAAATTGCCCTCTGGTTTACTGAAGCGGAACTGACCACTTGGGAATCCCACAGTCAGGGTTGGCTCTACGAATAAGACTGAATTCGTATTGCACAACCCAAAAATCTCGCTTCAGGGAGGGTTTCAAACCCTCCCCTACCGTATTCTCTATATTTTCAGGGTCAACCCTTTTGCTCTGGTCTACCCTTTGCCCATGCCCAAGGATAAACAACGCTTGGATTTGCTGCTGGTTGAGCGGGAACTCTGTGCATCGCGGCAGCAGGCCCAGCGGTTGATCCGGGCTGGGGAGGTTAAGGTGGGCGATCGCATCGTCGATAAGCCCGGCACGGTGATCGCCTTGAGTGCCACCATCACAGTGAAGCAGAAACCCCCCTACGTCTCGCGGGGGGGTGAAAAACTGGCTAAGGCCCTGACGGAATTTGACCTAGAGGTGCGCGATCGCATCTGTCTCGATGGGGGCATTTCGACAGGCGGCTTTACCGACTGCCTGCTCCAAGCGGGAGCTAAACAGATCTTTGGTGTGGATGTGGGTTATGGCCAAGTCGCCTGGACATTACGCCAAGATGCGCGAGTGGTCTTAAAGGAGCGCACCAATCTGCGCCATTTGACAGCGATCGAACTCTACGGCGGCGAGCCCCTGGCTGATCTCGGCGTGATTGATGTGTCGTTTATTTCCCTCACCAAGGTGCTGCCTGCGATGTGGCAGTTGTTGCGGGACCCTCGGGACGTGGTCGCCTTGATCAAACCCCAGTTTGAGGTGGGCCGGGAGCGGGTGGGCAAGCAGGGCGTAGTTCGTGATCCCGTTGCCCAGGCCGAGGCGATCGCCCAGGTTCTCACCGCCGCCGCCGAACTCGGTTGGCAGGTGCAAGAGTTGACCTATTCCCCCTTGACGGGGCCAGCGGGGAATATCGAATATCTGGCCTGGTTGGGCTTATCGCCACGAGCGATGCCAACGCTGGCTGAGATTAAAACCCTGACCCAAACTGCCATGAAATCTTTGTTGCGATCGCCCGCTGCACCAAATTGAGCTTGGTATAATGCAGCCCCAAGACGGTAAGCAAATCAATCGGCAGGAGCGCGGACGTGAAATTTGGTATTGATATGGGACACAACGCGCCGCCGGACACGGGGGCAGTGGGTTGGGCGAAGGAAGATGATCTCACTAAGGCAGTGGGCACAAGGGTCATTTACAAGCTCGAAGCTCTCGGTCATACTGCGATCAATTGCAACCCCCGTCGCGCCAGCAGCGTCCTGGATTCCCTGCGGCGACGCGTCAGCGTGGCGAATGCCCGCAACGTAGACCTCTACGTCTCGATTCATTTCAATGCCTTCAATGGCAATGCCAATGGCACAGAGGTCTTTGCGGCCAGTTCCGCCGGACGCCGCTATGCCCAACCCGTGCTGGCTCAAATCGTGCGCCTGGGTTTCTTCAACCGAGGCGTGAAAAATGGCTCCCATTTTTATGTGCTCAAGCATACGGCCATGCCTGCCATTCTGGTGGAATGCTGCTTCATCGACTCTTGGCGCGATCGCAGCCGCTACGAAACCGAAGCGATGGCCAATGCGATCGTCAAAGGGCTAACGGGTCAGAATCCGCCCGATGAGGGCAACAGTAGTGGGGGCGCAACTGGAAGCGGCTCGGGTGAAGTGACGCGGGATGCCGATGTTGTGCAATTACAGCGACATCTCAATCGTCTCCAGGTGCGCGATCGCAACGGTCGAGCCTTGGTTGAAGATGGTCTGTGGGGGCCGAATACAGCGTCGTCGGTGGGCCGCTTCAATGACTTGATGGCGATCAGCAGCGACAATGCCAGTGCCGCGACCTGGAAGGCGCTGGAAGATATTTTGGAGAAGCCGATTCTGCGACCCTCCCACGCCACGGGTAAAGCCGTCCGCTATGTGCAATTTCGGGTGGGAACAGCGATCGATGGCATCTTTGGCCCCAATACCGCTTGGGCGGTGCGGCGCTGGCAAGCCTCGGTACATATCACCGCTGACGGCATCGTGGGGCCACAGACTTGGGGCAAATTAATCGGTTAAGACCTCCCGACATCGCGGGACATTGCTGCCTGATGATATTCGCCCACGAACAACGCCCCGGATTCATCCAGTTCAAGAGCAATCCGGGGCGATTCAGGGTTTTAATGGCTTTACAATACCGAGCTGTTAGCCTGCATTATTCACGACCCATACCCAAAAACGCTGGGTGCTAGAGTTAATCCGGTGGCGGGCAAGATGCCCGCACTACGGGCTGTAATAATGAAAACCCGTAGCGCAGCCGTCTCGGCTGCCTGCTGAATAGTCCAGGTTAGAGTGGTTCAGCTCATCAAGACGCCGATGCAACAGGTTCCCGTTCTAAACGCATGATCTGCTTGGCCTTGCTGGAGAGCGTCTCGCCATCGAGCCAGTTTGCAATCAAGGCGTCGGTGGAGAATAAACCTGCACCATTGATCGTGAAGTAGAGAAATGCCCCGGCGTAGATCGTCGATAGCTCCAGGTAGGGCAAGCTCAAACCGGCCACAGAAATATGGTGATAGATCGCCACACACATGGTGCTAAAGAGGCCAAACGCCGCTGGGCGGGTGAACAGACCCAATGCCAACAGCGGTGCACCAATCAGTTCGGTGAAGGCGGCCACATAGCTCAGGAAAATTGGAAACGGCAAGCCGAGATAGGCAACGTAGGCCTGGGCAAAGTTTTCAATGTCGGCCAGCTTGTCCAGACCGTTATGGATCATCATGATGCCAATGACCACACGCAGGATCGCTAATGTGGCCTGAGAGGCTAAGTTGGGGTTAAAGTTGGGCTTAAACAAGTAAGCCAGTTGAGTCGTGAGTTTCATGGCTAATAAATCAAGATTTGTTATGAATTACATTAATTAATGTAACAAATCTAGCCCGTAAGGGGTGAGTATAAATACTGCGATCGCCCCTCAACGCCCATTCTGCCGACCGCGTTGCCCTAGATAATGCTTTCAAAGTTGAGTCCTGTTGGGTCGAGATGGTCGAGAATCGCTGACAATTGACCGTATAGCAAAGAGAGGGCTAGTTAGGACATAATAGAGTGGTTAGTAGCCGAGAA
>JBMYQW010000436.1:0-4184 GCA_049601735.1 Spirulinaceae cyanobacterium
CAAGGAGCTGATCAGCAACGTACCCCCATAACTCCTGTTGTGCTGGCCAACCGCCGTACCGACCTAGTAAATACATCGCCTCCGTAAAACATGACCAGGTTGTAACTAATGGGGCTTCAAGGGTTGGGAGGGCAGCAGCACAACGTTCGTGGTTGTCATCATCTTGACTAATCAGAGCAACCAAGGCTGAAGCATCACATAGTGTCATTGCTGCTGGCCCCGTGATTGATGTTTCTCTGCCAAAATATCTGCAAAGGCTTCTTTTGTCCGTGCAGATAGATTCGGTGGCATCGATCGAATTCGCCCTATTCTTCCTCGTAGTGTTTGGTCTAGGGTGACACGTTGCTGAGGCTTTGGGGGATTGGGAGGTAACACGGTTAACCTCACCCGTAGTCCAGCCAACTCAGGGGCATGGCGTAGAATTTCTTCCCATGTTCCTTCCAGCGTTCTTGGCTCCATCAGATTGCCCCCAAATACTTCAACGATCGCTCTTATTTTAACCTGGCGATCGCATTCACGATTATAAAGTTGATCAATGGCTAGGGGCAAAACCTAGCAGTAGGGTGCGTTAGCAGGGGAGCAACTTATCAATAAATCGACTATTTTTGTCTCTGCGTAACGCACCGAACCCGCCAACTATTTATCGCTAAAAACCTTTCCTTTACATCAACATCATGGGTGGTGCGTTACGGCGGGAATCAAGGCTTTTGTCTCTTTCTAAATATTACTGCCCGCCTAACGCACCCTACCACTTCTTTGCTGATCCTTCTGATTGAAATGTATGGACATTTCTAGGAACACCCGTACATACAGCTAATCAGTAGTTGAGGGCGGTTGTCTTCGTGCAGGCTCCTCTTCTATCACTTTCTGGATTTGCTCCGCCAGTCTTTGAGAGTCTGAAAAATCGTCGATATAAATAATTGTGTTATTTATATTTATGACAGGCTTCGCAGAGACGGATTTATCTACCAATTCGGTTGCAGATGACTTAGCAGCCTTGTATTGTAATATTGCTGTTGCAAGCGAGACAGACGCAGTAGCAGTCCCTGAGATGCTGATAATAATCGCTGATAATTCAGCAAAACCAATGCTGTACGCTGAATGTTCCTTGTTAACATTCGGAGAGGGTAAAACTTTTGTCGGCAGGCTAACTTGAATACCGTCAATCTGACTAAGGTCTAACAACAAGTCTGCAACGTGGAGTGGTTCAACGTATAACTCAATTTTCCTGATTGTCATGTTTTTTGATCTCCTCTGAGATGTTGAGGGTTAACTGGTTCAGTATTTCTTTTGGAAGTATAAACTTACGGTCTCCGATTCCGGCAATGAGCATTTCGAAAGAAAAGGAACCAATCTCATGAGGTGCCCAATAGTAAAATCGGCGCGACCTTTCAACCAAACGAGTCAATATTTTCTGCTTCCCTAAGAGAGCTTTTAAATGTAGCCGATCAGAGTCCAAAATCGGCTTTTTTGACAGTACTTGGTTGAGATCACTTTCGATCTGATTGAGGCTATGTTCATAATATTCACGCGCATTGTGAATATCCGAGTTGTACTTCCATCCCCAAGCACGCCCCCTAGACCAACCATTGATACTAGAATCTTTTGAATCTTTTGACTTTTCAGCCGGGATTGCCTGTGACTCATATTGATATGCTGGATTAGAAACAAGCCAGCAAGCCCAATAGAGATCGCACATAGTAGGAGTGCCTCTCCCCTGTATTATTGAACCATGTTCGATGACTATCTTAGACGCTACATGAAGCAGAGCCTTGAGATACTCATCTTCCAGGTTTAAAACCTGTTGAAGCTCATCTTCGTTACAGGCACTATCTATTCTTAGTAAACTATCTTCTAAATTTGGAACTTCGACTCCTCGTACATATGTATTTAGAAAATGACAAAAATCTTCTCTACGGACTTTGGATAAACTTATAGCTGTTAAAAGAAGTAGCGGGTTGATAGGAAAAAAGAATCGCATGGTTAGGGGTCCAATAAGCTGAAATCCAACCGCGTGTTCTCGGAGTTTCTTGATTTGACTTTGCGTACCAAGAATTCGCATAGCAACTAGATACTTCAAACCATCCGTAGGCGAAAACTTCCAGAAGGTATTGAAGTCAACTTTTATATCTTCAATAGCTGGAATACTTGTATGCCTCGTTAAAGACGGGATATCTAGATCAAGCATATTTTCTTTTCGGCTTTCTACACTACTCTAATCAAGCTAACTATAGATTAGACGGATTTTTTCCATCTAATCACCCATATAGGAATTGTATTAAGATTTCATCCGCATAACATCCCTATAGAGAGTGTTATACAGAAAATTTCCGTATAATCCCCGTATCAGCGTTTTATACGGATTGTTTTCCCCATGACCGCTACCCCGCCGCTAAAGAAACTACTGGACGTGGTTCGAGAGGTGAGCCGCCTCAAACACAACTCCTACCATACTAAGCAAACTTACATCGATTGGATCAAGCAGTATTTGTGCTTCTGTAGCAAGCATCCCCCTCGGGAAAGGAGAATTCCCGAGGTTCAAGCCTTCCTCAGTGGCAATTAGAACGTCGCCCCCAGCCCCACACGGACATTGCTCCCAACTCCCGGAAAGCCCGGAAACTCCTGGAACGACTCATCAAAGACATTGTTCCAACTGGCATTGAGCCCCAAAGCTGACCTCAGGGGAATGCGGGTTTTGAGATCAAGCGTCGTGTCGTCCCGGAGCGTCTCGGTGTTGGTATTGTTCGTGAAGCGATGCCCAAACACCGCGAAAACCCAGCGTGTTGCTTACAGGGTAGGATCGCTCTCTTCCTCAGGGCGAATCATCATCCGGATTGATGCCCAAAGCCCTTAATTTTGCCGCTAATCGTTCAGCCCGCTGGCGTTCTTGCTCGGCCCGTTGGTGTTCCTGCTCGGCCCGCTGGTGTTCCTGTTCGGCCCGCTGGCGTTCCTGCTCGGCATCGGTCGGAATCCATTTACCCTGCCCATCATACCAACGCAGCCACAGCCAACTGAGTCCAGCATATTCCCCTTGCCACAGGCCCAGACCCAGACCAATTGGGGGCATCCAGACTTTGGGTTCATCGAGCTGAAGTTCCTGATAATGACCAGCTTGGAGGGTGAACACACGCAGACGATCGCTATAGCGACTGAAGGTGACATAGTAGGGCACACGCAAAATCTGCTCATAGACCTGCCACTTGGTGGGCGGCTTATGCTCTGCTGGCTCCGTTTGCCCCAAGTCTTCCGCCTCGGTACCTGGCGAGAGTAGCTCAACCACCACAAAGGGACTCACCCCCTCTTACCAGATCACATAGCTCAGGCGTAAATCGCGCTCCTCGTAGAGTCGAGAAACTCCAACCACCCCAAACCAGTCTGGACGCTTATACCCGTTGGGCGATCGCACGTCATAGTAGAGGTTCATGTCGCTGCCGCTAAACACCTGCTCGGGCGCAGGGGTGGGAGGCTGAAAGGTGAAGCGCAGTAACTCCGGTTGAAAGTCATGAAATTCGTCAGGCAAACCAGGCTCCTCCGGATCTTCGCTGGGCAAGTCATACATGGTGGGCAGCGTTTCTCTCGGCGAACGAGGCGGCTCCGTTTGTTCTATAGACTGTCGAGCGAGAGACATAGGGAACCTCTTTGGTTGCAGCAGAAAACGACCAAGAGTACTCCAAAGAAAAAAACGTTCCAGAAATGAGCTTTTGGGATGGCGGGCAAGATGCCCGCGCTACGGGATTTTCAAGGATTACCCGTAGCGCAGGCGTCCCGCCTGCCTTGGGATAATTATTTTCAGGGAGTACTCCAACAGGATCATTGTCGGTAGGAACGATAATGACCGAGCAACTCGAACCGGGCGCAGCGGCGAACGAATCGTTAAAAGAACGGAGAGAGAGGGATTCGAACCCTCGGTACGAGTAAATTACGTACAATGGATTAGCAATCCACCGCTTTCGACCACTCAGCCACCTCTCCAGAAGCGACAATTATCGATTATAGCGATCCTGACCTGGCCTGGCAATCACTGTGGCAACTCCAAATTTTTCCGACTGGTTGTACCCCTATCCGCCCCTGCAAGCGGGCATTCTGCTCAAACGCTACAAACGCTTCTTCGCGGATATTGAACTCACCACAGGCGAGGTAATCACCGCCCATTGCCCCAATACCGGGCCGATGACGGGCGTCTG
>JBMYQW010000437.1:0-4152 GCA_049601735.1 Spirulinaceae cyanobacterium
TGCAATCAAGGAAGCCTTTAGACAATTGTCCTAACTATCTCTTCCCTTGCCATATCGGCAATTTCGGAGTTTGACGCTACTCTCCCCTGATGATGCAGAGCAGTTGTTGGCGGTGATGATCGCCATTCGTTGTGCCGTGCCTGGGCAGTCGTCCAAATCAGCGAATTAAGCGGCGAGGAAGTCCAACATAGGAGAAGCGATCGCCGCCGCTGACTCTTCAATCATGCCGAGAGAGCCGGGTAAGGCCAGGCTTTGAACCTGGCTCAGGGTGGTGAGCGCCAGCATATTGGCGGTGGATTTGGGCGGGGCTTGTTCGGCGGTGATCACGAAGAACGGTACGGTGACGGCTTGGGCGATCGCTAACCAGTCGGCTTGAGTGGCGACAGGATCAAGGGTTCCGGTCACGAAGGCGGCTGGCCCGTAGCGAGCACCTGCTTTTTGGGTTCCCTCATAACGTTCGGCAATTAGTTCTGGGGTTAAGCGTTCGGGATTAGCAAAGACATGGCGACTAAACATCCATTTGAGGAAGGCGGGGCGAGTATTAAGGTAGTACAACGCTTGGCCAAGAATGGGCGATCGCACCAGGTTACAAATCCCCGATCGGACTCCCGCCGGAGCACCCATCACTGCCAGGGGGCCTTGCCAGGTGGGGGCAACCAACGCAATTTTCGACCAGACATTCTGTCGAGCGAGTTTCAGCACATAGCCTGCGGCATGGCCAGCAGCAATCACGGGGAGGGGTGCGGAAAATTGCGCTTGAACAAAGTCGGTGAGGAATGTCTGCAACAGCTCGGGTTGATAGGCAACGGGGGGGCGATCGGAGTCGCCAAAGCCTGGCCAATCGAGGGTAATCGATTGATAGTGCTGCGCCAGTAGCCTGGCGAGCGGAGCAACTTCGGCGCGGGTGGAAACGGTGCTAAAGGGGGGCAGCAGGAGGATTGGTGAACCGCTGCCAAAGGTTTCATAGGCGATTTGCAGGGGTTGGCCTTGCCATTGCCAGGTGTAGTGCTGGGTGGAGTTGGCGGGGCGATCGCTGGTTAAGGTTGAAGGAGGCTGGCTCATGGGTCGATGGGGAAGATGGCACTACAGGATACGGCCGGGATGGGTTGGGGTGCTCCACAGCGGTGGCTTGGCGATGGGCGATCGCCTACACAAAATTCTAATCAGACCCTTTTAAACGATTCCGAGTTCTTGAATTCTGTTGTCATCGTGTTCGATGATTAATCCTGATAAATTTGCTGACATTATCCCATGGTGGCATTCTCTCAAAACTATCGACCCATTCAACCTGCTCTAGCGACGCAGCGGAAGCTGACCCCCTTCTTGACCTATTCAGAATTCCCCGTCGCTCCTGAGCTGGCTGGGTATATCTATTGCTATTGGACGATCGAGGGACAGGTTCCCCCAGGCTCTGACTACTGGTACACCATCGTGCCTGATGGATGTATCGATATTCTGATCAACTGCCTACGTTTTGAGGGGGCGATCGCCGCAGGAACCAATGTTGCGGTGGATCGTACGCCCTTCCACTCAGATGTCCACTATTTTGGTCTGCGCTTCCTTCCTGGAGCGATCCATAATTTTATTGATTTTCCAGCAGCGGATGCTGTTTCTCGCATGGCGCTGATCCAGACCATGGCCCCCCAGTGGAAGGTGGAACTGTCGGAGCAGCTTTTCGAGCAGCCGAGTACTTCCGAGCGGATTTCAGTCGCCAATCGATTGATGGTTCAACTGTTGCGACGTCGAAACTTTACATTCGATCCGCGATTGGCTGGGGCGATTCACCAGATGGTCGTCCATAGGGGGCAAGTGAACCTGGAAGGGAATCGCGATTTAGGCGTCAGTCCTCGACACTTAAGGCGGCTCTTCCACGACTATCTCGGCATTCGCCCCAAGCAACTGGCGCGAATCATTCGATTTCAATACGCCATGCAACTGCTTCAGCAGGATGCTGGGCTAGACGAACTCTTGGCCCTTGGATTTTACGACCAAGCCCACTTTATTCGGGAGTTTAAAGCCATGACCGGAGCGAGTCCAACTCACTTTTTCACAGCCTTGTGAGCCAGCGTTTGACTCGTCCGTTTTTTCCAATACGCCATGGAGCACCCTAGATATTCTTGAATCACACAGGGAACGAACCCCAAGATTCAACCAGGAGATGTGCTATGAAATTCAATGCTGGAATCATTACCGACAAAATGGCCGAGACGAAGGCCTTCTACACCGATGTATTGGGCTTTAACATCCATTTTGAAAACGATTTCTACCTGCTTTTGGGACGTCCATCGGGTAGTCAAATCTCGTTTTTATTACCCAACCATCCCAGCCAGCAACCGATCTTTCAAGCTCCGTTTCAAGGACAAGGCGTCTATCTGACCGTTGATGTTGCAAAGGTAGACGAGGTCTATGGAGCCCTCAAGGCGAAGGGGGTAGAGATTGTCGTCGACATACGAGATGAACCCTGGGGCGATCGCCACTTTGCCATCGTTGATCCCAATGGGATTGGGATCGACATTGTGACCTACTCAGCACCAGAAGGGCAAGAATGACGCTCTCCATTAAATTGGCTACTCGGGCGTGGGATTTCTGCGCCCAGTTCTATTGACGGTGGGAGATTTGGAAACCGTATACGAGAGGCTGCCAGAAAAGATGATCGATCCAGCCACGGCACTACTGCTCGTCCTGTGAGTCTGTCGGGGCAACCACGGGGGGGCCCCCGACCGGGTTTGGTGCGTGACGGGATTTGTGGGTGTGTAGCGCAGATTCGGGGTTGGCGGGTTGGCGGCGGAGACTGGGGTAGAAGGGCGCTACTCCTACGGGTTTATGGGATTTTGGGGATTTCCCTACCCCCTAAACTCCACACTCGACTTCCAGCCCCGGCGGGCAGCACCACAAAGCTATACCGAAAATTGCGCAAGGAATTCAGTAGGCGCTAGTGCTTGTACGGATGAGTCTGTATAGTCACGAACGTTTCTGGTCACAATCACATCAATGTTCGCTGCATGAGCCGCTTCACTGGTGACAGCATCTTCAAAGTCCGACATTGAGCTTTGCAGTGCAGCTTTAATGATTTGCTCGTCCAGGGTCGTAATGTGGAGGTTTTGTAAGAGGAGTTTGAGTGATTTAAGCGTGGTGTCTTTCCCTAATTGGCGGCGCAGGATGTAGAAGAGATTCGTCACAGTATGGGCAGCTAAGTAACCCGAGATATCACCATTCTTTTTGATCATGCTTAGGGCTTGAGAGGATGCCAGGAAGAATGGTTGACGTTGGGACAAAACGTCAATAATCACATCTGTGTCAAACAGAACTTGTTTCAACGGTACTTCGCCTCTAAGTAATCTGTATACAGCTCAGTACAATCCTTGTTATCGGGAAGGCTGATCACACCGACTAAGTTCTGAACCCAAGGTTCAAGTGTATCTAGTGTTGGGGTTTCTGAAGTAAGTTCTACGAGTTGGGGCTGGGTTTCTTGTTGAATCGCATTGAGTAACGATTGCACCAGTTGCCATTTCTGGTGGGTGGGGAGTTGGAGGGCTTGGGTTTGGATTTGTTCGATGGTCATGGATGGGGTATTTGAATTGAAAAATAACGGTTGAGTGGGCATCGTAGCGGGGGATTGAGATAGTTCGAGGCTAAGGTCGCCGTCCTGTTTGAGGCGTCGGGCGATCGCCTCTTCATCTGGTGCTGGGGCGTTTAAGGATGGTGATAGGTGTTAATCCCAACAATCAACATATCTCGACTCATAGCATGATGCAATAGTTTGGCATTGGTGGTGGTGCGTTACGGCGGACTTTTAAGCTGTTCTATTATTTTGAGATTGTAGCCGCCCAACGCACCCTAAAAAATCCATAAAATCGGCGATCGCACTTTTTTTGGGGCAGGCATATTAATGAGTAGACGCAAATGGCTTTCGTAGGGTGTGTTAGCAGGAGAATAATCTAGCAATAAAAAAATGATTTTCGCTCCTGCGTAACGCACCAAAACCTACCGACAGTTTCAAGCCAGAAATCAATTCGTTCACCAAGGCTGCGGTTGGTGCGTTACGGCGGAAACAACATTATCGAATTGTCCCAATAATCTCTGCCCGCCTAACGCACCCTACTGCCGTGACACAGCTAAAATAGTGCAATAGAATCTTGCCAATGAATTTTG
>JBMYQW010000438.1:0-4139 GCA_049601735.1 Spirulinaceae cyanobacterium
AAAGATAGAGGTCCAGTAGCATCTTCATATTCTTATGAATGTAAGGATTGTACTGTAAAGAGAATAATCAAAAATGCTTTGGCGGAATCGCTGAGTCCGTAGATGATTTCATCCAGAAAATCTTTCAGGATTTTAATTTCTTTACGACTAACCGCAATCACGCCACCAAAAGCCAGGAGGGAAAACAAATCGGCAAAAACGTTCGAGATCGCATCGGTACTGCGATGACGATATTCTTGGGCGATATCAACCGCTCGCTCCTGGAGTTTTTCTTTTACTTCGTCATCCGAGGCTGCGGGTGCAATGCCCAGGAGTCCGGCAAAGCGGAGATCTTTCTCATATCGTTCTAGCTCCTCAAAGGCTTCTTTTTGCAGGTCTTGATTGAGGAAAACTAGCTCACTTTGGGGCTGAAAAAAGTGATGCTCGACGATGGGGCTAACCAGAAAGGTTTTGGTAACCTGATGTGTCAGCAGCGGCACAATGATCAGAAATAACAAGAACTTAATTGAAATGGCTGTCCGGCTACGTGCTTGACGAAACTTCTGCACCACATCGCCTTCGGATTCGGTGGTTTGGGGCGTAATTTCTTGCCACACCCGATTGGCGGTATTGAGAATGGAGCGGGGCAGCGCACCACTCTTACTCCCGGCGCTGGCGTTGCGGTCTACACCTGGCTGAGACGGGGGGATTTTAGCGGCCTGCCGCTGAGTCTCGGGCGGGTTGGGCATCACGGCGGTTTGAGCCAGGGCCGAAACCTTGACCAGGGAGCGCGATCGCTTATCTGCTTTACTCGGCGGTTCATAGGCCGTGAGCACTTCATCAATGAAGTTGAGTTTTTCAATTACGACCGCATCCCGTTCCTTGAGCGCAATATCGTAGTTGAGGCGGCGATCGTCGTTTTCGAGCACCCAGTCTCGGGTGGCGCGAAACTCGGCTAACCGCAGGGTAATGGTCTTGAGGTTCTGCTTGACCTCGGCTTGAAAATAGGTGACAACGCGATCGCAAAACTCGGCATTCTCGGTGCAGACCGTCTGACCGGCAAAATGCTCGGTCTCGATCGCCCGGATCATCAGCGCCGCCCGGTAGGCTTCATCCAAGGCTCGCTCAGGCGTCCCCAAGTACCAACGTTTTGCCGTACGAACCAAGTTGCGGAGTTTCATGAGAGCCGAGCAAGGGGAGTTTGGAGGGGTCGATCGACCAGGGTCAAGCCCCTCATTTTTACAATGGGGAAACGTAGGAGCTATGGTAGCAGAACCCCTGGGAGCATTTGGCTCAAGGCTAACGCTTGTGCTCCTATCGCCGTGATATTGCTATAATTTCTCCTATTTTTATTCACTGACCTGTGACTCTCCTACCCCCCATTTTTGCTGACCTCATGGCCCAATCTCGTGCGGCCGATGCCTTTGACGGCCCGATGACCGAGGCGGCGATCGCTGCCCGCCAGGAACAATGTCAAACCCTGTGGGATGCGGTGGTGGAGCTGTCTCAGGCGCTGGGTTTAACCGATGAGCGGGCGATCGCTACCACCCTCTGGCGGCTCTGGCTGCCCCTGGCCCAAGACCTGATTCAGCAGCAACAAAAGCTCCAGCGCCCGGTGGTGCAGGGCATTCTCGGTGGGCAGGGCACGGGCAAGACGACCCTCGGGGCAATTCTGCATCTGCTCTTTGAGGCCCAGGGCTATCGTAGTGTCGAGTTCTCCCTCGATGACCTCTACAAGTCTTACATCGAGCGGCAGCAGCTTCTCCAGGCTGATCCGCGCTTGGTCTGGCGGGGGCCGCCGGGAACCCATGATGTGGCGATCGGCATTGAACTGCTAGATAAGTTACGTCAACCGAAGCGGGGGCGGCCAGTGGTCGTGCCGCGCTTTGACAAGTCCGCCTGCGGCGGCGCGGGGGACAAGGCCCAGCCCGAGATCATTGATCCGGTGGAAATCGTGATCTTTGAGGGCTGGTTTGTGGGGGCGCGGCCGATTAACCCAGCGGTGTTTAGGGGTGATTTGCCAGCACCGATTGTGACCGAGGGCGATCGCACCTTTTCCCGCGACATGAATGACCAACTCTTTGACTACGTTCCCCTCTGGCATCGCCTCGATCGCCTGCTGGTTCTCCGACCCACCGACTATTCCCTGAGCAAGCTCTGGCGCACCCAGGCGGAGCAGCGCATGAAGGCCAGGGGCAA
Source organism: Spirulinaceae cyanobacterium (assembly GCA_049601735.1). Taxonomy (GTDB): domain Bacteria; phylum Cyanobacteriota; class Cyanobacteriia; order Cyanobacteriales; family Spirulinaceae; genus SIO3F2. The sequence goes on from JBMYQW010000438.1 coordinate 2,179, forward strand.
GGCCGGGATGAGCGACGCGCAAATTAGTGAGTTTGTGGACTATTTCTGGAAGGCGTTGCATCCGGAGCTGTTCATTGAACCGTTAACCCAGAATTCAATGATCACGGATTGGGTGGTGGAAATCAATGAAGACCACAGTTTAGGGCGAATTTATGCACCGTAGTGCTATGAAATAGCTAAGAGGTTTAGCTTTGAGGCAATTTCTCGGAATAAATATACCAACCTAAGCTGCGATGGTGCGTTACGGCTATCGCCTTTAGCGAAGCCATGCCGAAGGCTATACAGCACCCTACGAGGTACATTCTTTTTGGCAAATCTCCTGAGACTTTTATTTTGTCCACCTTAGAATTTTCCATTCTAAACCTCGTCTAGTTTGGAACCCGGAGTTTTTCATGTAGGGTATGATCAGTGAGATTATTTCTATCCTTGATCGTTTGATTCAGCTAAAGGAATATCAGAATCGACACTTGAATAAGATATCAAAAAAAAGCTGTTGCTGTTTTGAAGAATACGATGCTTACGCTGATCCGCAATCCGGATTGTCAAGCGTCTGGCAATGCTAAAGCGTATGATCGTAAGCATGATCTGCATACCTGCCTAATCCCATGATCACAACGCCCCTGCCCACCCTGCCTCAAATTGCCCGCCAAACCCGCCAAGCGGCCCAAAAGTTGGCAGTTTTATCAACAGCCGATCGCAATGCGGCCCTCGAAGCGATCGCCGCCGCCCTCGAAGCCAATGCCGAGGCGATCGTGGCGGCCAACCAAGCCGACTGTGAGACCGCTCAAGATCAGATTCCGGCGGCCCTCTACGCCCGGCTGAAGCTGGGAGCTGAGAAGTTGAAGGGGGCGATCGCAGGCGTCCGGGATGTTGCCAATTTGCCCGACCCCCTGGGAAGTTGCCAAATCCACCGGGAGCTGGATAAGGGGCTCACGCTCAAGCGCCTCACCTGCCCCTTGGGCGTCTTGGGCATTATCTTTGAAGCCCGACCCGACGCCTTGATTCAAATTACCAGTCTGGCGATCAAGTCGGGGAATGGCGTGATCCTCAAGGGCGGCAGCGAAGCCTTGCAGACTTGCACGAAGCTGACCGAGGTGATTCACGGGGCACTGGCTACTACTGCCGTTGACCCCCAGGCGATGCAGCTCCTCACCACCCGCGCTGAAATCCGCACCCTGCTCGACCTCGACCAAGATGTAGACCTGATCATTCCGCGCGGCTCTAACGCCTTTGTCCGCTATATCCAAGACAACACGCGTATTCCCGTCTTGGGCCATGCCGATGGCATCTGCCACCTCTACATTGATGTCGCTGCCGACCTCACCAAGGCCGTTCCCGTCACCATAGACGCCAAGACCCAATATCCCGCCGCCTGCAACGCGATCGAGACGCTGCTGGTGCATGAGGCGATCGCCCCCACCTTCCTGCCCCAAGCCGCCCAAGCCCTGCAAGCAAAAGGGGTTAAACTCCTGGGCGATGCCGCCACTCAAGCGATTATTCCCGTTGACCCCGCCACCGATGACGATTGGCAAACCGAATATAGTGACCTCACCCTGGCGATCAAAATCGTGGACTCAGTTGAGGCAGCGATCGCCCATATCAACACCTACGGCTCGAAGCATACCGATGCGATCGTCACCGAAGATGCGGCAGCGGCGCGGACGTTCCTCAACCAAGTGGATGCCGCAGGCGTATTCCAAAACTGCTCAACCCGCTTTGCTGATGGCTTTCGCTATGGCTTCGGCGCGGAGGTGGGCATCAGCACTCAGCAAATGCCGCCGCGCGGCCCGGTGGGCTTGGAGGGGCTGGTGACTTACAAGTATGAGGTGATCGGCGCGGGCCATGTGGCGGCGACGTACAGCGGTGCAGACGCCCAGCCCTTCACGCATCGGGATCTTTAGGGGATGGATGCAATTGAAGTCAACGGCATCCGAGCTTACGGCTACACCGGGGCGCTGCCG
>JBMYQW010000439.1:0-4120 GCA_049601735.1 Spirulinaceae cyanobacterium
TAATGTGCTGATGGGGGAACGGAATAAAGCAGCAGTGGTGCAAAATATTGCGAGGATTTTGAATCCGAAAAGTCGCCTGGTTTTAGTCGAGAATATTCCGCGATCGGGTCAGCGTCTATGCCAATGGTTTACGGCGAATGATCTCGATGCCGAACTCCAACAGCGTTGGCAAGACGCGGAAGAAGAGCTATATCGTGATCCGGATGATCCGCTGCTCAATTGGCAACCGAATGATCTCGTCGATCTCTTTCAAAAGAGCGGCTGTGCAGTCACTGCCGAGCTCGAAGAGACTGAGATTAATTTGGTCTGTACGGAGAGTTTACTCAAGCGTTGGCTGACGCCAACTGAGATGCCACGACCGTCTTATATCACTCGGCTCGCGAGTCATTTGAGTTCCGAGGAGATTGAGATAATTAAGCAGATTTTAGAGCAATGCCGCGATCGCCCTATGCCTTGGCGGGGTCAGCAAATCTGGTTCATCGGTGAACATCAAAAATAATCGAGGAGTAGTGCCATGGCACTGCTAAAAATGTGCATTAGCCTATCAAGGCGTACATCCCAGCGATAGACTGGTAGAATGAGCCACTCTGAATCCCACCCATCATGACCTCAATTCTTGCTAGTAGCTTGACCTTACAGGATGTCCATCAACAGTTTGGCCTACAACGGGGTTATGTGGATAGCTTCAGTGAGTTGCTATCGCTGCAACCCCTCACCGAATATGAACAGCAAGATGTCTTACAAACCCGTGAAGATTGGAACGATCACCTGGCCACAGGCTCAGTCTCAGAAGGACAGGTCAAACTATTATCGATTGGCCCGCTCCTCCGTTTAGCCCGTTTCTACCATCGCCCCCTAAGAATCCAGGCTGAGGAAGGGATCGCTCAAATCCAAATCGCCGATGGTGAGCAGGTTATCACCGGACGTCTAGACATTTTGGCGGTTAATTCCGAGCAAGTTACGCCCAACAGTACCCCCTTCTGGGTCTTGGTGATTGAATCGAAGGGGGGTGCGATTTCGCCCTCTGCAGGCCTTCCCCAGCTGCTTACCTATGCCTACAGTCTTCTGCCCCAACAAAAACAACTGTGGGGCTTAGTTTCCAATGGTGAGTATTATCGCTTTGTACACCTTCAAGCAGGGGCAACACTACAATATGCCTTGCTCCCGAGCTTGAACCTGACGGATGTTCATGCGGCGCAACAGATTGTGCAAGTGCTCAAAGCGATTCGCCAAACCCAAGTAGATGCGCTGCCCATGCTTTCTATGGCTGGCTAGGGACGCTCATCCTAAACTTAGGAAACCCGATATTATTGAATAATTATGTTGTATGGGTAGGCGATGCCCACCCTACACCTTGGTGTGTTGCTTGAGATTTATAATTGAGAGCACACTCTAATCTAAAAACTCACTCTTTTCCCCGGGATAAAACGCCAAATCCAGCACCTGATCCACCCCATACGGGCAATCCACCGGAAACGTCATCGCCGCCAACCCCGTTTCTCCCATCGCCAAATCTCGACCATTCGCGTATCCCTCCACCAACGCTTCTTCAAGGTATAGCTGTAAACTCGGATTCTCCTGGAGCAAACTGGCAATATCCCGCCGCTGCACCCGCAACGTTGCCAGCCAACTGCGGCTCCGACGCTCTGGCTGATACTCCCACTTGAGCAAATGCCCCAACAACACCGCCAAACGATTGCGTAACTCCCTGCGCTGCTGCCGTCCCAACGACTCAATCTCCTCAACCAAGTTTTCCCGATCCAACTGTTCCCAAGACCCAGCCCGCAGCAGATAGCTCTGCTCCTGCGTCCAAGCATAAAAGTCCGCTTTATACAAACTGGTTTTGCTGGGCGTACTCAGGGATGTTTGCATGGTGTTTTGCTGCCGATGTCATGATCAAAACTAGCACAATGGCATGAGCAGACTGGGCGATCGCCCCCGACCCCTACTGGTTAAATCACAGATGTAGGGTGGGCACTGCCCACCACAACCCGCTTTAAACTCTAATCAGGAGCCTTGTTAGGGTGAGATACTCTTCATCTGTCGCTCAATCTCAGCTTGAATCTTCACCTCAAAATCCGGATCATCCACTGTTGTGATAACCGCTTTGGATTGTGAATTCAAACGCTCAAGATAAGCTCGTAACGCTGCCTTATCTTCGCGGTGACGCAGAAAATACTGCCTCAACTCCTGAATCGACATCACTGCATAATCCACTTGACTCATTAGAGCATTTCCCCCTGCGGTGTTACTTGGAACTCTAAGTTTTCGGTTACGCCAGCCAGAATATACAAATTACGTGTTCGATCATCAACGCACACTAAATGAATGGGTTGAAAGGTCATATAGGTTAACCAGTAACTCAAACGATATAACCCCTGTAACTGAGCGTTGGTTGGCATCGATCGCCCCCACTCGATAGACTTCTTGACACTATCTTATCTCAGCACAAGCCATCAAATCCTCACTGTATCTATGCTTTTAACCCCGATCGCCCCCGACATCTAGGTCGCCAACCCCTATTAAACCTCGTCTAGAGGGTTGTGTTGGGTTTTGCTCCGCGCAACCCAACCTACAGTATCAAGCTGGCCTTGGTTTAGATCACAGGTTCAAGCCATTGACCGGCAAATCGGCAGGATACTCCACCGTAAACTGGTAACTCACAGTTTGTTGTGAGCTGGGGTGCGATCGCCCGTCCAAAACCAACTCCCAAACCAAATTTCCCTGTTCATCCGGCTCTGCCTTGGGCTTCGTACGCTGGAGTTGTACCTTCACCTTGTCGCTACGGCTCAGGGGCAGTTGCTCAATCAGGCACAAGGGGCTTTCCTGCTGGGCCAGATTTTGGAGCTGAATTTCATAGGTGCAACTGAGGCGCTGGCGATTGCCCCGTAGGTTGGTATCGAGGTTGCGATCGCGCAGGTGGCGCTGCACTTGCAAGCTCGGGTCGCTGCCAAAGCGCAGGGGCAACTGCTCACCGGGCGGCACGGGGGGCAAACTGACCTGGCCCAAGTAAGCCCCATCCCGAAATAGATTGGCAACGCCGGGTAATAGAGAGCGTCCTGTGGCTGGATTGTGGAACAGGACTTCCAGATCCGGCTGGGCTTGGAGGCGGGGCAGGGCGATCGGCCGCCAAGTAACCGGGAGATCGGTATTCCCAAGCGTCACCAGTTGGGGGGATGGGGTCGGTGAACCGGATGCGATCGGCTCACTCATGAGTTCACCCATCGGCTCACTCAAAATCGTGCTCTCCCCTGAGACCCGGTAGACCCGAGGCTCTAGGTCGGTCGTGGGGAACGCCTCGATCTCGGTGGCATCGGTGGGCAATTCGGCGAGGCGATTGGTTTCTTCGCTGGCGGCTTGGTAGCGTTCACGGCTGTAGCGCAGATGCAGGAACGGGTTGGGCGGCAGGTCGATGTACCAGGGCTCTGGGCTGGGGGGCAATGGCCCCAGTTGGGGCGGCGCGGTGGAGAGTTGGAGCTGCACCGCTGACCAATCTTCGCCCGTGGCTTGCTGCACTTGGGCCAGGGAACTCAGGTTGAGTTGGTCACTGCCGCGATCCCAGCGCAGATCGTAGACCGGTTCCCAGGTGGCGGCGGGCACGAAGTAGGCAATTTCGAGGCCCCAATCCCCTGCGGCGAGGGGGTTGATCTCCACGACTACTTGGGCTTGGGGGCGGGGCTGGGTCGCGTAGACCGTCTGGAGTTGCTGACGTAGCTGGGTGATGTGAGTCGTAAGCTGCTGCTCGGGGTTGTCGAGGGCGGCGATCGCCGCACTAATACTCAGGTATTGACTCTCCAAAAAGGTGAGGAACTGCTGGGTTTTGGTCAGGCTCACCTGCTGCTGGGCCAGGTTTTGGGCAAAGGGCTCGACCGCCTGTTCACTCAACTGCTGTACAAAGCGGCGTTGCAGTTGCAGGGCTTCCCGCCGCGCCTGGAGCTGTTGCTTTTGTGACTCTTGGGCTTGCAGCCTTTGAGCCAACGGTGGGTCTTGCTCTGGGGTGGGTTCGGTTCGCGTTTGCCAATGAACGCCCAAGATCAACACCTCCACGGCCCCCCGTCCCGCCACCTGGAGCGAGTTCGGGTGGAGCTGTTCCGGAAGTGGAAAGATAGTCAGCGATCGC
>JBMYQW010000440.1:0-4110 GCA_049601735.1 Spirulinaceae cyanobacterium
TACCCCGAACCCACCCCGGTCATCGCTACGCGAGACCGCCCCTCCCGAGAGGGGACTTGCTGATCTCCTCTGGGGAGGAGTACCCGCAGGGGGAGGTGGGTCAACCCAATCAAATTCTCACCAAGAGCTGAAGTCGTCTTAAGTTCACACCGATGCAACCTGAGCCGTCCCGACCTGAGCCCCTACCCATGCTTCATCTCAGCAGTGAGATGTTCCCCTCAGAACAGCGGTTTGCGGCCTGGCGGCAGTTTACTTCACCAGTCATGTCAGTGGAGTTGCCGGAGGCGCGGGCTGAGGCGTATACCTTCAACTATAGGGGCTATCTGGCGGACAAGCTGGTATTTGGTCGTGCGACCTTCGACCCGATGGGATTTGGTCGGGGCGCTGCCCAAGCGACGACCGAAACCCCGGAGCAAATTAGCCTGCAATTCTACACCGCAGGGCAAGCCCAAGGGAGCCTGGAGAATGGGACGCCGCTGCTGTTGCGACCCGATCGCATTGTGCTGCATGATCTCGCCCATTCCTACTGCGGTGCTGCTGAAAACTGTGGCGTGATGAGCGTCATGATTCCTCGTCGCTTGCTGACGCACCATGACCGGATTTATAGCCAAACGCCGATTGTGACTTGGCCCATCGCCTCCCCCAGTGGGCGGTTGCTTAAGACCACGCTGGAAACCATCTGGCAGGAACTCCCGCACCAAACCCCAGCGGAGGCGGCGATCGCTAACGCGGGGTTCCTCGGATTGCTCAATGGGCTGCTCTCGGGCCAATGGACGGAAGAAACGCGCTCTGCGGTTGAGCGGGTCACGCTCCAGGTGATGCAGGCTTATGTTCAAGCCCAGCTCCATCGCGCTGATCTGGGCGTTGAGGATCTATGTCGGACGTATGGTTGTTCGCGATCGAAGGTGTCTCGGCTCTTTTCGCCTTGTGGTGGCGTGATGTATTACATCCGTCAGCAACGCCTGCACCGCTGTTTTCAAATTCTCAAGCATCTTGATCCGGCGTCGCGGCTTTCGGTGAAGGCGATCGCCGCCCGCTGGGGCTTTACGAACCCGACTCAGTTCAGTCGTCTCTTCAAGCAAGAGTTCGGCATGACCCCCGGCGAGTTGAAGGCGTTGCTGCCGCCGACTGCCAGTTTGTGGCTCGATCGCCCGTTTCTCAAGTGAGGGAGACGGGGTGCTAATACTGAATCCGTAAAGTATAGGGAGAGATAAATTACTAATTATTCTTCGGGCAGGCGGGACGCCTGCGCTACGGGTTTCTGCGCTCAATATCCCGTAGCGCGGGCATCTTGCCCGCCACCAGGATCAGCCTTCGCTTTCTGTGTTTGTAGAATCCGGATGCAATATAAGAAGCAGCGTTCTTGTTCTGACGCTGCCTAGACCCCCATCCTTAAGACAACGGTTCTGTACTAGCATTTTTGCCAAGGGCGAAATGATGCGTGCCAGAATCGCTTCACCCCATTTAGACTGATCACATTTTCCTAAACCTCATGTCCACCTCCAGCAATAGCGAACCCCAACCCCAACCAGAATCCCTGCCGATGTTTCACCTAAGCAGTGAAATGTTTCCCACTGAACATCGTTTTGAAGCTTGGCGGCAGTTTACTGCGCCCGCCATGTCAGCCGAGTTATCAGAACCGAAAAGCGATGATTATTCTTTTAACTACACGGGCTATCTTTCCGACAAATTAGTATTCGGCCGTGCCACGTTTGACAAGATATGGTTTAGCGGTAGTTCTGCGGAATCCACCACTGAAGTATCAGAGCAAATCATCCTGCAATTTTACATAAGCGGACAAGCTCAAGGAAGTTTAGAAAATGGAACACCGCTACTTTTGCAGCCTGATCGCATTGTGTTGCATGATATGGCTTATGGATACACAGGTGTAGCGACAAACTGTGATGTGATGTCTATCACCATTCCACGCCACCTGCTCACACACCATGACTTAATCTACAGTCATACTCCCGTTTTGCCTTGGTCAATCACCTCGCCTAGTGGCAGGTTGCTCAAGACCGCGATTGAAATGCTCTGGGAGGAGCTACCCTCTCTTACTCCAATTGATGCAGCAAGTGTAGATGCTGGGTTACTAGGTTTGATCAATGGATTACTCTCAGGCCAACTAGATGAAGCGACGCGCCCTGCTGTCGAGCAGTTAACGCTTCAAACCATGCAAAAGTATATCCAAGCCAACCTACACCGAGCAGATCTCAAGGTTGAGGATCTGTGTCAAACGTATTATTGCTCACGGGCAACAGTCTATCGACTCTTTACGCCCTGCGGTGGCTTGATGAACTACATCCGTCAGCAACGCCTCAGTCGCTGCTTTCAGATCCTGAAAAATCTTGATCCGGCGTCGCGACTCTCAGTGAAGGAGATCGCCGCTCGTTGGGGCTTCACCAACCCAACTCATTTCAGTCGCCTCTTCAAGCGACAGTTCGACATTACCCCTGGCGAGTTGAAGTCGCTGTTCTTCCTTCAAACAGAATCCGACCTCCACCCTGGCCCTGAGCATGATTTAGAGTGGCTCCGACGCTCACTGCAATAATGCAACTTGCAAACGAGGTGATAGTAAATTTGTATGACTGATTTCGAGAGAACCATCTTTGAGACAGATGAGCGATTCGACTTGAGACACATGAACAAGGATGTGACTTCTCAGAGGACAAAGACTTTTGATAGGGTTCTAAAACCTAAAGTATTAAGCAAGTCAAAGACCGCTTAATACAAGAGTATTTCACAAGGGTAGTCATGTACGTTATTAGATGGGTTGATGCAGTGGACAGAATCTAAAATATCCATGAATTCCATACTCGAAAAATCTAGACTTACATAAATCAATGTCTTACTGTGAATGATTAAAAATCAATCCTTTCCGTTTATTGTAGGCTCATCCTGAGCCCTTTCTGATTTTCTACTGGAGGGTCTGTCTTGGTTTTGAGATAAAGTGTCCACCCAATTTCACTTTGACTTCTCTTGAATTCGCCAAGGTTAAGATTACTCCCATGATCAAAGATTTCAATATTTCGGCTTTTCGTGCATCTTTCGTCCCATTTGAGTTTGAGAAAGGCCTGTCCCGTGAACTAACGGCCATCTGGGTTTTTTTGAGCAGTAAGTTTCGAGGCTTAGACCCACGTCAAGAGTTGGTTAAATGGGATATACGAGATCCAGCCAAACAAATGTATCCTGATGCTTCTGAAGAATTCATTGATGCCGTAATAAAATTCTTTGTTCATTCCTTTGAATTAGACGATTTGTATTTAGAAAGTATCGAGGGAGCACGACGTGATGAAGTCTGTTTCGCCTGCCTGCATGGGCTAAATGAGTTTTCAAATCTCTATGCAGCAGCTCGCTTTCCACAGTTAGCAAGTGACATTCAGCAGGTTGTTGAGGATGTAAAAACTAAGTATGAGCTAGACATATATATTTGTGAAACTCTTCAATCCATGTTCAATGCCTGTCTAGTCATGTTTCCTTTACTGAACTCCGTCGAAGATCGGAAAGCATATCTACCGAATATGGTGGAAAGTTGGAGCTTTACGATAGAAGGGATTCGCATGGAGCAAAAGTTCATTGGCAATGATATCCAAATCCCGACTGAAAAAGATTATTGGCAAAATCGTGTTTTTGGGACAGTAGGCGTTCTTCCTCAACTCGATCTTTGTTACTGTGTTGATGGTACATATGCCAGCAAGAAAGAATCTCGCTTACGGCTTCTTCCTTTGGAAGAATTGGTTTGCTACCAGATAGCTATTCAGAATGATCTGATTACCATCCAAAAGGATTTGAGGAACAACCACAACTTAAATTGGGTAATAATTCGTGGCAGAAATGTCAACCAAGCAAAGGAAGATTATTATCAGATAATAAGCAAGGTAGAAGCATGGCCAAATGATTCATTCGAGCAGATCGTTTCAGCCATAAAAAGCGTTGGCTTTGGCTGCTGCAAATGGCAAGCGAGTGCGATGCGCTACAGCCGCCTGATGCAGCTCTTTTGTTATGAGACTTAGGCTCAACAGATTCCGTTTAGTTCCTGAACCAGTTAAGACCGTAAAAAGGCAATAGTCAACCAGATTCTCTGTAAACTAGCAGGTAACGAATATGCTT
>JBMYQW010000441.1:0-4102 GCA_049601735.1 Spirulinaceae cyanobacterium
TCATTAGAATTGCTCAACACAATTAACGATTTATGACCGCTCCACGTCTCGCTCTCACGCTGGGTGACCCGGCGAGTATTGGCCCGGAAATTGTGCTCAAGGCGCTGGCCGATCCGGTCTTCCCCCGCGATCGCCTCACGGTCTTTGGCTCCCGCACTGTCCTGGACGCGGCCTATCGGGATTTCCAGGCTGTGGATATTGCCGATCCTGCAACGTTAAATATTGTCGATTTGCCCCTGGCGCAGCCCGTGCGCTGGGGCGAGGGCTCGGCGGCCACGGGGGCGGCCAGCTTTCGCTATCTCCAGACAGCGATTCAGGCCACGCTGCGGGGGAAGTTTGACGCGATCGTCACCGCGCCGATCGCCAAATCCCTCTGGCAGGCGGCGGGCCATGACTATCCGGGGCAGACCGAAGTGCTGGCCCGTCACTCGGCAACCAGCGACTACGGCATGATGTTCGTGGCGCGATCGCCCCAGACCCAATGGCAACTGATCACGCTCTTAGCAACGACGCATATTCCGTTACAGCAAGTCCCAGTTCAGCTCACGCCCGAGGTGATGAGTCAGAAGCTGGGCCTGTTGATTCACACCTTGGCCCAGCGGTTTAAGATTCCCCGACCCACGGTGGCGATCGCCGGACTCAACCCCCACAGCGGCGAGGACGGCAATTTGGGCACAGAAGAGCGCGACTGGCTCATTCCCTGGCTGGCCGAGCAACGCCAGCGTTATCCCCAGGTTACGCTGCACGGCCCAATCCCGCCCGATACCCTCTGGGTCAAACCGGGTCAAGCCTGGTTCCACGATGCCCAGACGCCAGGGGTCGCCGATGCCTACCTGGCGCTCTACCACGACCAGGGGCTCATTCCCGTGAAGCTGATGGGTTTTGATCAGGCGATTAACACCACGATCGGGCTCCCCTTTATCCGTACCTCCCCCGACCATGGCACGGCTTTTGATATCGCCGGTCGCGGGATTGCCAATGCGGCGAGCATGAAAGCGGCGATCCGGTTGGCGTTGGCGTTGGCGGCTTAGATCTGAACCTGGAAACCATCGAGAATCCTCAGTACGCCGTGGCAGAAACAGGAGATTTGGGATAGGTTCCTTAGGACACGATGGGTCGGGTGTTTATTAAAAATTTATACTAATAGCGGTGGAGCCGCGAGACTCCGAAACGCTGACGCCCTGCTGCATTAAGTTAGCAACACGATCGCTCAGTTAGAATTCACCGTCAATCCTCACATGGAAAGGCGATCGCCACCCAATCCCAATCCCAAAAAGGGTTTCCAGGATTTCCCTCCTCAGCTACGCGCGATTTTAGCCACCAAGAGTCGTAGAGACAATAAGAATAATTTCTATTAAGATGCTCAGGTGAACACCTTAATGCTGGGCCGTCCTGCCCCTGCGTCCTGACATCACTCATGAAATCAATCTTCTCCTGCTATCACCCGCTCTTAACCCTCGGCATCGGATTCGCTCTTGCTGCTTGCAGCACCGTCACGCCGCCGCCGCCTAATGGTGAGGTCAACGTCTATTCCGCCCGTCACTACGACATTGACAATGACCTCTACGACAGCTTCACCGAGCAAACGGGGATTGGGGTGAACCTGATCGAAGGTAGCTCAGATGAACTGGTGGAGCGGATTGCCAGTGAAGCGGACCAGAGTCCAGCCGATGTGCTGATCACGGTGGATGCGGGGCGCTTGTGGCGCGCTGAAGAAGCGGGGATCTTGCAACCCACCGAATCCGCAGTCCTGGAGGAACGAATTCCCAAACATCTCCGCCATCCGCAAGGGTTGTGGTTTGGCTTGACCAAGCGGGCACGGGTCTTGGTGTACAACATTGACACGGTTGACCCCGCTGAACTCTCCACCTACGAAGCCCTCGCTGACCCGGAATGGAAGGGGCGGGTCTGCGTGCGGAGTTCGAGCAATATTTATAATCAATCCCTGGTGGGCTCGATGATTGCCACCAAAGGGCTGGCGGCAACGGGGCAATGGGCCCGAGGCCTGGTCGAAAATTTAGCCCGATCGCCCGAAGGGGGGGATATTGATCAGATCGAAGCGGTGGCCTCCGGGCGCTGTGATGTGGCGATCGCCAACCATTACTATTGGGCCCGACTAGCCAAATCGGATGATCCGGACAATCAAGCCATTGTCGAACAGACCGCCGTCTTTTTCCCCAATCAAGAAGACCGCGGTACCCACGTCAATATCAGTGGCGCAGGCGTTGTGGCCACCGCACCCAACCCAGATAACGCGGTGGCATTTCTTGAATTTTTGGTCAGCCCGGAAGCCCAGACCATTTTCGCCCAAGGCAATAATGAATATCCGGTCGTCGAAGGCGTCGAGGTGGAGCCGATTGTGGCGGAGTTGGGCAACTTCAAAACCGATTCGCTCAATGTGGCGGCCTATGGCAGCAACAACATCGAGGCCCTCCGCCTGACCGATCGCGCCGGGTGGAAATAGAGCCATGCTGTTCCAGATTCCCGAGGTGTTAGCGGCGGCAGAGCTGGCGAGTATCCAGGCAACCTTGGCGACGGCGGAGTTTGTGGATGGCAAGCTGACGGCGGGCTGGTATGCCCAGCAAGTCAAGCAGAACCAGCAACTCAAAAGCACTGAAGCCCAGGATGTGCGGGACTTAGTGCGGAGCGCCTTAACGCGCCATCCCCTGTTTCAGGCCGCCGTGCGTCCGAAGCAGATCCATTCCCTGCTGTTGAGCCGCTACGACGCGGGCATGGAATACGGTCGCCATGTGGACAATGCTCTGATGGGCGGTCAGCGATCGGATGTTTCGTTCACATTGTTCCTCTCGGCGCCCGAAGACTACAGCGGTGGTGAACTGGTCATTGAAGGCGCTGATGACGAGCAGGCCTACAAGCTGGCGGCGGGAGAGGCGATCGTTTACCCCTCTTCAGCGTTGCATCGCGTTGACCCTGTCACCGAGGGCACTCGGCTGGTGGCCGTGGGCTGGGTGCAGAGTTGGATTCGAGAGGCCGCCCAGCGTGAGCTGCTCTTTGATCTGGATACGGTGCGGCGATCGCTCTACCGCCAATCCGGCAAGACCGATGAGTTTGACCTGCTCTCCAAAAGCCTGGCCAATCTGATCCGTCGCTGGGCAACCTAACGAGCCAGCAGGCAGCATAACTAATTCTAATAAGTTTTCAGGAAAACTTTGAATGGGGCTAACGGTATCCTGTCACAACCTTGCCTGCCATGAAGCAATAGATGTGGGTAAAAACCCCCGTCATTAAAGAGATTCAGCTTTCTGATGAGCAAGATCGCGACTCTGCCTCCTCAAGTTTCGATCGCATTTCAGGGGATTTTATTGACTTTATATCTCAATAGAGCTAATCTTTTCTTTCCCCCTAGACAAAAAGAGATTTCAATACAGACCCATGAAAAACGGATTAAAACCTGTAAAACTATTTCTGGCCGTCGGCTTGATGGCCACAGTTGCAGCCTGTGGTGGTACGACCACGACTGAAGGTGGCGAAGGCGGTGAAGGCACTGAGCCCACGGAAGCAGTCGAAGGCGGCGAAGGCGGCGAAGGCGGTGAAGGTGGCGAAGGCGGCGAAGGCGGTGAAGGTGGCGAAGGCGGTGAAGGCGGCGAAGGCGGTGAAGGCGGTGAAGATGCGGCCTATGCTGGCGATGACTTTGAAGACCAGCTCGCAGGCGCAGAACTCGTCAGCGAACTCCAACAGGGGGGCTATGTGATCTTCTTTCGCCATGCCCAAACCACCGAAGACTACGCCGACCAAGCCGATCCTGATTTGGATCTCAATGACTGCTCCACCCAGCGGGAGTTGAGCGAGGCGGGCAAAGCCGATGCCCAGGTCATTGGTGAGGCCTTTGAAACCCTAGAGATTCCCGTCGGCGATGTGATCACCAGCGAATATTGCCGCGCCTACAACACGGCAGATCTTGCCTTCGGTCGCTACGAGAAGACCGCTGACCTCAACTTTGAACCCGCCGAAGAATACACCGAAGCGCAAATGGAGACGATGAAAAACAACATCACGCCCTTGCTCTCAGCGGTTCCCGCCGAAGGTCAAAACACCATTCTCATCGGTCATGATGATGTCTTTGACTCCGCAACCGGAATCT
>JBMYQW010000442.1:0-4099 GCA_049601735.1 Spirulinaceae cyanobacterium
TCAGCGATCGCTCCTGGCCGGTCAGTTGCACGGTCATCCGGCGGCGCACCAGCGCCCCCTCGGGGTACACCGTGACCTGACGGATGGGGGGATTAAGCGCAGCGGAATCCAGATCCGACATCATTCAAAGCGGGCGGTACGAACCGCCTGAATGCGCTCTTCAAAATAGGCTTCCCGGTGGCCCAGTGTCACCGCGACCTGGCGACCGGACTCAAAGGCGGCGATCGCCTCACCATAACGTTGTAGCGAGGTGTAGAGTTGCCCCAACCGATCCCAGGCGGTCAACTTGCGGTATTGATCGGTGGCATATTCGGCCGCCTTGAGCTGCTCTTGGTAGAGCGTGATCGCCGTCTCGGGCTGGCCATTGCGGACGTAGAGTTCAGCCAGTTCGGTGAGAGCATCGCTGGCGGTGGCATATTGCTGGTTCACCCAAGCCAGGTCAAAGGCGGCTTGGTAAAAGGCGCTGGCGGTTTCAAGCTCACCCAGGCGGTCATGGTTGCGCCCGATCGCCATTCGCAACGGTGCGAGCTTCAACAATTCGGTCTTTTGTTGATAGGCCAAAAACAGAGCCTCCTGGTGGGCGATCGCCTCAGTCCATTGCTCCGTTTCTTCGTACAGATACGCCAGATTTTCCAGATGGGTCTGCACCATGGCGGCATCAAACTGGGCTTGGGCCAAGGCCAACAGGCGCTCGGTAGCGGCGATCGCCTCCTCGAATTTAAACCAGTTGCGATGCAACTCCGCTAAGATCAGCAGCCAGCGTTCCTGAGCCGCCAGATCGTCGCTGGCATCGGCCGCAATCAGCAACTCTTCGTAGAGTTGCACCGCATTCGGGTAGCGTCGCACCTGGGCCATGGCGCGGGCCAGGGCGGCTGTCAAGGTGGGCGATCGCTCCGGCTTGGGGGCAAGGCGCTCTTCATCCTCATTGACAACGTTGGGATCGGTATCGGTTTGAATAAACTCCAGCCGATCGGTGATCGTCTGCACATCGGCGGTGCGATCGTTCTCCCAGGCAAACGCCCCCAATCGTCCTAGGGTGCGAACTTCGGCAAGGTAGTCCAGGGCCTGACGCAGCCGCAGCGCCCGATACCAGATTTCAAAGGCGGTATCGGGGTCTTCGGCTAACCAGGCTTCGTTGGCTTGGGTGTCGAGGATCAAAATTTCCCGTTCCAGGTCTTGCCGCTGGGGTTCGGTGAGGGGCCGTTCTGGCCAACTGTCGGGGAGCAAGGGTTCGAGTTCTGTGAAGCGCAACGGGTCTTCAAAGTCTTCGCCGGGGTCAAAGGCGTCTTCCACCTCTTCGGGAGTGCGGGGACGCTCGGCCTGGGCGAAGGTGGGGGAGGTAAGCAGGAGCGGGGCGATTGTGCCGACTATCAAGGCGCTGAGAAGCAGCGGAATAATGCTGAGACGAGGAAACAGTTGCTGTTGCTTGGATACAGCGTAGGGGCTCGGTTTCCGTGCCCCAGCGCAACCTTTAAAACCATCCTGCCCATGAATCATGTGGGTTGCAGGGCAGCGAGACGCAGCCCCTACGTTGATCAAAGAAAATTCTGAATTGACTGTAGGGACTGGGTTGTAGGGTGGGCATTGCCCACCATGGCCCAGCCAATTATGGCTCATTCGCTCTTGCATCGCTCCGGAACTTGTCTCAAATTTACTATTCCACCTCTCAATCTTAAATTCTGGACGGCTATTCATCGTCCTCCGGCCAGCCGCGCCACCCTGAAAATCTGTGCTATCCTGTGCTGTCTGAGTTCTAAGCTCTCGCCCGTCCTGCCACCTATTCCGCTTCACTCAATCTTCATGCCTTTGGGGTAACACGCACCTATGAGCATCCGGCAGAGACTTCTCGTGATTTTAGCCCGCTGTCGCTCCCTCAGGCGCAAAATCTGGCGCAATAACAGTGGCCAATGGCGCTGGCTGAAGGATAAACAGATGTCGGTTGTCGGGCTCAATCGTTTGCTCTGGCGGGCCTCCGTACCTTCCAGCAGCTTTTTTGTCATGTTGATGATATCGGGGGTAATTTCGACGGCTGGGCTCCTGGCCAATAGTGTGGCGACGGTGATTGGGGCCATGATCATCGCGCCGCTGATGGGGCCGATTATCGGTTTGTCTTACTCCCTGGCGATTAGCAATCGCCGCCTCATGCGGAGGGCGAGCCTGACCCTGCTGCTCGGCACTGTTGCAACTATATTCAGTGCCGCCTTGTTCACTTGGATCATTGGGCTGCGAGAGGTCACTCCCGAGATTCTGGCGCGGGTTCAACCGACGCTCATTGATCTCCTAGTGGCGATCGCTGCCGGTGCTGCTGGCGCTTATGCTAAATCCCATCCCCAAATTGCGGATTCTTTCCCTGGTGTTGCCATTGCGGTCGCCCTCGTTCCCCCGTTGGGCGTTGTGGGGATTGGTCTGGCTTTAGGCAGTCAGCATATTTTCCTCGACTCTCTCCTTCTCTTTGCGACCAACCTCATTGGCACGATTGTGAGTGGGGTTCTCGTGTTTATTTGGCAAGATTATGGTTCTCTCAAGCGAGCCCGAAAAGGACTCGCCTTTTCTTTGTTAATTCTCCTTACCTTAGGCATCCCCTTGACCGTTTCTCTGAATCGACTCTTGACTCGCTCTAGCAATCGAGAGGAAGTTCGCCATATTATTCGCCATGAACTCCCCGCCTTGTTGACCGGGGACTTACACAAGCTAGAAATAGAAGCAGAACAAGATAGTTTGGAAATTAGGCTAGAAATCAATGCCGTTCGGGGCAGTATTTCCGAGGCAGATGTGGCAGCAGCACAGCGCATATTGGCGGCTAAACTCGAAAAGCCCGTTGCTTTAGCTGTGGTTGTAATTCCCATCGAAGAATTCATGATTCCAGCCCAATAAACACTAAATTTTGGCATGAGGATGTGTCATTACTTATGCCTCACTTGATCCTTCTGCTTGAGCGGTTTGACTCAAAACCACATCAGCATATAATTCATCGAAAGATATCTGGAGTCCCACCGCTCGCAACTCGATCTTGTCGGGTGGCAGATAGGTTTGCAGCAGCCACAGTCCTCCCTCCATCCGCCGAAAAACCTCGACCTGTCTGCGCTTCGTGTTGACCAAAACATATTCTGCCAAGCTGGTTGACGTCTGATAGTCCTGGAATTTGTCACCGCGATCGAAGGCTTCGGTTGATGCGGAGAGAACCTCAACAATTAGTTTGGGATAGCGTTTGTATGTGGTTGTGTTTTGATCGTCCGCATCGCAGGTCACGAGCAAGTCGGGGTAGTAGTAGCAGTCACATTGCTCAAGCCGCACTTTGATATCTGCAAAGTAGACCTGGCAGGCAGTTCCCCGGAGCTGCGATCGCAGCGCCACAAATAAATTGCCACTGATCACATTATGGGTATCCGTTGTGCCGGCCATGGCTAACACACGACCCCGGATATACTCATGCTTCACCGGGCTCTGGGCTTCAAGCGCAAGATATTCAGCAGGACTCAGGCGTTGAGGGCTGGCAATCATGGTGAATGGTGCTTCGATGCTGGCTTTGCTTTATTGTAGTGCTACCAGAGAAGTGAGCTTGCCAACTCCCCCCTAGACTTCACCCCTGCACCTGCCGTCGGATCAACCCCAGCCAGACCAGACCCCAGACCAGACCCCACAGCAAGCCAACGCTATGGGCTAGAGCACTAATCTCCGGAATCCAGAGGTCGAAAAGAAATTGCAAACCGATGATCAGGCCAAAGGTGCGCAGACGTTCGGCGGCGATCGCACTCTGGGACTGTCGCCAACCTTGCCAGAGAATCACCATAATTACGCCCAAGAGGCCCATAATCGCCGCCGAGGCTCCCACCAGTTGCTTGGGCACTGGGCTGTTTTCGGCCAGGGTGACGATCGTAAACACACCCATCGTCCCGACGCCCGTAGCCAGATAGGTGAGCAAATAGCGCCAGCGACCCAAATGGGCTTCCACAAAGGGCCCCAACAAGTAGAGTCCGAGCAAGTTCGTCAGCAAATGCGCCCAGCCATAATGCAAGAAATTCGCCGCCAGCAGCCGCCACCATTCCCCCTGGCGCACCGCCTCCGGAATCAAGGCCCCGAGTTGCTCTAAGACCAAGGG
>JBMYQW010000443.1:0-4057 GCA_049601735.1 Spirulinaceae cyanobacterium
CAAGAATCGAGAATTGTCCGTCTTGAGCATCTGATTACTACCCTCCGCATTGCGGATGAAGTCGCTCGCCAAGGCTACCTCATTAGTAGCTCTGAGTTAGCCGATTTAATGGAAGTGAATGCCAGTGCAGTCACTAGCCGTGGGGATCATTGGTCTTGGCGGAATTGGGTGATTTCAAGAGTACGCCGTGAGGGCAACCAAATTCTTTGGCAGCTTGAGCTGGCGGAGCAACCCAAGCTCTGAGCCGGACCCGTCGTAGTATCCCCGCTAGGCTGTTTGCTCGATATTGATTTGAGTCGATATTGTGCTAAATCGGCCGACGAGATGTTCAAATGCAGCCCATTGCAGTTGGTTTAGCCCTGATCATCGCCGGTCGGTGGAGAACATTAAAATTGAATATTACTGAGTTTGGAGCGGCCGATGCCCAAGAAAGTGCTGATTGATACCGATCCCGGTGGGGACGATATTTACTCCCTCTTCTGGCTCCAGAGCCTGATGCGCCAGGAGGTGGTTGAACTGCTCGCGATCGCCACCAGTGAGGGGAATGTCTCGGCGCGCAATACCTTTAATGCGGCCTGCCAGGTGCTGCGCTTGGCTGATATTGATACGGTTGCGGTGGGCCGGGGGGTGGATGTTCCCCAGAAATATTTCACCGATGCCAGCCACATCCATGGTGCGGACGGTATGGGTAACTTGTCTCGTTCCTTGCCGCCCGGACGCCGTCGGTTTCATGAGTCGTTGGTGTCCGATGATCTGATCATTCGGGTACTTAAAGCGCATCCCTATGAAGTCACGCTGGTGGCGATCGCCCCCCTAAGCAACCTCGCCGCCGCCGAGGCCAAGGAGCCGGGTATTCTTCGCCTCGCCAAAGAGGTCGTCATTATGGGCGGAGCATTTGATGCACCAGGGAACATCACGCCAGTGGCGGAGTTCAACATGGCCTTCAACCCCAAGGCCGCTCAACGGGTGCTGGCCAGCCGCGAGGATTTAGTGATTTTACCCCTAGATATCACCCGCCAGTTGGTGTTTACGCCAGAGATGCTACGTCAAGTGACTGGTCTTGAGCCGCCTAACCCCCTGGCGCAATTTATAGCGGATTTAGCCCAGTTTTTGATGACGACCGCCTTGCAATATCGAGAAACGGGTGGCAAGCGGGGCTTTCTGGTTCATGATGCCGTTGCAGTCGCTTATCTGGTCTACCCGGAATTGTTTAAATTTAGCCGGGCATTGGTGAGCATTGAAACCGAGGGGCGTTTAACGACGGGCCAAACAATGTGCGATCGCCGCCATGGTTTTAAAACCGGGGTCAATGCCTGGGTCGCCGAGCAGGTAGATGCCACCAATCTTTTGGCTTGTCTGGTGGAGGATCTGCATTATCTGGTGGCCAATACCGCAACGTACGCCTAGGGCGCAGGCGCGAGACCTTCAATGGGATCGCTCCATCCAGAACTCAGGTGTGAAGAAATTCCAGCGATGGCGAAAACCTGGACTAGAATGGGGTGAATTCACAGCCAGTCTCCGGGCTGGTATTCGTTGTTGGCGTTGCTTTGCTCAAGATGGTGCTGCTGGAAACTGCGATTCCCCCCCTCGATTTATCCGTGCTTGAAGACCTCATGCAACAGCGTCTTCAGGAAAACTTGCCGGAACTGAGTCCCCTGCAAGCCAGTTGCCTCCTCAAGCAGCAAGCCTTATTGATGGTGGTGCAACATCCCTTACCGGAGTTGAGCCACCCCAAACGGGTGTTTCGGTTGCTGGAGGTGCTGTTTCGCGAGCAAAAGCTGGCAGAGCGGTTCCGGGGTTTGATTTATCTCCAAGTCCAGGGCCAGCAGCAGCCCTACGCCTTCCACACGGTAATGACCAGCCCTCCCGCAGATGATGTGGCTGCCCAAGTCCGATCCCGTACCCCCATCGGAATGCTGGAGCGAGGGGAAACCACCCGCCCCGACCCCCTCAGCTTGGAGTTGCCTGAGGCTAACGTGGCGAGTGCCGCCGACCCCGCTGCGATCGCCTCTCCTCCCCCTTCGGTACTCCCTCCTCATCTGACGCCGCCACCGCGAGGGTCGGTGGAAATTGACGAACAGCTTGAGCCGCCCCTGGACGCTAGGCCTGCTGGGCCGAATTCGGCGCGTCCGTTGCCGGACTTCATGACGCTAGACCCCTCAGGAGATACACCATACGGGGATGCCGCTTACGCTGATGCACCATACGGGGATGATGAAGACACCACCGGGCTACAGCGTTGGCAACTGAGCGATCGCCTTTGGCTACCGATGATTGCTGTGGGCTCGGTGCTGGGTCTTGGCATCTTTTTTGGCAGTCTCTATGCCTTGAGCCGCCCTTGCGTGTTGCTCGGCTGTCGTAACCTCGTGGTGGCCCAAGACTGGGCCAATGAATCGGTAGGCGTTCTGCAAAACCCCTCCTCGGGGAAGGCTGTTTTACAGGCCCAAGCGCAACTGGATCAGTCCATCGACCTCTTAGAGCGCATCCCGTCCTGGTCGCGGCGTTACGATGAAGCCCAGGCGCTGATCGCCGACTACGAGGGAACCGCTGCCAATGTGGCGGAGTTGGTCGCGGCATTGCAAACAGCTAACCAAGCCGCCAACCTGACCCAAGACCCACCCCTGCCCTTAGCAACCTGGCAGACTGCGGTGGAGAACTGGCGAGCGGCGATCGCCCAGCTCGATGCCACGCCCCCCACCAGCGAGTTTTATCGGTTCGCCCGCAAAAAGATCCGAGAATATCGCCAAAACTTGGCGGTGGTAGAACAGCGCCGCGACCAGGAACAAGCCGCCCTCGAAAACCTGGCCGCTGCTCAAGAAGCGGCAAAAATTGCCGTCGTCCGCGAAAATATTGCCCAGTCTGCCGCTGACTTGCAACTGGCCCACAGCACCTGGCAAACCGTCATCAATGCGCTGCAGGAGATTCCCGCCGACAGCGTGGTTTCTGCTGAGGCAAGGCAGTTGCTCCAGAAATATGAGCCCAAGGCTAATTTTGCCCGCGATCGCCAGACCTTTGAAAAGTTTGCTAACGACACCTTCGCCCAGGCCCAACGCTCGGCGGAGCAAGCGAAAATCGCCCAGCAGCAGAACCAATGGTCGGTGGCGATCGGCCATTGGAAGAAGGCCCTCACTGCCCTGCGGCAAATCCCGAAAAGCAGCTTTCACTTCACCAAGGCCCAACCCCTGCTCCAGAACTACCAAACCGCTCTGAGTCGGGCCGAGTCGCGGCGATCGGGCGTCATCCAGCTTCAGGAGACTCGCGATGAACTCGAAAAACTCTGTACGACCGAGACCCCCCGTATCTGCTCGTTTACGGTCAACCGGGAAAGAGTCAAGGTTTACTTAACCGATGCCTACGTCCAGCGCATTGAGGACAACAATCGCACCGCCCGAGAGCAGGGCAACATCGAAGCTCAGGTGAGCATCCTTGAGCATATTGCCGTTCTAGAGCAATCGCTGGAGCGAATCAGCGATCGGGTGGGGATTACCCTGGAAATCTATCGCAACGACAATATCCTGATCAAAACGCACAATCCGGGGTAAATACCCCAATAGGGGTAGGTTTAAAACCACTGGTGTGAACTTAAGTTCGAATCCTATGCGTTGAGGGCGTTTGGCCGATCAAAACTTGATGACCCTGACAGGCGGGACGCCTGTGCTAAGGTTTTTCTATAGAGTTACCCGTAGCGCGGGCATCTTGCCCGCCACGGGCTAGAGCCCAGACAGGGCAATCTTTTCAGCCTTAAGTTCATACGGATGGTTTAAAAACCGCCCCTACTTGGGGATTTTTCTACGTCAATCGCACACCATTGTTGGCACGGGCGCAGCCTCTAGGGCTTCGACCAGACGACGCACGGCGGCAACCATGGCCACCTCATCGTTGAGTTGGTTGATCGCCGAACCGACCCCCACGCCAGACGCTCCAGCGGCGATCGCCAGTGGTACGGTCACGGCTGATAAACCGGAAGCACAGAGCACAGGAACTGTCACCGCCCGAGAAATTTCGTAGGCAGCGGCCAGGGTTGGAGCAGCTTTTTCAATCAGTCCGAGCGTCCCTG
>JBMYQW010000444.1:0-4025 GCA_049601735.1 Spirulinaceae cyanobacterium
GGCTCGCTTGATTGTGCCTTCTACATGGCTGTTGACGATTGCTGCTGCGCTCACTTTCGGATTTGACCAAAACCGGTAGATGCTCTGGGCTTCGCTTGCGTCTGTTGTGGCTTCTGGTACGCTTGCGGTTGGGCTTTTGCTTAGGCTCTCTACTATCTTCTGCAATCGCTTGGCGTGACGCAGATCTCCAAAGTGCTTGGGGGTGATTTCTTAGCTGACCCAGGATGTCATAACTGTACCTCTTCTCATCTAGTACCTTCCATTCTATACTTTCTCACACTTGGGCTCTACGATCCCCTTGGGGCAACGCTTCTACATACTTTTGCGTAATGGATAGCTCTTGGGAGGGGCGGTCTCGCGTTCATCGCTCTTGAAACCCTTTCACGAAAGGGGTTTCATGCTTAAGTTCACGCCGATGAAGGAAATCCAGTCCCTACAGCAGGAGAATTCTGCGGTTTTAACGTATCGGATTGGGTATAAGCCCTCGCTAAACCAGGCTGACGAGAGAGAGCTCGGTTCGCTCTTCTGAGATCTCGCTAGATCTCGCCCGTATCCTTGGCAAGGCGTAAGCACTCTTCGATTTTAGAGTAGCCTATCGACATAACCGCGCTAACCCACGGTTGTTGACCTCTTGCCCTTTCCCCATTCCCCCATCAAGGCCGGCTCGACAGACTCAGCCCGCGTGGGGTAATGTTCTTTTATATTTGTTTATGAAGTTTTAGATTCGCTGTGGAAAGCGGCGCGAAACAGAGAGCTCGATGGCACTGAAAGAAATACTGTATCGCTTGGCTGTAGGCAGTTTGGTCGGAGGCGCAACCTTGGCGGCAGGCAGCCTGAGCGCCCAGGAGTTGCCAGGACCTGCTGTCAACCCGAATGAGGCGGATGCAACCGGAATTGCCCCACCCACTGGCGCTAGCTCGCCGGAGCAAGGCGCACCTAAGGTGCTGGAAGAGGGGAGTATCCTGAGTCTGGCGGGGGGACGACGGCTGATGAGCGATGGCGATGCGGCGATCGCTGCCGCCAACTATCCCCTCGCCGCCGACAAATATCAGTCGGCGCGGCAGGTGTTCAACCAACTCTCGAACCTCTACCAGCAGCTTTCGGCGACCTTTAACGGCATCAACAGCCGTCTGGCCGATAGCCAACGTCGTAATGCTCTAGAGTCCTCTCAACTGCGCGATCAAGCGACCTACAAGTTGGCGTTGGTTCACCAGGAACAGGGTCAGCCCGAACTCTCGGTTCCTTTATTGGTTCAGGTGATTCGTTCCCAGAATCCCACCTCGGATTTGGGTCAAGCCGCCCATCGCCAATTGGTGTATCTGGGGCTGCTCGATAGCGAGATTTCTGAAATCCCCCTGCCTCCAGATGCCGTCCCGCCGGAGAACTTGATTAGCATGACCGGCGGTCAGCGCCTGCTCACAGCATCGGAAGCGGCGATCGATCGCGGAGACTACAGCAGCGCAGCAGAGAGCCTTCAGCAGGCTCGCCAGGTCTTTAACCAACTCTCAAACTTCCACCAACAGCTTGCCCAGAGCTTTTCTGGCATTAAGCCCAATGTGGCGCGGGAGCAGCGCCAGAAAGCGCAAGAGAGCGCCGAACTGCGCGATAGCGCCACCTATCAACTCGCCCTTGTCCATCGCTTCCAGCAGCAGCCCGAGCTTTCTGTACCGCTGTTGATTCAGATTGTGCGATCGCAAAACCCCACCAGTGGCCTCGGCCGGCAAGCCTATCAGCAACTGGTGGAATTGGGCTTTGCTGACCCCCGTTAGACGCCAAATAGTTATAGACTCAGTAAAATAGAGTTTGTTTTTACAATTCACAAACAGCAATGGCAAACCTCAAACAGGTTGAATCTCTGATTAAAGCCCAGCTTCCGGACGCTCAAGTGAAGGTAGAAGACCTCACAGGGGGCGGTGATCACTTGCAAGCCACAGTGGTTTCCGCCGCCTTTGAAGGTCAAACGCGCGTCAAACAGCACCAACTCATCTACGGTGCGCTCCAAGCGGAACTCGCCTCAGAGGCTATCCATGCCCTCGCCCTTAAGACCTATACACCCGAGAGCTGGGCGAGTAGTGGTCAATCGCTCTAGGTTAATTGCTTTAAGTTAATTGCTCACGGGCGACACAACATCCCTTACTGTTCCTCAACGCTTCTAATTGCCATGACTCCTGAAACTCAACAACGCATCGAAGACCTGGTTCAAAACAACAAGGTCGTTGTCTTCATGAAGGGCTCCAAACTCATGCCCCAATGCGGCTTCTCGAACAATGTGGTTCAGATCCTCAATACCTTGGGTGTGCCCTACGAAACCTTTGATGTTCTCTCCGATCCGGAAGTGCGTCAGGGCATCAAAGAGCATTCCCAATGGCCAACGATTCCCCAGGTTTATGTCAACGGTGAGTTTGTCGGTGGCTCTGACATCATGATTGAGATGTACCAGAGTGGCGAACTCCAGCAGATGGTGGAAGTTGCCTTGGCCTCTTAGACGTTGTCCCATCTAAGGGGAGATTTAAATCCCCTCTGGGGAGGGGCGGTCGCGCGTAGCGCAGACCGGGGTGGGTCGGGTGTTTATCTCTCCCGCAACTTTTTCAGACTGAATTTATGTCTGCGTCTTCATCCTCTTCCCTAAGTCCGATCGGCATTTTCTACGCTCTCTTGGCCTACGGGTCTTGGGGGCTTCTGCCAATATATTGGAAGCTCTTTGGTGATGTGCCAGCGGTGGAGGTCTTGAGCCACCGGATGATCTGGTCGTTGGTGTTTTTGCTGGGCCTGTTGCTGGGGCAGCAGCGCCTGGACGAACTCAAGGCCGTTGTGCGATCGCCCCCCCGCCTCAGGGTCTTGCTCTTGACCGCGACATTGATTGCCTTTAACTGGGGCATTTATATCTATGGCGTCAACAGCGATCGCGTGGTGGAAACCAGCCTGGGCTATTACATCAACCCGCTGGTCACGGTGCTCCTAGGCACGGTCATTCTGCGGGAGCGTCTCAACCGATTGCAATGGCTGGCGGTGGGCTTGGCGACGGTGGGCGTTGTACATTTCGTCTGGGATTTGGGCCAAGTGCCCTGGATCGCCTTGGGTCTGGCGCTGAGTTTTGCCTTTTACGGTCTCCTGCGCAAAGTCACCGCGGTGACGCCGCTGGTCGGCCTGGCGGTGGAAACCCTGACGATCGCCCCCCTGTTACTCATTCTCGTAGGCTATTGGCAGGTGCAGGGTGTGGGTCATTTCGGCCGCACCCTGCCCCTAACACTGCTCTTCATGGGCGCAGGGATTGTCACCTCCCTGCCGTTGCTCTGGTTTAACAATGCTGCCCAGCGCCTGCCCCTCTCCGCCATGGGCTTCTTTCAATACATTGCCCCGAGTCTGGCGCTCCTGCTCGGGGTCTTTCGCTATCAAGAGCCCTTTACCCCCACCCATGCCCTGACGTTTGGCTGCATTTGGTTGGCCTTGGGACTGTATTCTGTGAATCTCTGGTGGCAGCAGGGGCGGGTTATGCCGAGGGGCGAATCATAGAACGAGGGGGTGGGGCGATCGCTTTTACCGCCCGCTCACGTCTGCTCTGAAACTCTGAAACACATTCACCCACTCCCAAATGCACTTTGCCCATCGCCTTCAGGCCTTGCAAGCCAACGTCTTTGCTGATATGGATCGCGCCAAAGCGAAAGCTCAGGCTGCGGGCCAGTCTTTGCTCGATCTTTCCTTGGGGTCAGCCGACTTGCCCACGCCTGAGGTGGTGCTGGCAGCGATCGCCGCCGCCTTGCGTGACCCCAGCACCCATGGCTACGCCCTGTTCCAGAGTACAGCCGCCTTTCGCGCCGCAGTAGCTCGGGACTATACCGAGCGGTATGGCATTGCCATTGATCCTGAAACCGAGGTGCTGCCCCTGATCGGCTCTCAAGAAGGCACAGCCCATCTGCCCCTGGCGCTGCTCAACCCCGGCGACTATGCCCTACTCCAAGATCCGGGCTACCCGTCTCACTCGGGCGGCGTGGCATTGGCCGGGGGGCAAGTCCACAGGATGCCCT
>JBMYQW010000445.1:0-3994 GCA_049601735.1 Spirulinaceae cyanobacterium
CAGGAGGAGATTTTAATCCAGAAATCCCCTCTCGGGAGGGGCGGTCAAGCGCAGCGCCGACCGGGGTGGGTCGGGGTATTTTGAGACTAACCCAGGATTTGTTTCTTAGAAGTTCAAAATTAAAAATGCTGATACAGAAAGAATCCTGGGAATTTGGGGCCTGTCTGACTCTAGGAACAGCCCAGAGAATCGCGGGTGGTGACGCCCGTTTTTGGGTTCGTCCCCGTGGCGATCGCACAGAGCTTGGCCTGCTGCGACCCATCCAAGAGTGCATCGGTAAAGTCAGCGCCCGCGATCGTCACCCCGTCGAGAATTGCCCGCAGAAACAACGTCTCAACAAAGATGCCCTCACTGAGATCCGCGCCCGTGAGGTCGGCCTTATCGATCATGCCATAGCTGAGATCCGCGCCATGAAAATCCGCCTCGGCTAGTCGAGAGGAACTGAAGATCGAGCCCTGGAGTTGGGCATTCCGGAACGAGGAAAATTCCAGATGGGCCAGGGCAAACTCTGTGGCTTGCATCACGCGATCGGAAAAGTCCGAACCGGGCAGATCTGCACCCGTGAAGGTTAGGGGCGGGTCGTAATATTTCGAGGCTTGGGCCTGGGCTGTCGGTGCAGCCAGATTCCAGATCAGCAAGATGATTACTCCAACCGTGCAACTCCACTGCCATAACTGCTTCATCCTGCTCATCCAATCACTGTTCGGGCTCCATTGTACCGGGCAGCAGGAGAATGCTCCGGGTTGGGCGTCAGACCCCCTGAAAAGAACGATCAAATCCGTACTAGACTACCCATCAGGAGCAAACGTATTAATGAACAGCAGGGTTATGGGGCGATCGCTAATCATGAGTGGCTTAGGCGTACTTTCGCTGACGGCGATCGCTGTCGCTACGCCCGTCCCCTGGCAGCGTCCTACCGAACCTTTTTTTGTCGCTCAAGTCCAATCCCGCCTCATTTGGCCCACCACAGGTGCAATCAGCCAGAACTTCCATCGCTACCATGAAGGCATTGATATTGCCGGCCCCGAAGGCACAGCCATTTTTGCCGCCCAAGCGGGTCGCGTCATTCAAGCGGGTTGGGACGACTGGGGACTGGGTAATGCCCTTACCCTAGAGCATCCCGATGGCAGTCGTACTGTCTATGGTCACAATGCAACGCTCTACGTCCAAGCAGAGACTTGGGTGGAGCAGGGCCAGGTGATCGCAGAGATGGGCAGCACGGGCAACTCCACCGGGCCGCATCTGCATTTTGAATATTACACGCCCCAAAACCGGGTTGAGAACCCGATCCAGCATCTACCCACATTGATCGTAGGTGAAATTCCGGTGTTGACGCCCGTAAATGACGCCCCCGTGAATCCCCCGGTCAGTAATGGGGGAGGAGCCCTGGAGACCAATTGTGCCGGGCGAATTTTGTTCGATCGCCAGACGCGCAATTTTCGGGTACAGGTTTGTGAAGTGCAGGGTCAGATTTACTACTCGGGTCAGGCCAAAGACCGTCCCCAGGACTCAATTTGGCTACCGGCCCAAGTCTACGGCTCAGGCTATCAAGCCTTCAATGGGAATTACCGCTATCAGGTAGAAGGCGATCGCCTGATCGTTTTTAATGGCAACCAAGTGATTCGCTCCGAGTCATTTCTTTAAGCAATCTAACGTCATTAATTCGCCAGCGCATAATTTTGCCCATTCTCGACTATAAAGAGGGAGTGGGCCATTAGACTGCCAAGATTTTGGTACTATAATGCTCCCAGACTTCTCCCGCAGCCCAAGGCTTTAAGCTTACCCAAGCTGTTGGGAAACTATCGTTTTGATCTGTGCGAAGGAGATTATCGTGGACGCTCTTGCTTATACCCATTCCTATGCTAACCATGAAGATTGGACAGGAATTGAGT
Organism: Spirulinaceae cyanobacterium; assembly: GCA_049601735.1. Lineage (GTDB taxonomy): Bacteria > Cyanobacteriota > Cyanobacteriia > Cyanobacteriales > Spirulinaceae > SIO3F2. The sequence goes on from JBMYQW010000445.1 coordinate 1,893, forward strand.
ACGAATTTGAAGCTGAATTTTTTGACTGGTTACAGGCGCCGAGTTCTGCCTGGCTCCAACTCCTCGCCCTCGGGGTTCTGACCGCTGGCATTATGGCGGCCACTCCGGCCCAGGCGATCGAAGTAGATACCCCCAGCGGCCGTTGCCTCAATGCCCGGCTTGGCCCCAGCACCAGCCAAATTGTTCATAGTTGCGTTAGCGATGGCACGGCCCTGTTGCCCGTGGTCAAAACCCAGGGCAATTGGCTGCAACTCTCCAGCAGTCGCTGGGTTTATGGCCCCTACACGACCTACAACACGACCCAACCCTCGACGGGGCGGGGCGGCCCAGTACGCCAGGTGAGCACCCCGAAAGGTAGCTGTCTCAATGCCCGTCTCGGCCCCAGCACCAAAGAGATGGTCTATACTTGCGTTCGCAACGGTGCGCCCCTCAAGGCGGTGGTGAATACCCAAGGCGACTGGCTGCAGCTCTCCAGCGGACGCTGGGTCTATGGCCCCTACACCAAATCGATGCCAGCCGTTGCAGCGACTCCGCCGCAGCAAGGCACTGGCGGCCGCGTGATGATGCTCGGTGCGCAGGGTGACAAGGTCAAAGGCGTTCAAGAAAAGCTCGTCGCTCTGAAATATGACGTGGGTGAGCCAGGGGCTGATGGCATCTATGGTCAAAAAACCCGCGAGGCGGTGATTGCCTTCCAGAAGGCGAATGAACTGACGATCGATGGCATTGTCGGCCCGGAGACTCTCAAGAAAATGGGGTTGAGCTAGGGGCCGTGATGGATGGGCGACCCTAAGCCGTCTCCAGCACGGAGAGGGTCGTAGCCACAATGTTCTGTAGGGTCTGACGATCGCGGCTCACCTTCGTCACCACCCGCAGACCCTGCATCATACAGAGCAAGAAACACGCCAGCGCCTCAACATCCGCCTCTGGGGTGATCTCGCCCTGAGCTTGGGCATGGGTCAGAGCTTGGACGAAGGCCTGTTCAATCCGCCGGAGGCTTCTTTGGATACACGTCCTGGCTTCAGTATCTTGATTGCACAGCTCCACGGCTACATTGGTCATTAAACAGCCCCAACGGGCGCGATCGCTCTCCAGTCGCTCGATCAGACCTCGAAAATGAGCCACGATCGCCGCCTTGCCTGCGTTCGGGGCTTCGAGTTTGGCAATCGCCGTCTGCACGACGTTGGTTTCATAATGGGCGATCGCTTCGAGAAAGAGCGATCGCTTATCGCCAAAGGTATCGTAGAGGCTACCGCGATTCAGACCCATTGCCTTGAGTAGGTCTTGCACCGAAGTCGCCTCGTAGCCCTTTTGCCAAAACGTTTCCATGGCCTTTTCTAAGACCAGTTGGCGATCGAATGCTTTGGGTCGTGCCATGATCTATGCCCTTTCACTCAAGATTGCCATGCCCGCCTGCACCGCCGGTCGTGCGCCTAGGGTTTCGGTCCACCGTTCTAGATGGGGATGCGTATCTAGCGGCACTTGGAAATAGGGGTGGGCCATGACCCAAGGATAAATTGCCATATCAGCAATGGAATAGTTACCGGCAACGTATTCTTGCTCCGCCAGTTGGCGATCGAGCACCGAGAACAGACGCAGGGTCTCTTGCTCATAGCGTTTGATGGCGTAGGGCAGCAGTTCTGGCGCGGCATTGCGGAAATGCCCCAACTGCCCAAACATTGGCCCCACGCTGCCCATCTGGAACATCAGCCATTGCAAGACATTGAAGCGTTCTTTGGACGTTGTGGGGAGAAATTGACCCGCTTTCTCGGCCAAGTAAATCAGAATCGCCCCGGATTCAAAAATGCTTAAACCCGTCTCTTGATCAGTGATCGCGGGAATCTTGCTATTGGGGTTGAGGGCGACAAATTCAGGCCGAAACTGTTCACCTTTGCCGATATCCACTTTATGGATGGTGTAGGGCAAGCCCATTTCTTCGAGGGCGATCGCGGGTTTGCGACCGTTGGGCGTCGTGAAGGTGTAGAGATCGATCATGGTTGGTTAGGAGGAATTCTCTGAAAATTTGGCTGTTTGGTTGTTTAGATTTGGCTATCCCTCTTTTGTCACTTTAGGCAGAGGAAAATGAGAATTGTCCAGAAAATGCT
>JBMYQW010000446.1:0-3992 GCA_049601735.1 Spirulinaceae cyanobacterium
CGCGTAGCGATGACCGGGGTGGGTCGGATGTTTATAACCCTTGCAACCTTTTCATAAAGGGGGTTTCACGCTTGAGTTCACACCAGTAGTTTGAAACCTGCCCCTACAGCGTTTTGAGAGCTTCACAGCGGATTTTCTGTAAAAAGTGATCACTTTGACTGCAAGCCATTGGCGATTCTACCGACCCGAATGACGTACCACCGCTTGCCAATCTGCTGGGGTATTGCAATTCCATAGCATTGTCTGCTGTTGAGGAGAAATACTCAGGGGCTGACAGTTTAGCGTTGAGAGGAGCGTCTGGAACGAATGTTGGTTCTGGGCGATCGCTTGCTTAAGTTCGGGCAAGATGGTCGGACGATAAAAAGCACAAAGGGGCTCCCAGCGATCGCCGTTATGGGGAACGGCTGCCACCATATTGGTCTCCAATACCGTCAGTTGCTCAATCCATTGCTGGAGCAACGGCGCGTCGAGACGAGGCAAGTCACAGGCCAGTAAGAGCAGCCAGTCGAGGTGAGGCTGTGCGGGGGCGATCGTCGCGAGACCCTGGGCGAAGCCCACCAAAGGGCCATGACCGGAGCAGGTTTCAGGAATAAACGCCGCACCGGAAACTTGAGCACGATATCGTTCTGGCCAAGGTGTAAGCACGTAACAGGCTTCCGTTACCACCCGCGTAACTTGCACGGTATAGCTCAGGAGCGTCTGCCCTTGCCAGGGCAGTTGGGCTTTATCTCGCCCCATCCGAGAACTCTGTCCCCCTGCCAGGATCAGGCTGATGATCTGCATCGCTTAATCCATCCGCGACGCAAACCAAAAGGCGAGCACCACTGTGCCAAAAAACAGAAAGGTGCAAAACATATCGACCCAAGTATGCCAATGTTGCGAGTCGATGACGGTCATGATGGAACAGGAGTGAGCACAATGACTGGGTAATGATCTTAGCAGGTATAGCAAGAGGAAACCCGCTTCGGACATCGCGTAGGGTGGACAATGCCCACCAGTCGAGGATTTGAGCGATCGTAAAATGTCCTAACCACAGATATCGCTGCTATAGATGGGAGTGAGGAGTGGAATGCCCCTGCAATACAACCACTGTCTTGCACCACCAGCGTTTCATCTATGACAAGATGGAACGAAATTCGCTTGGCAACAACGATACGGAGATGATTATGCCGCGACTGTATTTAGCCCTGATCTTAGGCAGCGTCAGCGCCTTTCTAGGCACAATGCCGGGAGTGCAAGCCCTGCCCCCGCCGGATGAGCTGCCCGAAGAGGTGCTGCGTTCTGAGATTATCTTGGATGCACGCTCAACGCTCGATGGTGAACCGTTGACCGCGGCAGAATATGTTCAAGAACGCCAGGCTCTGGCCGAGTCAGCCTATGCACCCGAATTGGATTCTGAAATTCAACACGCTATTTTTCTGCTGCAGATTCGGCAGGCGCTCAAACCCCTATTGCCGTTTATTCCTTGAGGGGTTGAGCGGTCTAGAAGCAACACAACTGTTCAGCTCGACTTCATTTTGTAAATAAATGTTGCAAACAACAGTGAACCCTGTTACATTACTTTACATAGATGTTCAGGTTGGGGCGTAAATGCGGCCTCTGTCGAATCATCTCTCTATCTCCTCCTAAATACAGCAAGCTGTAGGGATCAGGCTTTTGATGGGCTTGATCCTTTTTTTTGTTTGGGCAGAAACGCTACCACTTTAGGCACTTGAAGTTTGCGGAGGATGTACTCGTCGTCTATGGCGGCAATATCAGTAGTGAGGATCTTTCACAAAAGTCGAACCCCTCAATCGGTGGTGGACGATATCCAATCCGCACTTTGCCATAACTGAGTTCTGCTCTGCTATAGCTTCAGTTCCTGCACCACCGATCGCCCAGCAAAAAGAGGCTCTCAACTGCTTGATAGCCTCTCTTGGGTTGAAGTTATGCAGAGTACCCCCAAGGGAATTCGAATCCCTGTCGCCTCCGTGAAAGGGAGGTGTCCTAGGCCTCTAGACGATGGGGGCTTGTGTTTTTTCGCAATTGCTAAGGTAACGAATTATGTCCCCCGCTGTCAACCCATTCTCCCAAGAACATTGAGGTTCTGCCCAAGGGCTGCCATCCTTTAGATTGCAAACTTTGACTGTGACTGGCTTACAATTCCTCTCCCTGTCGTTTGGTTGGGTCGGACACCCCAGCCCTTGTCCCATTAGACTTCAGCGGTTAATTGATGACACACCCTAAGCATCATTGCTTACCGTAGCGAAGCTGGGTTAAGCGGGCCTGGGCTTGGGGGTCGAGGGTATTGAAGAGAAATCGACCTGAGTTAGCCCTCGCCGAGCGGTGACGTTTTTGCTGTTTGCGATGTGACTTTTGTACTCGGATTTGCAGTTGCTCGGCCGAGAGCCATTCCGCATCGTAGCCCAAGACGGTCTGTTGCTGGGCGCGATCGGAGGTAGCCACAATCAAGCGGTGGGCAGACCCCTGGCGCTGACAACGGGCGCAGAACTTTTCAATGTAGGCGTCGGCAGTTTGCCCAAATTCCGTGTAATGGGCAGCGACATGGGCGGTGTACTGCTCTTCGCTGGCGGGGGTGCGTTGGGCGTAGGCATCGAAAATGATGCGGGTGCGATAGTCTTGGGAGGCCGCGTAATTAATGACTAATTCAATGAGGCGATCGCGGGCCGAATTTAGTCCCGCTTGCCGTTGCAAGGTCTGTAACTCTGACCAAGCCCCAATCATGTTGTAGCCATCCACAAGCAGTAGGGCTAAAAATTGGGGTGATCTCATCATTCTCCTTGCTGTCTCAGATTCGCTGATAGCTGTCGAAGTATTACATTTTGTCTATGTTAACAACCCTTAAAGACGGATTAACAGCACAGGGCAATTTTGATCTAAATATCTAATCAGGGCTAGCTCCCCGCCGACTGAAGAAATTTTTCCTTAAGCGATTGGGGCTCACCCTGAGCAACGATCTGGCCATCTTGCAACCAAAAGACCCCATCACAATAGTCCAGCTCATCCAGACGATGCGTCACCCAGAGGGCGGTAATTCCCCTTGCTTTGACCAGGCGCTGAACCTGTTTCACCAGTTCAATTTGGGTATCGGGGTCGAGCAAGGCGGTGGGTTCATCCAGGATGAGCAATTGGCAATGACGGGCAATCGCCCCGGCAATGGCAATGCGCTGCTTCTGACCCCCGCTGAGGGCGTAGATGGGTCGCCGTTGCAAGTCCAGCAGGTTAACAGCGTCTAGCGCCTCTCGCACCCGCACCAATACATCTTGGTCGCTTAACCCTTCATCGACCAAGCCAAAGGCGACATCTGCCCCGACTGTGGGCATCACGAGCTGGTGATCCGGGTTTTGAAACACAAACCCCACGGGTTGAGTAATCGCAATGGTTCCCGCTTGGGGTTGCAAGACCCCCGCCAGGAGCTTCAGCAGCGTTGATTTACCGCTGCCATTGGCCCCCAGTAGCATCCAAAACTCACCTTGGGGCACAGCCAGGGAGCAGTGATCGAGCACAGGAGACTGCACCGACCAGCTAAATTGTAGATCGCAGATTTTAATAGCTGGGGTCTCAGCGGTAGTCACAGGAAGAAAGATTGAGCGGTTGGCATCCTAACAGGACAAGCGATAGCACGCCCGACAAAAAAACGTTCTGGGGGCTGCAAGCTACTTATAGCAACAGTTCGGCGTCTAAACGATGACAGCCTCTAGCTCTCTCCATCAGCGGCCATGAAAAAACCTGGTGTACGGCCCGAGGCAGTGGCGGTTTTCTGGGACATGACCACCGCACTGATTTGGTCACTCATCACGGCGATCGCCTTGTCGGGCTGCTTCTCACAGGTCAACTCCAGGACTTGAGGCGGGTTGGCGTTCATGATGCCTTTGGCTTGATCGTACACCGATTGAGCAGCGTCCTTGTCTTTGCGTTGGACAGAAACCGGAATCGGTGAGTATTTCAGAATGAGATCGATCGAGAACATTCGCGTTGGGGGTCTTATATGT
>JBMYQW010000447.1:0-3983 GCA_049601735.1 Spirulinaceae cyanobacterium
GCCGTCTAAGGGCTCTCTCAAGGGCAAACGGTATCGGGCGGCTCTGGATAATCGCTTTATGCTCAAGGTTTTAGCTGCGGCTGCTTAAGCATTACAGCATTTTCTCGGTTCAGGTGTCTGGTTGACCAGATGCCTATTTTCCCTTGTTGGAATTTCTGGTCGTGGCTGTTGCCTTGAGTTTACATTAATGTCTATGTACTTCTTTATTTCTCTTTGGAGACCCTCTACTTCTTCTCGTTTTTTTCAGTACTTTTGCTTACACTTTTATATGCGTTTACCCTGGGGCTGTAAGCCAGTCATAGTCAAAGTTTGAAATCTAAATGATGACAGCCCCTAGTGCATCGTCAACTCTAAAATGTGGAGTTACTGTTACCTGAGATTCTTGAGCCAACAGAGTTTCCAAAGTTGGCAACCCCTCTTTTTAATTGTGACGCTGCACTAGCTAAGTTATGACAGTTCCAGCATGAATTTCTCGGGCACGATTGCGCCCGCCGAAAAGCCTGGGATTAACCAACGCAACTTTGCAACCCTCCTAACTTGTAGAGGGAGTGCTTTTTTCTCCCGCTCTGCACCGCCTATAAGCTCATGTCTTAATACGCTAGATAGTCATTGTTCAGCCTGGATGCTGCTGGGTGCGCTGACTCAGCCAGCGGTTCACCTCCCCCACCCAGAGCACGATCGACGTGCCGCCAATCACTGCCAGCCAATCCCGCAGGGAGAGGGGCACGGTGCGAAAGACCTCGCCACCGACTTGAATGATCAGAATTTGCCCAATCAAGATGCTCAGGGCGATCGCCACAAACGCTCGATTTTTCAAGAGTCCTTGAAACGCCGACTGTTGGACGCCCAAGCAGCGAGCATTCAACAAGTTCCAGAACTGGAGCAGCACAAAGATGGCAAAAAACAGCGAAAGTTCGTAATCGTCTATGCCATCCTGGTTCAAATAAAGTAGCAGACCCGTGAGGGAAACCAGGAAAATCCCGCCCGTGAGCAAGATATTGCGCCCCATGGCCGGTGAAATAATAAAGGCATTGGGGTCGCGCGGCGACACTTCCAGTACCTGGTGGGAGGGGGGCTCCGTGGCCAGGGCTAGGGCCGCGAAGGTATCCATAATTAGGTTCACCCAGAGCATTTGAGTCACGGTCAGGGGCAGGGCAATGCCAATAAACGGCCCCAGGAGGGCAATGCCGAGGGCCACGACGTTGATCGTGAGTTGGAAGAGGATAAACCGCTGAATGTTTTTGTAGAGCGATCGCCCCCAAACCACGGCGTTAATAATGCTCTTGAACGAGTCATCGAGCAAAATAATGTCGCTGGCTTCCTTGGCGATCGCCGTGCCGCTGCCCATGGCCAGACCCACCTTGGCCTGCTTGAGGGCGCCCGCATCATTCGTACCATCCCCGGTCACGCCCACCACTTCGCCATCACCCTGGAGCAATTGCACCAGGCGCAGTTTATCCAGCGGTACAGCCCGCGAGAGCACCTTGAGCACCTTCGCCGCTTCTAGGGCTTCGGCATCGTCGAGTTGGCGGAACTCCTGGCCAGTCAGCGAGGCATAGGGATGGGTTTCGTCGCCCTGCCATAAGCCGATCTGTTGGGCAATTTCTTGGGCGGTCTCGGCGCAATCTCCCGTAATCACCTTGACCCGAATGCCCGCTTGGAGACAGGCGCGAATCGCGTCAGGAACATCCTCGCGTAGGGGGTCGGCGATCGCCATAAACCCCAGCCAACAAAGGGAGGCGGGTAGCCCGGTTCCGTTATCTAGCAGGTTATCGGCTAACTGTTGGTAGGCAAAGCCCAAGGTGCGCATCCCCCGCTGTTGGTAGCGGTTCAGGGATGCTAAAATCTCAGCCTGCTGGGTGAGGGGTTCAATGCCCTGGAGGGTTTGGATATGGGTGCATTTACCCAGCAACACTTCCGGTGCGCCCTTGAGATGGATCACCTCATGATTGAGCACCGCCGAATGCCCCAGCGTCGCCATGTATTTTTTCTGGGTCGAAAACGAGAACCGAAACTTGATCTCAAAGCGATCGCGGTAGGCCAGATAGTCTTGCTGTTGGGCATCGAGCCAGAGCAGCAGCGCCCCTTCGGTGGGGTTGCCCAGCACCTGAGCGGCTTGGTTAGGCTGTCGGTCGAGATCGGCGGTGCTGTTGGCGGCGATCGCCTCCGCTAGCAGCGCCATGAGGTGGGAATTCTCCGGCAGATTCTCTGGCGACTTCTCTGGCGAATTTGTCGCGGGCAACCCCGGACATTCCACCGCCCAGACCTTCATCTGGTTGCGGGTCAGGGTTCCGGTCTTGTCGGAGCAGATCACGGTGGTTGCGCCAATGGTCTCGCAGGCGTGCATCCGCCGCACCAGGTTATTGGCCGCCGCCATCCGTTTCATGCTGTAGGCCAGGGAGAGCGTGACACTCATCGGTAGACCCTCCGGCACAGCCACGACAATAATCGTGACCGCCACCATGAAATATTCCAGCAGTTGCCGTCCCACCGAGACCGGTAGCCACACTTGACCCGTCGCCGGGAGCCAGCCCAACAGCGCCCCGACACCAAAGCCCAAAGCGGTAATAATCAAGCCCAACAACGCTGAAACAAACCAGCCCGACCAGCGATCGATCTGTAGCCAGCCCGGTGGTTCGAGTTCCGGTTTCAAGAAGCGTAGCCCATCGTAAACCACTGGAACCCAAACCTGACTCAAGAGCATGAGCACAGCGATGATCGTCACCCCCAGCACATAGGTCTGGGGCAGGGTGAGCACAAAGGTTCCGGTGAGAAAGCCGCGCACTACTAGAGCCATGAAGGTGACGGCGGCAAAGGAGAGCCCTCCCACGCCAATCAGCTCGCTCAGGCGCTCAAGCTGCTGGTTGAGGGGGGTGAGTTCCTGGTCATTTACTGCGGCGATCGCCGTTGCCAGACGGCCAATTTCGGTTTGGTCGCCCACGGCGGTCACGACCATGCCCCCATTCCCCTGATCGACAATCGTGCTGCGATAGACCTGATGGTCGGGGTAGGTGTGGTCGGGGTAAGTATCGGCCGGGGTCGCTTGGGCGGTGCTCTCAGCGAGGGTTAACTTTTGGCTCGGTTCCGACTCCCCTGTGATTTTCGACTGGTTAACGAGCAACGAAACGGCCTCGACGATCTCACCGTCAGCGGGAATCTCATCGCCTTGCTCGATCATCACCCAGTCACCGACGACCAGTTCTTTCCGGGCGACGGTCGTCGGGTGGCCATCCCGAATCACCCGCACGCGGCTATCATCGGCGTATTGATTGAGGATTTCAAAGGCTTGGTTGGCGCGATATTCGTTGATAAACGCCAGGGTCGTGGCCAGGACGATCGCCACAATGATGCCCAGACCTTCGATATATTCCCCTTCAATCACACCGACAGCGATCGCGATCGCGGCGGCGATCATCAAAATGCGAATCACCGGATCGGCAAATTTCTCCAGAAAGAGCGACCACCAGGGGGCCCGTTGGGGCGGAGTCAGGGTGTTGCTGCCGTAGGTCTGGCGATTGACGAGAACCTGCTCGGAAGTCAAGCCTTGGGTTGGGGCAGGCGATCGCGTGGAGATCATGGGGGATAGCAGCAACGGTACTTCCATCGTATCATCGGGACTTTGGGGGCAATGCGACAAAGCGTTAAGGGGCGGGGTAGTAGCAGGGCTGCCAACTTTACATTCTCGGCCTCGAATTGCCCGATCGAGCTGCCCTGCTCCATTACCGCCATCCTTCATCCTCGCCATACAATAGTGACCATATCCTCTGGTATTCTTCATCCCCTACCGCGTCCCTATGTCAACCCCGAAAGACGAGTTTCTGAATCCCCGTGCCCGCTATCAAGGGAACTTCACCCCGGATAATTTGGTTTTCAACTCTAATCTCCAGGAGTTTGCCAATCGAGTGAACGTGATCTGTAACCTAGAGACTGGTGGCAAAATTAGTAGTAAAGATGCCTATCAGCAAATTAAAGGGCTCTGGAAA
>JBMYQW010000448.1:0-3972 GCA_049601735.1 Spirulinaceae cyanobacterium
CTTAGACTGCCTACAAAAAGCTGAGGTCGTCATTTACGATGCTCTGGTTGATCCCGCCCTGCTCACTCATGCTGTGCCAGGCTGTTTGCAAATTCCCGTCGGTAAACGCGGCGGCCAAGCCAGCACGCCCCAGGCAGAAATTAACCAACTGCTGATTCACCATGTCCAGCAGGGTCAGACCGTGGTGCGGCTCAAGAGCGGCGATGGCATGATTTTCGGGCGAATTCGGGAAGAGATTGAAGCATTGCGAACCGTTGTCTGCACCTGGAGAATTATTCCAGGCGTCTCTTCTGCCCTCGCTGCGCCTGCCCTAGCGGGGATTCCGCTTACAGATAAAGTTTTGAGCCAGGGTTTTGCCGTGTTTACGGGGCACGATCTAGCGGCATTGAATTGGGGGGCGATCGCCCCTCTTGAAACCCTCGTCTTCCTCATGGCTAGTCGCAACTTACCCAAGATTTTGCAACGGCTCCAAGCCGAAGGGAAATCAGTCGAGACACCGATCGCCATCCTCCGTCAGGCCGGAACCATCCAAGCCCAAACCTGGCGGGGAACGCTGGCTGATATCCTAGACCAAACCGCAGGGCTGCGCCTATCGCCCTGCATTGTTGTGATCGGTGAGGTGGTGAAATTGCAAGCGGTTCTTGGCGGCCCCTTGGCGGGTCAAACGATTCTGGTGACACGGGCAACAACGCAGGCCAGCGCCTTTACGCAGTTGCTTACCGCCCAAGGCGCAACGGTGATTGATCTGCCTGCTCTGGAAATTACTGCCCCTTCTAGCTGGGATGCCTTGGATGGGGCGATCGCCCACCTCGCGCAATTTGATTGGCTGATCCTCACCTCGGCCAACGGGGTGAATGCCTTTTTTGAACGGCTCCAAGCGGCGGGCAAAGATAGCCGCGCCTTAGGGTCTGTGAAAATCGCTGTCGTCGGCAAAAAGACCGCCCAGGTGCTGGGTCGCTATCACCTGACGCCCGACTTCATTCCACCCAACTTTGTGGCCGATTCGCTGGTCGCCGCCTTTCCCGAACCCCTAGCGGGCAAACATATCCTCTTCCCCCGCGTCGAGAGTGGTGGGCGGGAACTACTCAAACAGGAACTAACCGCTCAGGGGGCAGCGTTAACGGAAGTGGCGGCCTATCAGTCTGGCTGCCCCAAGACTATTGCCCCCGCTGCTGCCCAAGCCCTGCGGGAGGGTGGGGTGGACATCATCACATTCGCCAGCTCCAAAACGGTCAAGAATGTCCAGCACCTCCTCACCCAAGTCCCGGCACTTGACCCCCAACTCCCTGGCATTTGCCTGGCTTCGATCGGCCCCCAAACCTCTGCCACCTGTCAGGCTTGTTTTAGCCGGGTGGATCTCGAAGCTGAGGAATATACGCTAGAGGGGCTGACGGCGACAATGATTAGCTGGGTGAGCGGGCGACGCCAAGATGCTTGATGGCGTTGTCACAGACAACAGCAATATGAGGGCAGATCCTCACTACGGAGACAAGTCCAAGGGGACAAAGCGTTTTTGTTTGGGGGCGTAGCGCCAGGCAATGCCTTCGGGATCTTTTTTGCAGCTCCATTCCGGAAAGCTGGGGTCTTTCTTGCGCTTGGTAATCGTGCCGGGATGGACAGAGAGGCGCTTGGCGAGTTCGGTTTGAATCAAGGCCAGGGTGCGGGGGGCGGCCACTTCTGTGAACTGGGGCAGGCGCTCCATCTCGGCATCATCCAGTGCCTCCACATCAATGGTGTTGGCGAGGGTGTCGGCCGTAAAAATGCTGTCGAGCGCACTGGCGGTCAAGAAATAATAGACCTTGCCCTGCTCAGGATGCACCTTGGTCTGGCCGCCGTAATAGGCCGCTTGTTGAGCCAAAAATCGCTGGGCGATATCCACCCGCAGATCGGCCGCTAGAGCAAGATCTACTGCCGTGAGACAGCCCTGGTTGGCCTTGAGCAAGCGGTTGAAGATCGGCACGAGGCGATCGCTCAACCGTTGCCATTGATAATTTTTCCAGACCTGCAAGAGCAAGAGCAGCGCCGCCGCTCCCAGCAGCCAGCGCCAGGCCGTATATAAAGCCATCACCACCACCGCAAAGGGCAGGATCAAAATCAAACTGCTGGCTGTGCTACTGTCTTGGCCTTGTCCCGTCATGACCCTTGCCCTGCGGTTGCGCAATAATTGCCGAAATAGTTGGCTCGAATGCCTTCACCTCTAGTTTACGATTTCTGGGCCAAGTGGTTCAGTTCAAGGCGTTGGAGCATGGCTTTGCGAGCGTGGATTGCTAGTTGGTCGTCGAGGGGCGAGAGCGTAATTGCGGCTTGATACCGATGGCGGAGGGCAGTTTGCAAGAGCCAATCGGCCAAGAACGGGTTTTTCGGCAGCAGCGGCCCGTGAGAATAGGTGGCGATCGCATGGCGATGGAACGCCCCTTCCCAACCGTCTTCGCCATTGTTGCCATAGCCCTTGATCACCTTGCCCAGGGGTTGCACGTCGCCCAGGTAGGTGCGGCCACCATGGTTCTCAAAACCGATCGCGATCGGCGGCTCTCCCTCCGGTAGCAGGGCTTTGAGATCGTCCACGAGGGGGGATGCGGTGAGTTCAAAGACCACATTGCCAATGCAGCGGGGCACGTTAATTCCCGGATGCTTCGTGACCAAATCCAAAAGCCCCAAGCCTTCAATTCGTTGCCCTTCGCCCGGTTCGTAGTAATGCCCTAGCAGTTGCGGTGAGCCGCAGGTGAAGACGCCCGGAACCCCCGCATCCAGTTGCGATCGCAATGTCTGGGCCTTCGCCCCTTGCAAGTCCCGCATGACAATTTCTTGCTGACGGTCTTGCGCCCCTCCGCCCACGACCAGATCCACGGTGGCAAAGACCGCTGCCTCGGTATCCTGCGCCAGGGGCACAACCTCCACCGCAATGCCCCGCTGTTGGGCACGGCGTTCTAGGCAAATCACATTGCCGCGATCGCCGTAGGTGCTCATTAACGTCGGGTAGAGCCAACCAATCCGCAACTGCTGCTCGGCCATGGGTCAAGACTCCTTACAGTTCATGCCATTCCATCTTGCTAAGGCATTAGAGCATTCCGCTTGGCAACCTGGCAAGTCAAGCGCCAGGGTCAAGCACCAGCGTCAAGTGATATGCAGCACAATCCGGACAAGCCAATCGGTACAATAGAGAGCGAAATGGCTGGCTGGGAGGTGGCATGACGACCCTGGTAAAAAGAGTCTGGCGACTGGTGCAAACCAATGTCGAGCAATGGATCAATCCCCACGATGATCCGGCCGAGCGATTGGCCGAGATGATCGAGATCATGCACGGTGAACTGCGCAAGCTGCGCCAAGCCACCGCCCAAGCGATCGCCACCCAGAAGCGCACCGAGCGCCAACTCCTGCAAAATCAGTCCGCCGCCGAGACCTGGTATCAACGTGCCCAAGTGGCGCTAGACAAAAATGACGAAGCGATCGCCCGCGATGCCCTCAACCGTCGCCAGGGCTACCTCGAAACCGTGGCCTTTTTGCAGTCGCAAATTGATCAACAGCAAACCGTCAGCCAAAAACTCAAGCAAGACCTGAATATCCTGGAGCAGAAATATCAGCACGTCAAGCTCAAGAAAGAGTTTTATCTCGCACGGCTGCATTCGGCCCAAGCCACCCAGAGTCTGCAAACCCTCCTCAACGCCTCCAGTACTGATCCCTGGTCATTGTTCGATCGCGTCGAGGAAGAGATTCTCGCCCTTGAAGCCGAAGCGGAAATGACCACAACAGCCAACGCCAACCGCCTCGAAAATCGTTTTGCGCAACTAGAGCGCGAGGCGCAGGTCGAAGCCCAGCTCAAGCAGTTGCGATCGTCGTCTGATCCCTAATGCCGTGGCACAGCTAAAAAGGTGCAATAAATAGAATCTTGCCAATGAATTTTGTAGGGGTAGTGCCCTCGTCACTGGTGTGAACTTAACGCTGTATTCAGCTCCTGGTGGGAGTTCCAGTGGG
>JBMYQW010000449.1:0-3970 GCA_049601735.1 Spirulinaceae cyanobacterium
TTTCTCAGTTTTCCCTTCTCTTTATTCTCTCCCCAAAGTGACAAAAGAGGGATATTATCGATTTGTGAGGTGATGGAGTAAGAGCTGTTCCGCTAGCGGTTCAACCCTGTACTTGAGAGGGCGACTCAGCCGCACGGGTTGCGCCACTATTGAGCAAGCCTTCTTCTTGATACACCTCCAGATCAAACCAGAAGGTGCTGCCCACCCCCACCTCACTGATCAAATACACCTGGCTATGGTGTTTCTCGATAATATTGCGCACGATCGAGAGCCCGAGACCCGTACCTTCAAGGGTATGGACACGATTCTCAACCCGGAAAAAGCGATCGAAGATCGCCGTCTGGTCTTCGGCGTCAATGCCCGTACCTGTATCCGCCACTTCAATCCGGACTTTCTGGGTCTGGTTGAGCACGGGGGTTGCCTGCTCGATCACGTAAGCCCGCAACACGACTTGTCCCCCACTGTCGGTGAACTTGAGCGAGTTACCCACCAAGTTCGCCAACACTTGGAGCAAGAGGTCGTAATGACCCAGTACTGGGGGCAAGTCTGGCGCCAAATCGGGCAAAATCTCGATGCCCTTGTCTTTGGCATTGAGTTGATAGGTACGTAGCGTCTGTTCAATGGGACGAGCAACATCTACGGCATCAAGCTGATAGGTTTTGTTCGACTCCAGACGAGAGAGATCGAGCACATCATTCACCAGGCGGGTGAGGCGATCGGTTTCGTTGTTGGCGGTGTGGAGAAATTCCTTTTGCTCGGTCTCACTCAGGTCATCACCATATTCGTAGAGGGTTTCAATAAAGGACTTGATATTAAAAAGGGGTGTGCGCAGTTCGTGGGAGACGTTGCTGATGAAATGGCTTTTGGCTGCGTTGAGTTCCACCTCACGGGTAATGTCCTGCACCGTCATGGCAATCCCCTTAACCGTGGTGCGCTGCTGATCCAAAACTTGTGTCAGGAGAATGCGAATTGTCCGCTCGGTGGGTTCGGTCAGCGTAATGCGAAATTCATCCCCCTCGCGGTGTTTGTCCATTGCACCCAGCAGATGCGCATGGGGATCCGTCATCGGGTTGAGCTTCGTCCCGCTGAGTCGATAGAGAGGTCGGGTCAGCTTGACAGTGACAGCGGCAGGCAGATGGTGGAGCACATTCTCGCTAATCACGGTTTCGCCATCCCAGCTAAAAATGCGGCGCGCGGTAGGATTGACCAGAATAATATCTAGCTCAGTGTTGAGCAATACCGCTCCATCGGCGATCGTCGAGACCAGGGTTTCGAGCTTGGCTTTTTCGGCGGTCAGCTCTTCAATGTTTTGCTCTTCGTAGCGTTCGAGGCGCTCGGCCATCTCATTGAAGCTGAAGATGAGTTCGCCCAGTTCTCCACCCAAGGGCAGATCGATCCGCTGCTTAAAGTCCCCAGCAGCAATGTTTTTAACGCCGACCAGCAGCTCTTTGATCGGTTTGGTGATCGTTAGGGCGTTGAAGACCACACCGAGCAAGACCATGGCCCAGATGGAGATAAAAACGGCGATCGTCACATCCCGCGTTAGGTTCGAGGAGGCAACCACGGTCGGATTGGGGTTGATGCCGATCGCCAACACGCCCAAATAGTCCCCCTCATTTTGCAGGGGCACAAACACATCCGTCACTTCGCCATTCGGCGTCTGGTGTTGGCGCACCATGGGCAGGCTCGCCTCCGGGGCGTAGCTCTCAGGAAGCCGAATCCGCCGCTGGATCGTCAGGGAGTTTTGCACCTCGGCTTCAGAATAGGGAATGCCAAAGTGAATAATGCCATCCGGGTCGGCGTAGATGAGGTAACGGACACTGGCGGTGCTGCTGTAGAAGCGACCCGAAAACTGGGCCACCGCATTGAGATCATTCTCGGCGATCAGGGGGGCGATGTTGGCCGCCAGCAACAGCCCGAGGTCACGACCAAAGCGGTTATCGCTGATGCGGGCATCCTGCTGAATGGTATTCACCGCCCAAAAGGTCAACCCACTCATCACCAGGGAAACAATCAGCGTTGCACCCGCCATGAGGCGGGTTTGCAGGGTAAAGTCTGACCACCATTGATGGATGATGGTGCGGATCTGGTGAAAAAAAGCAAACAAGGCTCGTAGGGCAGAATGGAAGAGCAGGTCAAAATCCCCTCTAATTATAGGGGGTTCGACTAGGGGCTAGGCAGCAGTTTACTCAGATACCCGCGTCTACTCAGCCGAAGGTTACACCAGATTGTTTCTCGATGGCTTTGAGCGTTCCGATGGGAATGGCTCTCCTATGATGTACCGGAACAATTGCCGTGCGTCGAGTTTCAGCATTAAACAGCTTCAGATGAGAACCGTTCTGGCTCACTTCCACAAATCCAGCGGCTTTGAGGTGTTTGATGACGGCTTTGGCGTTGAGTCTTGGGGTTCTGGGAGACATCAGCTCTAGACTGTCAGTTCAACAGTCTCAACCCTTGCGCTACGGCTGAGAAATTCTTCAGGGATGGGTTCCAGCATGAGCTGAATTGCATCTTTAAGATTGGCGATCGCTTCTTCTTTGGTATCACCACAGGAAGAAATGAAGTTGAGTTCAGGACAGGTCGCAGCATAGGCTTGGACTTCGTTGTCCCATTCGAGGAGGGCGCGGAGAATCATTGGCGTTTGGAGATATTGCTAATGAGCAGTTTTGTGACGCAGTGCGTCACAATTTGGAAAGTCCTGGTCAAACAGGTACGTATAGTGCAGGTTTGAGATATCCAAGCCTCTACCAAATTCGGTCGTGAGGACTGTGGCTAGTTGAGTGAGCAGGCGTTTACCGTAATCTCAACATAAATACGGATGCTTCTTAATTTCCTTGTTGAGCGAGTAGACGAGTTCGGATTGAATCTAGATTGGGTTGAACGGTGGAGAGTTTCTGTCTAACCGTCGCGGCACGTTGCTCACGAGCCTCAAGGTAAGCATGGATTTCTGACTGGTTTTGCAAATAATAGCCAATGATGAGGTAAACATCTGCAAGAGTGAGCGAGGCGTAGCGTTGAACAATTTGCTCTGGCGTTGCGCTATCTTGAAAGGCACGAATGACTAATTCCAGCAAAACTCGTGTTCCCGCAACTCGAATTACACCCGTCTCATCTTCATGCAGAATCGGAATGTTGATGTTGTGTCTATTTTTAAGCATTGGACTTGGCAAAGAAAATTATTTGATAGTGATCACATTATGACTTTTCTGGCAACAGTGAATTGGTGAAGCCTGCTGCTGCAACAACTGACAGCACAAGCTGTATGCTTACAGCCAAACGAACGAAGTGACTGTTGGCAACAATGTCTCCAAATGTAGTAGTTGTAGAAATCCCAATACTGTAATATAAAAAATCTATTCTGCCAAGAGCTGACACTCTCGCTGAGTACCATGAATTCAAGGATTCATCAAGATTCCTTTGAGCGTTTAGCATCCTAAGTCGAGTGGCATTTATCTCTTCGGAAATATCCAAACGTTCGTTATGAATAAGATTTAATTGTCGAGATAGTTCTTCGTCACCAAAGTCAGCCCATTTATCTACAATTTTATTGCTGACTGCCAAAGCCTTATTTGCTCTTTCTAATTCCAAATTCACCAAATCTATTTCTAGTTGTGATATCACTATCGCATAACCGTGGTCAAAGAAAGAATTAGATCGCTCTTCAATGATTGATTCGAGATTTTCGATATCACGTTCAGCTTCATCTATTCGATTGTCTAAATCACCGATTTCTTGTTCTTTGAATTTTTCGATATTCTTTTCCCTGATCTTTTCATTCTTGTCGAGTAGTTCATCCAATTCTTCATCAAGACTGTCCTGATTTTCTTTTAAAGAATTAATTTTTGAGCCCTCGGAATCAATTTCCTTCGCCAATAGATTGACCTCGGCTTGGATTTTACTAAGCTCTGGGATTTCTATTTGCCTTGATTCCTGATCCTTATCCCTATGGGATGTGGACGTAGAGGCTATT